>NZ_DASZGI010000148.1:0-13229 GCF_035938995.1 Actinocrinis sp.
GCTATGGCTTACCACGGACACGTGATGGTCGGTGGCCCGCCCGACGTGCGCGAACTCCCCGCCCTGGTGATCACCAAGGTCGCGGTCGGCCCGTACGACAACAACTCATACCTCCTGCGCTGTCGCTACAGAGGCGAACAGCTAATGATAGACGCGGCGGCCGATGCAAATACCTTGATAAAGCTGGTCGGCGACGCCCTCCAAACCGTAGCCACCACGCACCAGCACGCGGACCACTGGCAAGCCCTGCCCGAAGTCGTCAAGGCGACCGGCGCCCGCACCGCCGCCGGAGCACTCGACGCAGACGCGCTCCCGGTGCCCACCGACATCCGCCTCAACGACGGCGACACCCTCACCGTGGGCGACGTGGAACTCAGAGCGATCCACCTGGTCGGCCACACGCCGGGCTCTATCGCCCTCCTCTACGACGACCCCAAGGGCCACCCGCACCTCTTCACCGGCGACTGCCTGTTCCCCGGCGGGCCTGGACGGACAACAAATCCCACCGACTTCGGCGCCTTGATGGACGGACTTGAAGAGAAGATCTTCGGGCCACTGCCGGACGAGACCTGGGTCTACCCAGGCCACGGGCGCGACACGACCCTAGGTGACGAACGCTTGCACCTAGCGGAGTGGAGGGCTCGCGGCTGGTGACCTGAAGTCCGGGACCGCCTGACCGAATAGGCGGCCCTGACTGGTGTTGCGAGCACCAGACAGGGCCTTGATCCCGACCCAACTGGGAGGGCAGGGACCCATGTACGAGACTACGAACACCGTCCCACCACCGCACGGCCCGTATGAGCGGGAGGCCGATGCGCGCCGCGACGCAGAAGCCATCTATACAGCAGTGCGCCGCGACCGCCAGCGCGGAGCGATGACCCGCGCCAACGCCGACGCGCTCCGCACCGCTCTCAGCCGTGCGGGGGTCGAGCTGGGCGCCTATGACGAGACGATCGTCTTCTGGATCGCCGGGTGGGAGCCGACCACCGTTCACGTGATCGCGTCGTGGATCAGCCGGGCCAACGGCGGCGCCCGATGAGCCGCCGCGATCCGGCCGTGTTTATAGGCCTTGCCGTTGTCACGCTGTCCGCCGCCGTCTCCTCGTTCGGCGCCCTCTACGGGGTTGCCGTGTTCGCCGGGTGGTCCAAGCAAATGGCGTTGACGTTCCCGGCGACGATCGACGCAACCGCTATGGTGGCCACCCGGATATGGCTGGCAACGAGTACGCCGACTGAGGCGGCCCGTAGGTATGCCCGGTCAGTTGCCGTCGGCGCGGTGCTGGTCTCGCTGATCGGGAACGGCGCGTATCACTTGACGGCCGCTCACGTGATCCACCCGGGTGTGGCGCTGGTCATCGCGACGGGCACGGTTCCGCCGCTCGCGCTCGCGGTGGTCGCGCACCTGGCGGTCCTTCGTGGCGCTGCACTCGACTCCGTCGGGGTGCCTGAACCGGCTGTGCCCACAGCTTCGGGACTCGGCACACCCAACACGCCTGAGGTATCGGCAACAGCGACCACAGCCGCGCCACAACGTCCCGCACTGACTAACCGGACGCGGGTCCCTATTTCAGCCGACACGCCGTCGTGGGGCGCGCTTCTGGCCACTGCGCAGCAGGTCAACGCCGCGTCCGTAGCCGAGACGGGTAGACCCGCCGGGATATCCCGACTCCGTGCCGAACTCCGGGTAGGCCAGGCCAAGGCGCAGCAGCTCCGGGACCATCTCAAAGCCCTACCCGCTGCTGACCACACCCGGCTGCCCGTAGAGCGCGTGAACGGGGTACCCGTCGCCGCCGGATAGATATAGGTGAGATGTACCCGGCTAAGCGGCCTCACGGCACCTGCTGTGGGGTCGCTTGCGTCTTGGGCAGCCTGCGCCGTCGCCAAGCGAGCACCACCGCCATGACGCGCTTGCGGCCCGCGAATCGCAGCGCCGTCCACGGCCTGACCCGATACAGGCGCCCCCGGTCGTCCCGCAGCCACCGACGTCCATGCGTATCCCGGAAGTCACAGGCGACCGGATGGGGCCAGTACAGCAGGCCCGTCACATCCTGGCCGGGGCCGATCTCGCGCACGTGCCGTCCGGGCTCGACGACCCCGACGGGATACGGCGCCGTCGTCGGGGCGGCGAAGGATCAGCTCCGTGACGATCCGGTCGCTTCCGTTGATCAATACGTAGTGGACTAATCGCTCGTCGAGCGGTGCGTTCGGCTGGCCTTCGAGCTCGGTTATGACATAGAACGCTTCGGCCTGTGCACGTCGCGCGGCGCGACCTCGGCCCAGGTAGCCGAATACTCCGCCAGCTACTGTCAGGATGCCCGCGCCGCCCAGAACCAAGGCGGTCCACTCGTACGCGTCGTGAGAGGCCACGGCGGATACCGTAGCGGTGTGTCACTAGATGAGGCCGCTGACACGCTCTTCGTAGCGGTGAGCGCCCTTGATCATGACCGTCGCCTCGACCGGCTGACCGCCCTCGTCGAACAGGACGCGGAACTGCCGCAGCACCGGAACATCGTCCGGCAGCTCCAACAGCTCCAGTTCCGCCGTCGTCGGCAGCCTTGCGGAGGTGACCTCGTCGTACCGGCCGGGCGCACGCCCCAAACCCGCGAGCAGCGCCGCCGCGCCACCCTTGATCCGCTTGCGCTCAGCCAGCGCTGTTCCCGCCGCGATGCTGAGCGGATAGTAGGACCATGACAGCTCAACGGGCACGCCGTCCAGGGTCATCAGGCGATGCCGGAGGATCGCTGTCTGCTGCGACTGCAACGCGAACGCTTCGGTCACCGCGACCGGCGGCACCACCTCGACGACGTCCAGCAGGCGATAGGTGTAACCGCCCTCGGCCGGGATGTACGCGGCCGTGTCGATCGGTACCCGGCGCGTCGCGTACACGCCGGAGCCACGCCGACCCTCGGCGAATCCCTCGTCCTTGAGCACCTGGATGGCGCGCTGCACCGTGGGTGAGCCGACGCCGTACCGTTCCATCAGTTCGTGCGTGGTCGGCAGCTTCCCGCTAAGGTCCCCGGACATGATCAGGGCGCGCAGGTCGGCGGCGATCTGCTGATGGCGTGGTCGGCCGTCTTGTCGGCTCACGCGGGCCTCAGTTCGTAGCGCAGGCGGCGCGGAACACCCGGTGCCATCTCACGGCTCATGAGCATGACGGCGACCTCGAACGGGACGTTCTGCTCGGT
Source organism: Actinocrinis sp. (assembly GCF_035938995.1). Classification (GTDB taxonomy): domain Bacteria; phylum Actinomycetota; class Actinomycetes; order Streptomycetales; family Catenulisporaceae; genus DASZGI01. Next base: position 3,185 of record NZ_DASZGI010000148.1, read on the forward strand.
GTAGCCGGTGCGGATCAACTCCATCACCGCATCGGCTCCCAAGTGCTCAGCGGCGTCGGCAGGCGGGTCCACGACAGCGACGTCCTCAACGTGCCGTGCCGCCGTGTATCCGAGGTCTGCGAGCAGCCGTACGGCGCCGCCCCGGATCGGCTTCGCCTCAGCGAGAGCGGTCCCCTGCGCGACCGCGAGGGGGTACCACGAGTCCGCGATCTCCACGGGTCTGTCATCCAAGGTCACGAGGCGGCGCCGCAGGATCGCAGGCGTACCGGCGTTCAAGCCAAGCCGTTCGGCGACGGCGGCGGGGACTGGCAGGCGGTCCACCAGGATCAGCTGGTGGCGTCCGGTGTGCCCGGCCTGTGCCGCCTCCTGCTCCCACGGGTCCCGGTCGCCGGGAGTGTGGGGGGCGAGGTATGGGGTCGAGGCGGTGATCCACTCGGTCATGGTGCAGCGGTCCTCCGGTCTTCGGGCGCGTATTGATCCTAGGCGTGCGCCTCCGCCCCTATTAGTTTATAAGCTATAGTTCTAAACTCTTCCGGACCGGAGTAGCCCGCCCGAAGGCCGTGATCACCTGTGAAAACACAAACCGCTCCCCGAGACGACGCCGACGTCCAACGTGACGCAGTCATCCGTCCCGTGCGTGTTCATCTGCTCGCCTGGGGGTTCACCGCCGCTGACGTTGAGCACGCGGTCGATAAGGCCGGTCAGGGGTGGGCGCGGGAGACGTGGGAATTCGTCGAAGTCGAGCGCTTCCAGGAAGTGCCCTGCCCGCTCAACATCAAGGACCCCGCCGCCATCGCCGCCGCGCAGGGCTACCACTGGGCATACGTGGCCTACACGGCCGAGGACGCGCAGTGACCGAGTTCGAGGTCTGGGCCGACAGCGGTGTTGCCTTGGTCGAGCCGTGCGGAGTGCTGGACGTGGACGCGGTGCCGCGCCTGCGCGCGGCGCTGAGCGAGGCGGTGAACCTGACCCGCCGACCGTTGGTCGTCGTCGTCGACGAGAAGGTCACCAAGGTGGACGCGGTCGCACTCGCGGTCATCCTGATCGAACACCGCCGTTTGCGCGACCGGGACGGGGGTCTCGGTGTCGTCGGCGCACAGGGGCCGATCGCGGACATGTTGCAGCGCACGCATGTGGGCCGGGAGGTCCCGGTGTTCGCGACCTTGGAGGAGGCGCTGGCCGGTCTCGCGACGCCTTCGCCGAAACCTTGACTGCCCACACCTTCAACCCAGCGCGCTGCCCCGACGCCGCGTCGCCGGTCCCACACGACGCGAGCAACAGTGCGGGCGGAGCCTCCGACACAACCGACAGCGCGGACGCCGCAGGCTCAGCTAGAGCTGATCATCGCTCAGCTCAAGACGGCGCGCCGCGCCCGTAGGCTCACCCAACAAGCGCTCGCCGACGGACTCGGGGTTTCGGCGTTGGCGGTCGGCGCGTGGGAGACAGGGAAGGACACGCCTGCGCTCGGCAACTTCCTGCGCTGGGCTGAAACGCTGGGTCTCACCGCCGCCGTGACCGGCGCCCCGACTGGCGACACACCGGTGCCCCGGCGCGGCGAGCCGTTGGAACAGTTCCGCATCCGGTGCCTGACGTCGGCGCTGGCAGGTGCGCGGGAGCATTCGAACTGGTCTCAGGAGATGGTGGGCGACGCGCTCGGTGTCAGCACGTGGACGGTACACATGTGGGAGACCGGTCACCGCGTGCCACGCACGCTCCGGCTGATCGAGTGGTGCCACGCACTCGGCTGCGAGTTGACGCTGGTCGCACGGTGACGGTTGTGCCGGGGCGCCTCCTCAGCGTCACGGTTCGACAACTCCTCTGACGCCTCGTCAGGCGCGGCGTACGGTCCCGGTAGCGCGGTGTGGGGCCGCGCGTGGGGAGGGATCATGCCGAGGGGTTGCAGTATCGCATTAGGCGTGTGGATCGCGGCGGTCGTGTGCGGGGTGATCGCGTTCATCGTGTACGCGGTGAACCAGCCCGACCCGTTCAGCACCCCAGCGGCCGGTTCGTCCACGTCCGCGCCCGCCGTGGTTGACGTTCAGGCAAGCACGCCCAACGCGGGAAGTGCGGCGCAACGGCTCGCCGACCTGGACGGCGACACGCAACCGGTCAGCGCGTATCAAGCGGCACTCGATGCGCTCGCCCCGAAGTGCACCCAGGACGAGGCGAACATCGCAGGTCTCGGCGACGCCGGTTACAACGACCTGGTCAAGAACGGGGTCACCGACGAGACGCGGCTCACCGTATTGCAGCACCTGGACGCGTCCATGCCGTCGAGTCTCGGGAAGACCGATTGTACGTCGATCCTGTCCGCGTACCTGGTACTGCGGGAACAGGGGTAAGGGAGAGAGCCACTGGACGGGCGGGGCGCGTTAGCCCTGTTCAGCGGCGGTCATATGGTAGCCGGTAATAGGCCAAGATTGCGCTGTATATGTCACACGAAAGTTTTGCGAGAAAAAACGCGGCCAATCTGCGAGGGGGGTCGTGCGTTCCCGATCATGCCTCATGAGTGTTCGACCCCTGATTCGCGAGTGCGTTTCGCGTGTCCATGGCTTGACTCGTGCTGATTCCTCGCCGTGCGCGTCGTGGCAGGTAGGGGTACGTATCGGGCGGTGACGCTGCACAGCTCGCCAGCAAGGCACGATCAGAACGGCGCGCGGACACCCCCGCCCCGCACGTGAAACACCCCCGGACGGTTGCATCCGGGGGCACATCCTGGCGCGGCACTCCAGGCGTGGGGCACTGGGTACCTCAGTAGCAGGGTGCCACCGACGTATCCCAGCGGGGGCGGATTGGGGTACTCCAGTTCAGTCTTTGGCGAGAACGCGGTAGACGGTCGCGCGGTGCACGCCCATGGCCTGCGCAATCTTTGTGGGTGACTCTCCCTTGTCGTGGCGCGCGTGCACGGCCGCCACCTGGTCGGGTGAGAGCGCCGCCGGGCGCCCACCCGTCCGGCCCTGGTTACGGGCCGCTTCGAGTCCGGCCATGACGCGCTCGTGGGTGAGTTCGCGCTCGAACGCGGCGAATCCCGCTGCGATCGTCATAAACAAGCGCCCTTCCGGACGGGTCGTGTCGATACCCGCGAGCGCACCGGTAAGGATCTTGAAGCCGACGCCACGCTTCCCTAGATCCTCAACGATCTTGATCAGGTCGACGACCGATCGGGCGAGCCTGTCGAGCTTCCACACGACGAGCACGTCACCCGGGCGGAGGTAGTCGAGCGCGGCGGCGAGTTCCGGGCGGCCGTCGGTCGATTTGCCGGAGGCCTGATCCTCGAAGATCCGCGTGCATCCGGCGGCGCTGAGCGCGTCGCGCTGGAATTGCGCGTCCTGATGCCCGGTGGAGACACGGGCGTAGCCGATCAGGTGGCCGGTCGGGGTGTCAGTGGACTCCGTCGTCGTCATGCCTCAAGGGTCGCAAAAACCATGTCGCAATTCAAGGGTGCGGGGCAGGGTTTTGCGACGACTTCCGCACGCATTGATCACACAAAAGGGCAGGACACGAGACCATGATCACGATGTCGCAGAAACTAGTGTTTCCGCACATGATCGAATGCGATCGCGCTACCAAGGGCGGCTCGACGCGGACCCCTGTCTCGCCAAACGGTGCCGGGAAGGGGCGGCGCATCAGGGCTCGGAGCATCATCCGATCACGACCGCCATGGCGACCGCGAGGCCCAACACGAACACGGTCGGCAACGGACACGCGAGCTGACGACGGCGTTAAGGGGTTCAACGGATTCAGTGGATCAGCCGACTCCATCGGGTAGCTCCGAGTAGACGATCGCACCGCATTCGGGTGTTCGATCGGAGTTGGCCTCGCGCGGGCGGCCGAGACTCCCGATGAACTAGGCTGGGGACCACCTCAGCGCAGGGCATGGCTTGGATCGGGCACGTTCCGGAGATCAACTCCGACGGCAGGGGCGAACGCGCTCAGTTCCCCTGCGCTTAAGGAAGATCCTTGTCTGAGAACCTGCTGCCCGGCCTGAGCCGGGAGACCGTCACCGCCGCCATCGGCACCCACCTTTGGGTGCAACAGCTGTATGCGTCCGGCGAGGCGCGCCGGGTCCGCGTCGCCTGCGGGTTGTCCATCCCACCGCTGGCCGATATCGCCGGTGTCCACCCGGCGACCATGGGCCGTTGGGAGACCGGCGAGCGGCGTCCGAGCCGCGCGAACGCTCTGCGGATCGCTCCGGCGCTGCGCGAGATGGTGAAGGTCGCACCGGAGCGTGGTGCGATTGGATAGGGCTCGGCACAGCAAAACCCCCCGTGCGCCACGTAGGCGGACGGGGGGCAGGGCGCCGTGTTCTGATCGAGGGGCGTCCTTCCGCACGGCTGTGTGGACCGGCTGCTTACGGCGTTGACCGCGCAGTGGTCTAGACCACTGCCTAGGTTCCTTAAACGTTCCGGAATGGTGTGCGGTCGTTGATCATGGACGGTCCGGGTTTGTGATCATCTGATGGCGCCTCCGATACGCCAACCCTGGTCGAGACCTAGGCGTCTCATCTGGTCGCGTTCTGTGATCAGCCGTTCCCGATCCTTCGCCGTGTCGACGATGCCGGACAACTCGCCCGTCAGTGCGGCATCCGCTTTCCAACTGATCGACGCGGCAGCGAGCGCGAGCTCATAAAGCGCCTGGTCGACGGTCGCACGATTGCGGATGACGCTCCGATAAACGCGGGGGCGGGCGACCCGGGTGAGCCAGGCGTCGCAGAACACGAATGGGCCCTAAGGGGCCGGTCCAGCGCGAGTGCGAGCCGGTCGCGTTCTGCTTCCGCTTGGTCAGCATCGACACGGAGGTGCGCCTCTTCCGTCTCGGCGTCGGCGACGTCGCAGACCAGCCGTGCGCGTTCGGCCGTGTGCTGCTCCCCCAGTAGTGCGAGGGTGGCGCGGACGGTGTCGGGTGGGACGTCGGCGTCGGCGAGTTGGTCGGCGAGCTGCACACGTTCGGCGGTGGCATCACGCTCGAGTGATTCGGTGGCGATCTTGTCGGCTACCCGGTCGGCGATCTCCGTTCCGACGACTCCCGCGAGCGCGTCGCGGACCTGGTCGGCGCGTTCACGGCCGCCCTGGTTGAATGCGGCAAGCGCGGTGCGCGCGTCGGCGAGTCGTTCGGATGCAACGCGGTGTTGGCCCCTCGCCGCGTGTGCGGTGTGGTCGGCTGCCTCAAGCTTGGGCCTGAGCTGTAGGGAGATCCGGACCGCGTCTGCGTCGTCTTCCATGGCGGTGGCGCGGGCGAGTTGGTCAGCGATCCGCGCCTCGACGTCGGCCGTCGGCTCAGTCGTCGGCGTCATCGTCGACATGTTGAATCGTGCGGTCGATTGCGCACCCGCTCGTGGGGACGTCCTGAGGGGCGGCGCCGCCGACAGCCGGCGTGAGGCGCTGGTGCCCGTCGGTGAGGGGTCCACGCTGATAATCGCTCGGGTTGGGGGTCGACGTGGGCGGGGGTACGGCGTGCGACCAGGTGTCTGGAGTGGTAGGCGCACCTTCACGTGCGTGGCCCTGGTCCAGGTAGGGGGCGGCGAACTCGCCTGGTGAGGGTGGCGGCCGGAATTCGTCGTTCACGAGGTCGCCCCCTCGAGTGCTGCGACGCGGGCGGCGAGGTCGGCGAGCTGGTCAGCGACGCCCGGTCCGCCAGCTGGCGCCTCGAGCGCGGACGCGGGAATGAGGACGTTCCGGCCGAACTTCACGGTCGGGATGACTCCCGCTTTGATCTGTGCGCGCACGGTGTCGACGTCGACGCCCAGCGCCGACGCGGCGTCGGCGAAACGGAGCATGATCCGGTCTCCCACACACCCCCTAGGTTGAGTGTTCAGCGAATAAGACCAGGCTACCGCAGACGATTAGCGAGCGTCCATGTACTAACACGCGAAAACGTGCCGCCACCTGCGATATGACGGGACATCAAGCGGCGAATCAGGCGGGGTGTCGGCGACCGCAGCGCGGTCACCGGGGCGCGTCGTGACGCGACCATCGCGCCAGCCGCGTCGTCGGTGCACTTGGCCGCAGGCCAAACGTAGTCGCGGCTCCCGAAACTTTGGCTCACCTGCGGCGATTCCGGATCTACAGCAGTACTGACCGGGCCGTCATAGCCGGCTCGCCCCGTCCGCACCGCCTGGTCCGGGTCGTTCGTCCGCGACGTCGCGCGCCTGCGCGTTAAGGCCAGTCGCGGACGGCGGACATCCGGACCGACGATGCCTCAACATCTTCGGTGCGGACCGCGCAGCTTTCGACGCGAGCGCCGACGACGTCTTGGACGCGAGTCGCTTGGCGAAGGTGTAGAAGGTGTCGAGAAGCGGCTCCTGGCGCGGAAAGGCTCCACTGACCGGCAAAGCCTTTCCGCGCTGGTCACGCGCTGACCGCCTTCCGCTCGAGGGGCGGCAGCGGGGCAGAAATACGGGCGATCCGGGTCGGTCTCCACGATCCGGGTCCGCTCGTCGCACACTCCGCACCACGGGCCGCGCAGACGTCGGAGGATCGCGGGTTACCCAGTTCCCGTGTGCGTGCCGATTTTGCGAGCGACTTCTAGCAAAGGCCCGACTAGCCACGCGGGCCAGTTCGGCCCCCGCAGGTTGATCGCCCACTGATAGGCGAGGATTTCGACGGCGACGGAGTTCGTGAGTTTCTCGGGCTCGTGCTCGCGGAATTGATCCGTCGCCTTCTCGACGGCTTGTCGCCAGAGGCGGGGTGCGCGCCGCTTGAGGACGTCCAGGCTCCGCTCATAAACCTCAGGCTCGTTGTCGTACATCCAACGAATCGCCCTCCAAAGGTCTTCTTGATCCGGCCGCAATGCCGTCCCCCCGTCCGGCTCGCCCGCGTCAGCGGGCGAGGGCCGCGAGCGCGATTCTTCGCGCGCTGCGAAGGAGGACTTCTTTGGGGGTTTCTCCTGTGGGTTCAAGGGGTGACGTACACGACCCCCTCCCCGTGTCGTACACGACACGGGGGCATCGGCTGCCGTTGGGCCGAGCACGAACACGTTCGCACCCTGACCACCGTCGGCACGCTCCCACGGAACGCGCCGGATGAGACCGTCCTCTTCGAGCGCCGCGAGATGCCGTACAACCTGGCGTAGGCCGAGTCCGGACTCCTCCGCGAGGAGCCTACGGCTAGGCCAGCACAACCACGCACCGTCGGCCCGGTTGGCGAGCAGGATAAGGATCAGCTTGCGAGGCGCATTGCCATTCACGGGCTGCTTGAGCGCCCAGTCGATCGCCTCGTTGCTCATCGCGCGCCACCTCTCGTCGCGCCCAAGCAATACGGCTCCGCCTCCGACGCGAACGCCTCGTCGATGGCAGCAGGAGACAGGAGCATTGAGCCGAGCCTCGTCGTCGCGGCGTCGAAGTGCTCGACGATGTCGCACGCGGTGGTCACGCGATCACCGCCGCGCATCCACACCAGCTGATGGGCGCCAGCCGGAGCGCGGCCTCGCGGCGGCGGAGTCCGACGGCGAAAACGTCGTGTGGAATGCGCGGCACGTCGGTGCGTAGCGGTACACTCGACGCGTCGATACGTCGACGGAATATTATTGTGTTTACACGGTCTCCCATGGTGGTGGGCGGGCTAGGCGGCGGCGCCCTTCGCGGGGCGCCGCTCGCATTTAAATCAGGCCTCGCCGTCGGGCGCCCGGCCGGGCTGGCGGGTGGTGGCGATGACCCGGGGAGCGGCTGAGGCGAAGATGGCTCGCAGCTCCACTATCTGTCTGTCGGTAAGCGGTGGGCATTTATCGACCAGTTCCGCGATGTGCTCCCAGTAGGCCACCGCCTTCTCGTCGCCTGCTTCCCGCGCTTCGGCGGCCATCCGCCGCGCATATGACCACCGGCTGACATTGCGGACGCCATGCACCGCGCCGCACTCAGACATCAGGCGCGTTCCGAGATGTCGTCGAGCGCGCGGCGGATGGCGGCGATCACCTCCGCGTACCGCTCCGCGAACTCCCCGCGCGGCCTCCGCAGGCCGTTTTCCCAGTGCCCGACAGCGGGGACACTCGCACCGATGGCGTCGGCGATATCGCGGCGGGTGAGTCCAGCCGCGATCCGCAGACGGCGGCACTCCTGAGGGCTTGGCAGACAGCGCTTCTGTATTCGGGCCTGGATGACGTCCGTAGCGCTCACGCACCAAAAATAGAGCGCGTGCACCTGAGTGTCAACCCACTGCTTTAGTAATACAGCAGCTCACGCGGTCGATTCTGTGGCGTCAAACCCCAAACGGCCCGCCCTGCGGAAACCGGATCGTCGCAGCATCGAACCCTGGGCCCCGCCGCTCGACCGGGTGGACCTCGAGCCGCAGATGGAGAGCTTCGAGTACGTGCCGTTTCTGTGCCACCGTGAGCGCATCCCACTTTTCCGCCGCCTGGTCGCCGATGAGCCCGTCCAGGACACTGAGATCCACGGCCGGTTGCACCCGCCGCAGCTCGGCCTGCGCATCGGTGATCTGCGCACCGAGCGACTCCGTGATCTTTAGCAACTGCTCGCGCTTGATCAGGTTGGCCGCGTAATCCTCTGCCGCAAGAATCTGCTTCGCCCTCAAGCCCTCGATCCGCTCCATGACCGCGACAGCCACACTGCCGTCCGACTCGAACACCGTGGCGGCATCTTTAGTGCCCAAGCGGTCAAGCACCAGGCCCCGGACGTATCCGTCCAACGCCTCCACATTCCGGCCAACGCACCCCTTCGGGTCACAGCAATACGTTTCCTTTTTCGCGCCGTACTTCGCGTTCCCACGCTTCGCGACCCGCAACCATCCGCCGCACACGCCGCAGATCGCGATGTCCCCCCAGGTCAAGAGGTGGTTTCGCTGACCCGGCCTCGTTAGCCGATCGTCCGCCTGACGTGCCGCGAACATGAGTTGGAGCCGGGCGTGCTGTTCATCCTCGATCAGTCTCGGCCAGGCCGCCGGATACTTGTTCTGGCCATGCCTTCGGACCGCGATGTTCGCGTCCCGCAGTGCGATTTTCTTGACTGACGTCTTGTTCCACCGTGACCCGCTCTCGTCCTGCCCGTTGGTGCGATGCTTCCGGTTCTGGCCCGCGCCCGGAGCCGGCACGCCGCGTTCGTTCAGGTCGGCGGTGATACCGATTAGCGTGTCCCCCGTCAGCAGACGCCGGACGATCTCGCGGACGATCTCGGCCTGTTCGGGGCACTCAACGTCCTTGAATCCGATCTTGCGGCCCTGCGAATCGAAATCATAAACACGTTGCCACCCATAGGCGACCGCGCCGTTCGCCCTCCCCTCCTGGGCGCGCTGGAGAGCGGTCCGGGCGACGCGCTCACCCTTGATCTCCGATTCCATCGTGTCGAACTCTCCCATGAGGCCCACCATGCCGCGCCCGAATGCGCTGCTGAGATCGAGGTCCGTGCCCTTCACGGCGCTGATCGATACTCCCGCGCGAGCGAAGATCTCGATGCCCTCGGCGCGTTCCTTGCGGTTGCGCCATAGCCGCGATGTGTGGAAGACGACGATGCGGTCTATCTCGCCACGCCGCGCCATGTTGAGCAACTTCTCGTAGTCAGGACGATACGCACCCTTAAGTGCGCTGATGTCGTTGTCGCTCAGCTCGGCGACGACCGTCCAGCCGCGCGACACGGCGAGGGCTCGCCCATCCTCCACTTGTCGGGCTATGCCCTTCTCCAGGCCAAGCTCATCCTCTGAAATGCGCTGGTACAGCGCCACCCGGTCAGCCATGGTTGCAATGTTACCCCTTGAGACGATTTGCTGTTCCCCGGAGGCGTCGGCAACACCCAAAAGGACTCCGAGCGCTTCGCAGTCCTCTACGAGGGCGTCGTCACGAAGATCTTCGACATCCTGCCGGACGAGACCTGGGTCTACCCCGGCCACGGCCGCGACACCACCCTCGGCGACGAGCGCCCCCACCTGGAAGAGTGGCGCAAGCGCGGCTGGTGAGGCGGCCGCTCGAGCCGCCGCGCGTTCGCATCGCAGCGGTCCGAGCGGCAACGCTGAGCGCATCATCTCGGCAGATCTAAAGGCTCTTCTGCGGCAGATCTGAAAGCAAGGGCGCGGCAGATCTAAAATGCGAGCTACACTGCCCT
>NZ_DASZGI010000149.1:0-1636 GCF_035938995.1 Actinocrinis sp.
GTTCGCCACGAAGCTGCCGCCGCCGCGGCCCGAGCCGCAGTCCAGCAGCCGGTCCTCGGGCCCGACGTCGCCGAGGTGCTCGGCCAGCAGGGACGCCTGCAGGCACTCCAGGCGGTGCAGCTCGGCGGTGATCCGCCGCTCGCGGGTCTCCTCGGGGCCCTGGAGCACGGACCAGTCCGGCTCGCCGATGCCGTAGTGGTGGTGGTAGAAGCCGTCCACCTCGCCCAGGCGCAGGTTCACCGGGTTGCGCTCACTGTTCCAGTAATCCGCGACGGACTGCTCATACGCGCTGACCGCGGCAGACTCCTCGCACACATCCAGGGTGGTCACGGTGGTGGTCACGATGACTGCTCCGCTCTCTTGCGATTCTGTTGCGATCGAATGGTCAGTTCGGTGGGCGCGCGGCTTCCGTCCCGCGCATCCCGTCAGTCGGTGGTCGGGGCGCCGGCGCCGGACTCCTCGGGTGCGCCGCCGTCGGCCGGGACGGCGTGGTAGCGGCCGCTCGTGGCATGCCACCGTCTGCCGCCGCCCATCCACGCCCAGACGCCCGCCAGGAAGCGCCCGAGCTGCGGGGAGCCTTCGGCGGCGAGTGCGGCGGACTCGGCTTCGATGTAGCGGACGAATTCGTCGTGCAGCGCGGCGGTCCGGTTCACCGCCTGCTGGAGCGTGCAGCCTTCCTCAGCCATCAGGACCGTGGGAAGGCTGAAGTCGAACCCTGCGTCGACCTGCTCCTCCTTGCGCAGCGAGTAGAGGTCGTTGACCAGCACGCTGGCCACGCCCGCGGTGGTGAAGACGCGGCGCACCCGCGGGTCGAAGTACTCGTGCGCGGGGACCTCGTAACCGCCCACCGCGTCGGTGAGCACCATGCACGGGCAGAAGGCGTTCTCCCAGCGGTGCATCAGGAACTCCCACACCGGCGGCACCCGCCCGGACAGGTGCCACTCGGCCTCCTGGTTGTAGGCCACGAACATGACGGCCAGTTCGTGGCGCAGCCGGAAGACCTGTGTCGGGCTCGCGTAGCGCGCCAGATTGGTCCAGCTGGAGCGGATCGCCCGCAGCACGGGGTCTTCCCGTGCCTGCTCGTCGTACTGGATCGCGTAGGGCGGCGGGGGAACACGGGCCGGGGCCATCGCGGCATACGCCATGGCAAGCCGCAGGGGGATGCGTTCGGGCGCTGATTCGGCGGAGTCGCCGTCGAGGTAGAGGTCGTCGACGGCCCATTCGGCCACGGCGCACTTGGCAGCGGCCGCGAGCCGGTCCACCTCATCACAGTCCGGGTGGGCGAGCATGATCAGCCGGCCGAATCCACAGGCCCGCAGCTTTTCCAGCTCGCCGGAGCGGGCACCGATCTCGCCGCCCCACCAGGCCACCAGCCGGTCGTCCACCGCGTCGCCGAGGGCCGGATCGTCGCGGACGGCATCGGGGCCGTACAGCGGCGGTACGCGGACCGGCGACGATGAATCCGTCCCACCTGCCTGGTCGGCAGAGTTCTCGTCAATGGCGTCCGGACTCGCAGTGCGCTGACTTGCGACCGCGGCGTCGGTGGCCGCCCAGAAGAGCCGGACCGCCGTGGTGCCCAGCCCGCCCGGTCCGGTCAGGACGCCGCGCAGTCCCGCGCCCGGGTCCGCAGGCGTGG
>NZ_DASZGI010000150.1:0-18441 GCF_035938995.1 Actinocrinis sp.
CCGCCCTTGGCGGTCAGGGTGAAGACGGTGCCGCAGTACGCCTGGGTCGGGATGGTGGCGCCGATCTGGTAGCTGGTCTTGCCGCTCAGCGTCCAGGAGGCGGCGCGCTCGTCGATCTTCGCGCCGTTCCTCATGCCGTAGTAGTCCACCGTTACGGTGAACTGGCCGGTGCCGGATGCGTTGACCGACAGCACCATCGCGACCTGCTGCTGCGCGACGCTTCCGCCGAGCAGCGAAACCTGGAGCGCGGTCACGGTCGCGGTCCCGACCACCGGAGGGGCGGCTGGTGGGGCGGCGCTCGACGGCGGGGCGGCGGGCGCGCTGGTCGCGGCCTTCGCCGGGGTGCTCTTGGTGCCGGTGATCGAGGCGCCGGAGCGGGCCGGGGCGCTCTGCGTGGGCGCGTGGCCGGCGGCGGCGGTGCCCGCGACCGGGTGGCTCGGCGGCGCGGCTCCCGGATGCAGGCTGGTGATCGCCCACCAGCAGAGCGCGCCCACTACGCCGAGGATCCCGAGGGCCTGCACGACCATTCCGCCGGACGGCAGGAGGCGCCGATCCGAGCGCACGATCGGGTCGTCGTCCTCGTCGTCGAAGACCGTGGCAGGCGACCCGCCCCAGATGATCGGCGGCGTGAACGCGGACGGCGGGACTTGCCCGGGCGGGCGCGACCGCACGGGCATGGGCAGCAGCGGCGGCTCGAGGAGGTCCTCGACCGGCTGCTGCACGGGGATCGGCGGGGGCGGCGCGAGCAGGTTCGCGACGGCTTCCGCGTCGGGATTCGGGTACACCGGCTGCGGCGCGGCGGGCGCGGAAGCCGGGGTGAACTCGACGATCTGCGGATACAGCAGCTGCTGATGGCCCGGCGCCTGCCCGATCGCGGGAGGCAGGCCGGTGGGCGCGGCGGGCGGCTGCGGCTCGGCCGGGACCGGGGACCAGGACGGCGCCGCCGGGCGGCGGGGCACGGAGGGCGCGGGCGGGGCCGGGGGCGCGGAGCGGCCGGTCGGGGCGTCGAACTCGTATGCGGGCCGGCGGTGGCGCCCGGAGTTGGCCAGCGGGTCGATGATGGTCGTGGCCGGCACCGAGCCGAAGGCGGCCAGGACCCGGTTGCCGGTGGGCGGGAGGGTGAACGGCCCCTCGGACTCGTGCGGATGCGGGACGGCGGGGGCGTACCGGTCGAGGATGCGCGCGCCCGCCGAGGCTATCCGGGCCAGGTCGGCGGCCAGGTGCGCCTGGTGGTTCAGGGTCCAGTCGAGGTCGATGTCGTCCAGGACCGGCCGCCACCAGTCGAGCGCGAACCCGGCCTGCGCGAGCAGCGTCTGGACCTGGCCCTCCCACGGCGATTCGGCCTCGCCGCTCGACGCGGCCGCCAGCTGCGCGAGGCGCTCGGTCACCGCCGACAGCTGCTCAAGCGCCACGCGTGCGTCGGCATCGGTCCGGGGCAGCGCCCAGCGCAGACCGAGCAGGGCCTGGACGAGTACGTCGCGCGGATCGGACGGCCGCTCCGGACCCGGCAGACTCGATTCGAGGGTCACTCCGTTCTAGTACCCACGCTTCCTGACACGCAGTGCTATTGCGCGTGATGTTTTAGAGTTCTTGGTTGCTCATTAAACCAAGCCTGCGCGCCGTAGCGCATCAGCGAGCGCCGTATCTGTCGAACCCTTGCCACTTTCGGACCCGCCATCCTGGCGCGGGCGCCCGCCGCGTTGATCGCCGCGGCGCTGTCCGCCGTCCCGGCCGTCCCTTCCGCCCCGCTGACCCCGTCCGTCCTGCCCGCCGCGCTGCGGCTCGTCGTCCAGGCGGAGAGTCAGCGAGATGCGTTGGCGCGGGATGTCGACGTCGAGCACCTTGACCCGCACCACGTCGCCGGGCTTGACCACCTCGCGCGGGTCCTTCACGAAGGTGCGCGACATGGCCGAGACGTGGACCAGGCCGTCCTGGTGCACGCCGACGTCGACGAACGCGCCGAAGGCCGCGACATTGGTGACCACGCCCTCGAGCAGCATGCCGGGCTTGAGATCGGAGGGCTTTTCCACGCCCTCCTTGAACGTCGCGGTCTGGAAGGCGGGGCGCGGGTCGCGGCCCGGCTTCTCCAGCTCGCGCAGGATGTCGGTGACTGTCGGCAGGCCGAAGGTGTCGTCGACGTACTCGGCCGGCTTCAGCGCGCGCAGGGTGGCGGCGTTGCCGATCAGGGATTTGATCTCCTGCTTGGTGGAGGTCAGGATCCTGCGCACCACCGGGTAGGACTCGGGGTGCACGCTCGAGGCGTCCAGCGGGTCGTCACCGTCGCGGATGCGCAGGAAGCCCGCGCACTGCTCAAAGGCCTTGGGGCCGAGCCGGGCGACGTCCTTCAGGGCCCTGCGGGTGCGGAACGGGCCGTTCGTGTCGCGGTGGCCGACGATGTTCTCGGCCAGCGACTCGCCGATGCCCGACACGCGGGCGAGCAAAGGCACTGAAGCGGTGTTCACGTCCACGCCGACCGCGTTGACGCAATCTTCGACGACGGCGTCGAGCGAGCGGGACAGTTTGAATTCGGACAGGTCGTGCTGGTATTGGCCGACGCCGATCGACTTCGGGTCGATCTTCACCAGCTCGGCCAGCGGGTCCTGCAGGCGGCGGGCGATGGAGACCGCGCCGCGCAGCGAGACGTCGAGGTCGGGCAGCTCGCGCGCGGCGTAAGCGGAAGCGGAGTAGACCGAGGCGCCGGCCTCGGAGACCATCACCTTGGTCAGCTTGAGCTCGGGGTGCCGGGCGATCAGGTCGGCAGCGAGCTTGTCGGTCTCCCGGGAGGCGGTGCCGTTGCCGATCGCGACCAGATCCACCTTGTACGCGGCGGCGAGCTTGGCCAGCACGGCGATCGACTCGTCCCAGCGCTGCTGCGGCACGTGCGGGTAGATCGGGGTGGTGGCCACGACCTTTCCGGTGTCGTCGACGACCGCGACCTTCACGCCGGTGCGGAAGCCGGGATCCAGGCCCATCGTGGCGCGGGTTCCGGCGGGGGCGGCGAGCAGCAGGTCACGCAGGTTCGCGGCGAAGACGCGCACCGCCTCGTCCTCGGCGGCCTGCCACAGCCGCATGCGCAGGTCCACGCCGAGGCGCACCAGGACGCGGGTGCGCCAGGCCCAGCGGACGGTATCCAGCAGCCAGCGGTCAGCCGGGCGGCCGCGGTCGGCGATGTCGAAGCGCGCGGCGATACGCACCTCGTAGCCGGTGCGCACGGGCACGGCCAGAGCAGCAGCCGTGTCGGCCTCGTCCGCGGACGGCTCAGCGGCGGGCTCGGGGTCGAGGACGAGGTCGAGCACCTCCTCCTTCTCGCCGCGCAGCAGCGCGAGCACCCGGTGCGAGGGCAGGCTGGTGAACGGCTCGGCGAACTCGAAGTAATCGGAGAACTTCGCGCCCGCGTCCTGCTTGCCCTCGCGCACCGACGAGACGATCCGGCCGCGCTCCCACATCCGCTCGCGCAGCTCGCCGATCAGGTCGGCGTCCTCGGCGAAGCGCTCGACCAGGATCGCGCGGGCGCCGTCGAGGGCCGCCGCTTTGTCCGCGACTCCCTTGTCCGCGTCGACGTACCCGCTCGCCTCGGTCTGCGGGTCGAGGCCGGGGTCGGCCAGCAGCGCGCCGGCCAGCGGTTCGAGCCCGGCCTCTCGGGCGATCTGGGCCTTGGTGCGGCGCTTGGGCTTGAACGGCAGGTAGATGTCCTCGAGCCGGGCCTTGGAGTCGGCGGCGGCGATCTGGGCGGCGAGGGCGTCGTCGAGCTTGCCCTGGCCGCGGATCGACTCGAGGATCGCGGCGCGCCGCTCCTCCAGCTCGCGCAGGTAGCGCAGCCGCTCCTCAAGGTTGCGCAGCTGGGTGTCGTCCAGCGCCTCGGTGGCCTCCTTGCGGTACCGGGCGATGAAAGGCACTGTCGCGCCTCCGTCGAGCAGGTCCACCGCGGCGGTCACCTGGCGCTCGCGCACGCCGAGTTCCGCGGCGATGCGGCCGTTGATCGACACGGTATTTGGCAAAGAGTCTGCGTTCATCGGCACGGCATCGCATTGTGCCGGGCATTGCCCGCAGAACCAAGCAGGCGCTCGCGTACCCGCGCTGGACTGAGCGGATGCATCTAGCTACGGTCGGTATCCGGTTGGACTGGCACCGCCCGATGCCCCAAGATCTGATCCATGGGGAAGTTCGAGGTGCGACGCGTGAGGGCGGACGAGTGGCGCCAGGTCCGTGACATCAGGCTCGAGGCCCTCAAGGACACCCCGCACGGTTTCCGGGAATACTACGAGGACGCGCTGGCCAAGCCCGACGAAGTGTGGCGCGAGCGCACCTACACGAACGCGGACTCGGAGACCTCCGCGCTGTTCGTCGCCGTCGCTCGAGGCGGCCGGCTTGTGGGCACCACGGGTGTCTACGCGCCGGACGTCTCCGGCCGCGAGTACGTGGTTTTCAACGTGTACGTCACCGCGGAGTTCCGGGGCCGGGAGCTGGGCGTCGCGGGCAGGCTGTTCGACACCGCGATCTCCTGGGCGCGGCTGACCGGAGGCGCCGAGGTCATCAGCCTCGAAGTGCACAGCGCCAACGACCGGGCCCGCGCCTTCTACCGGCGGTACGGCTTCGCCGAGACCGGGGTGACCAAGCCCGCGGTGCTGCACAAGCCGGGCTCGATTGTCGTGATGAGGCATGACCGCACCCTCTGACCGGGCCGATTCGCCCGCGCGGATCCGCGAGCGGTTGCTCGAGCTGGCTCTCGGCTATCCCGGCGCGTGGGTGGATCACCCGTGGGGCGAGACCGTCGTCAAGGTCGACAAGAAGGTCTTCGTGTTCCTCGGCGTCGACGGCGAGGAGGACCGGGTCGGCTTCGGGGTCAAGCTGCACGCCTCACACGCCGAGGCGCTGGGGGTCGACGGGATCACGCAGATGGGTTACGGGCTCGGCCGTGCGGGGTGGGTCAACGTCCGGCTGACGAAGGCCGACGTCCCGCTCGGCGTGTACGAGGACTGGGTTGAGGAGAGCTACCGCGCGGTCGCGCTCAAGCGCCGGGTCGCAGAGCTGGAGCGCAGGACGCAAGCGGGTTGACGCCAGCATCCTCCCCGGTACCCCGTAGCAGGTGGCGGCGCCCTTACACTGGGGTTCCCGAGGCAGGGACCGGGACGGGTTGGGGAGGCGCCGTGGGCGATTCGCCGCTGATCGACAGCCTGCGCAAGGCAGTGGAAGCCGCGCCGCAGGACGTGCCGCTGCGCCTTCACCTGGCCGGACTCCTGCTCGACGCGGGATCCGTCGCGGAAGCCGTCAGCCACATCGGCACCGTCCTCGCGGCCGAGCCGACGTCCGCCGCCGCGCTCGATCTGATGCAGCGGGCGGTGGGCGCGCCGGCGTCTTCTCAGTCCTCGACGACCGCCCCGCCGATGCCGCCCCGGCCCGCCGCACCCGGCTGGGAGTCCGACGCGCCGTCCGACGACCCCACCGCGGACTCCGCGAACCGCTCGGAGGCCGATCTCGAGAGCGAGTTCGACTGGGACGCGGCCGCGCGCGACCTCGGCGACCTCGCCGCGCCGATGTTCCTGGACGGCGACGAGGAGCTGACCGAGCCCGCCTACGACCTTGAGCCCAGCACCATACGGCTGGCCGACGTGGGCGGGATGACGGAGGTGAAGAAGCGCCTCGATGCGGCGTTTCTCGCGCCGATGCGCAATCCGGAGCTCCGAAAGCTTTACGGGAAGTCGCTCAAGGGCGGCCTGCTGCTCTACGGTCCGCCCGGCTGCGGGAAGACCTTCCTTGCCAAGGCGATCGCCGGGGAGCTGGGCGCGAGCTTCTTCTCGGTGACCCTCGCGGACGTGCTGGACATGTACATCGGGCAGAGCGAGCGCAACCTCGGGGAGATCTTCGCCACCGCGCGCCGCAACGCCCCGTGCGTGCTCTTCCTCGACGAGATCGACGCGCTCGGCCAGCGTCGCAGCCAGCTGCGGTCCAACACGATGCGCGGCACGGTCAACCAGCTGCTCACCGAGCTGGACGGGGTGGGGGCGTCCAACGACGGAGTGTTCGTGCTGGCCGCGACGAACGCGCCGTGGGACGTGGACGTGGCGCTGCGCCGTCCCGGCCGGCTGGACCGCACCGTGCTGGTGCTGCCGCCGGACGCGGCCGCGCGCGAGGCGATCCTGCGCCACCACCTCAAGGACCGTCCGGTGTCGAAGATCGACCTGGCCGCGGCGGCGCGGCGCACCGACGGGTTCTCGGGCGCCGATCTCGCGCACGTGTGCGAGACCGCGGCCGAGCGGGCGCTGCTGGACTCGGCCGCGACCGGCGCCGTGCGCATGATCGAGATGCGGGACGTGGACGCGGCGATCGGCGAGGTCAAGCCGTCGATCGGGCCGTGGCTGGAATCCGCCCGCAACGTCGCGCTCTTCGCGAACGAAGGCGGCGCCTACGACGACCTGCTGGCGTACCTGAAGAAACGCAAGATCCTGTGACGGCGCCGGACGTGCGCGACGAGTTGGTCCGGGTCTCGGCGCTGGTCGACGTCGGCCGGGCCGGCGAGGCGCGCGAGCGGCTGGTCGCGCTGCTGGCCGAGGAGCCGACGAACGCGGGGGCGCTGCGGCTGCTGGCGCGCTGCCACAACATCCTGGGCGACCACAAGGAGGCGGTGCGCGTCGCCCGGGCCGCGGTGGCGTCCGAACCGGCGTCGGAGCACAGCCAGCGGATTCTGGCCAGCGCGCTGAACGCCGCGGGCGATCACTGGGCGGCGACGAGCGCGGCCCGCGAGGCGGTGCGGCTGGCGCCGGACGTGTGGATGTGCCACTGGCTGCTCGCCGACTGCCTGCGCCATTTCGATCCGAAGGCGGCGCTGGACTCGGTGGTGCGGGCGCGCACCCTGGCGCCGGACGAGGCGGACGTGCACGTCTTGTACGGGGTCATCGTCAAGCAGCTTGGCCGGACGGATGAGGCACGCCAGGCCTACCTGCACGCGCTCTCGATCAACCCGAACCAGGCGACCGCGCACAACAACCTGGCCGTCCTGGACCGTCTTGAGCGCAAGTGGATGCGCGCGCTCGCCGGCTTCCGCACCTCGCTGCGGCACAACCCGCAGCAGAAGCTGGCAAAGGACAACCTGACGGCCACGATCGTGGTGCTGCTCAAGCGATTCTGCGCGGCGACGTACCTGTGCGCCGTAGGAGTCCTGATCGCGGCGGCCGGAACGAACAGCGCGGGGCTGCGGCTCATTGGCATCGCGACGCTCGCGACGCTGTTGCTCCTGCTCGCACTGCTCTTGGCACTCACCCGCCGCAGCGTGGGCCACTTCGTGGGCACGGTGCTGCGAAAGGATCGGCGGGCGGTCAACACCCTGATCGCGACGGCGATACCGCTGGCGTTCATCGCCCTGGGCGGGATAGCGCAGGTGATTCCGCTGCATCGGATGGACACGGCGCTCGGCCACTCGCGGCTCCAGGGCAGCAGCGTCGTGCCCATGATCGGCCTCGGTCTGCTGGCCGCCACGCGCGGCCGCGCCAGCCGCCGCCGCGACAAATAGACGCCGTAGCTCTCCTACAACGGCCGAGCCGGACGCCGCACTCCCTGCCCCCTTCTTACGCCTGCCACGCCCCCCGCCACCTTTCCCCTCGCCGCCTTCTCACGCCTGCCCACACTCCCCTGCTGTCTTTCCCCTCCCCTCGCCGCACCCCGCCGCCCTCTCACGCCTGCCACACTCCCCCGCCGCCTTACGCCTCCCTCGCCGTACTCCCCGCCGCCTTGCCCCTCCCTCGCCACGCTTCCCGCCGCCTCGTCTTTACGCTGCCAGGCTCCCCACCATCGCTCTTTGCTAGCGTGACACGCGTGATCAACACCGCTTCCGGCCCTCGCCGCATCGGCGCGATCTTCGACCGTGCACGCCCACCGGAGGATCTGGCCGGATTCGCCCGCGCCCTCGAAGACCTAGGCGCCGACGATCTGTGGGTCGTCGAAGACTTGCGCTGGGCTGGCGCCGTAACCTCGGCCGCCACCGCGCTAGCCGCGACCGACCGACTGCGTGTGGGGATCGGCATCTGCCCGGCGCCGCTGCGAAATCCGGCATTGCTGGCCATGGAGGTCGGCACGCTCGCCCGGATCCATCCTGGACGTCTGGTCGCCGGGGTCGGCCACGGCGCCACCGCGTGGATGCGGGAGGTCGGCGCGCTGGTGCCGAATCGGCTCGACCTGCTCGCGGAGACCGTCACCGCCGTGCGGCAGGTGGTGCGCGGGCATGAGGTCACGGTCGACGGCCAGGCGATCCACCTCGAGCGGATGCGACTGGTGCATCCGCCCTCCGTCCCACCGCCGGTGATCGTCGGCGTCATCGGTCCGCGGTCGCTCGAGCTATCCGGACGCGTTGCCGACGGCACGCTCGTGGTCGAGGGGCGTGGACCGGACGACCTGCCGGGTATTCGTGCGCTGATCGAGCGGGGCCGCGCCACGCGTGACCAGTCCGAAGACCGTCCAGGCTCGCACGAGTTGCTCGTGTTCACCCATCTGGCCCTTGACGACGATCCTGACGCCGTGTCAGCCGCGCTCGCACCGATCCTGGATGAGTACAGCGAGTTCCTCGGAGTGCCGCTGCAGGACGTATTCACCGTGTCCGGCGATAAGACACAGGTCGCGCAGCGCACGCGAGCGCTTTGGAACGCGGGAGCGGACAGCGTCATTCTGCGGCCAGTTGGCGAAGACCCGCTCGGCCAGGTGACCAGGGCGCTAGAAGCACTTCGGCAGGGCTGACCGCTCCGGCCCCGTAGGTGAGCGGTTCGTAGGGACTTCGATCCGGCGGGGTCGGGCCCGTTAACACCCGACCCCGCCAAAGCCGAGCCCAGGAGCTCTCGACCCGCCACGGTGGGCCAGTTAATGTGCGGCCGTCGCGCGGGGAGCTCGGCAGCGCCCGCCTCTCGGCGCGGGGCCCGTTAATGCTTCCTTCCAGAGCGTCGCGGTGATGTCAATACACGAAGCGATAGTCGACCTGGTCACCGACTGGGCGGTACCCGAGCCGGTGATAAAGCGCGTTGCTGGTCGGGTTGGCCAGGTCGGTGAAGAGGAGGACTTCTCGGACCCCGGCGTCCAGCGCGGCCTGGCTCACGGACGCCGTGACCGCGCCGGCGAAGCCCCGTCCGCGCAACGGCTTCGGGGTGTAGACGGGCGCGACGCGCACGGTGCCCTCGATGGGCCGGGTCACCCCCGCCATCGACACCGCTTGCCCGTCGGCCTCCCAGACCGTCAGGCCGCCGTATTCGATCCGGTTGTCCACGATCCGCTCGGAATCCGCGTGGAGTTCCCCTACCTCCTCGGCGAATACCCGCTGCCACGCGACCAGCAGGTCCCGGTCCGCACGCCCGGCGACTCGGGCGCGGCCGACCGGGCCGGGTTCCGGAGCCGCCAGCGTTTCGAGGCGGTGCAGACGCGTGCGCATCTGGATCGCCGCGGTGGCGCCGGTCAGCTCGCACCACTGCACGGTGAACGCCTCGGCCGCCTGGACCGGGCCGGCGACTCCGGTGACCTCCGCCTGTCCGCCGCGGTTTCGGCCATGATCACGCGCGAGCGCCTCCGCCAGTTCCCGGGCCGCGCGATCCGCAGCCGCGGACAACCGCACGGGATGCGGCGGGGTCTGCAGGAAGACGGCCTCGACCCGACCGCTCTCGCCTGCGTACCAGCCGAAGTGGGGCGGCCGGGCGCTGTAGGCGTCGAGTCCGCGCCGCCCGAGCACGGCCATGATCGAAACGAACAAGGTGTTCTCGACAGGGTCGGCGTTCACGAACGCGGTGGCCGACGCCTCGAAGGCGCCCGGATCGCGGGTCAGATGCCAGGGCATACGCAATCTTGACACCCTCGTCGCGGGGACGCGGCAGTTTTTGGCCGCGCCGCAGTGTGCGGACACGCCGAAGCGGTGGTGCCCCAGACCGTGGAGGGTCCGGGGCACCACCGCGCCGCGTGGGCGGCCTGGTCACGCTGTACGGGCGGAACCAGTTCGACCCGCGCACGCCCGTCTCAGGTCTCGACGGGTCGCGCTATACGTGAGTCGCGTTATACGTGAAGGGCTATGCCGCGCTGCCCTCGGCCTTCAGTTCGATCCCTGCGCCGCGCGCCTGAAGCTCCAAAAGCGCCGCGAAGTCCGCGTCGCGGTAGCCCGAGGTCACCGCCTCCTGAATGCGCTGATACGCGGCGGAGGCCACCTGCATCGGCGCCTCCACCACGCGGGCCGCGGCGAGTCCGAGGTCGAAGTCCTTGCGCAGCAGCTCCGTGGTGAACGTCGGGGTGAAGTCCAGGGAGAGCATCGCAGGGGTCTTGTACCTGGTGAAGTCCGAGCCGAGCACCGAGCCGTTGACGAACTCCATCAGCGCCTCACGGGTCACCCCGTACTTCTGGCCGAGCACGGCGACCTCGGCCAGCGTCTGGGAAATCACTCCGAGCAGCATGTTGTGGCACAGCTTCACCACCCGCGCCGAGTCGCCCTCGCCCACGTACGTGACCGAGCGGCCCAGGATCTCCAGGATCGGCCTGGCCTGCTGGTAAGCCTCCTGCGGCCCGGACACGCAGAACGACGCCGTACCGCCGGTCACCGCGCTCGCGTTTCCGCTGACCGGGGCGGCCAGGACCGCGGTGTCGGTCTTGCCCGCCAGTTCCCGCAGCGCGCGGGCGGCCGGGGCGTCGACGGTCGAGCAGTCGATCACGGTGCGCGGCCCGACCTCAGCGCCGAACAGCGCGTTGGCGACCGACACCAGGCTCGCCGGGGTGTCGACCGTGATGAACACGGTGCGGCACTCCACCAGGTCGGCCGGACCGTCCACCACGACTGCACCGAGGTGCGCCAACTCCTCGGCCTTCACCCGGGTCCGGTTGCACACGGCAACCTTCTGACCCGCTGCCAGCAACCGGGCCACCATCGCAGAACCCATGCGGCCGGTACCTATCCAGCCGACGTTCGCGACAGCCATCTGATCCCCCCTAGTGTCATCTAACACGTCGTCCATCTCTCGGCTATTCCAGTCGATCCGGGCAGGCGTGCCACGCCGTACCCGGGAGCGGCCGCCCCACGTCAGGGCCGGCGGTGCAAGAGTGCGCCCGCCCCGATCCACCGCACGATCCGGCCCCCGCGGTCACGCCGAGGTCGGCAGCGGCCGGGCCCGAGCGGGCGTCGTCTTCCACCAGGAGCACCGTACGCCGCGCGGAGAGTTACCGCGACACGCCGTAGAAAGCGGCGGCACGTCGCGGTGGGCGAGTGGGTGGTATTCGCGCACGTATAGGCGCGTACGAGGGCGGACGGGAGCGGGATCGGACGGGTTGATTTCGAGTGGCGCTCGATCGAGCGCCGCGAAAACGGGCACAGCGTGAGATTGCGCACAGATGCTGATTCAGCAGCGCAGACGGTCCGGCGGGAGGCGGTGTAAACCACGGTATGATGATCGTTATCATGCAGAAGCTTCACCGCAGTGTGCCCCGGAAGGGCATCACCCTTGCCCTGGCCGCCGCCCTCGTCGGCGCCGGGTCCGCCGCGTGCTCCTCGTCGTCGGCCGCTTCATCCTCCCCCGGAAGCGCTGAGCTGACGCCGGTGACCCTCGCGCTCGACTGGACCCCGAACACCAACCACACCGGGATCTTCGCCGCCGAGCAGCTTGGCTATTTCAAGGCCGAGGGCATCGATCTGAAGATCATTCCTTATGGCGCCACTGCCCCGGAGACCCTGGTCTCCACGCACAAGGCCGACTTCGGCATCTCCTACCAGGACGGGCTCACCGAGGCGGCGGCGACCGGCGGTGACATCGTCTCCATATACGCGGTGACGCAGAAGACCGACGTGGTCATCGGGGTGCGCGCGGACAGCGGGATCACCTCCCCGAAGCAGCTCGACGGCAAGACCTACGCCGGGTACGGCTCGCCGCTCGAGACGCCGATGCTCACCTACGTGATCAAGCAGGCCGGCGGCACCGGCACCTTCAGGAACGTCACCCTCAACACCGACGCCTATCAGGCGCTGTACGCGGGCCAGGCCGACTTCGCCCTCCCCGAGCCCACCTGGGAAGTCATCCAGGCGAAGCTGGTCGGCAAGCCGCTGCGGACCTTCGAGCTGTCGGACTACGGCTTCCCGGCGATCTACTCGGTCCTGATCGCCTCGTCCCGCCAGTACCTGAATGCGCACGGCGACCTCGCCAGGAAGTTCCTCGACGCGGTACAGAAGGGCTACCAGTACGCCGCAGCGCACCCGGCCGACGCCGCCAACCTGCTGATCCAGGCGAACGAGTCGGTGCTCGGCGCACAGAAGGAGCTGGTCGACCAGAGCGCCGCGCTCGAGGCCTCCGCCTACTATAAGGACGCGAATGGAAAGATCGGCGTCCAGAGCGCGGCCCGCTGGACGGCGCTGACCGACTTCCTCTACCGGAACGGGATCCTCACCGACGCGGCGGGCAAGGCGCTGGCCCGGGAGCCGGACCCGTCGACCCTGTACACGAACGCGTACCTGCCGGCGTCCTGACGGAGCGTCGGCTTAAGACCAGGCGGCGGGCACGATGAGCGCGGGACGATTGCTGCGGACCCTGTGGCCGCCGTTGCTGCTGGCCGCCGTCCTGCTCGGCGGCTGGCAGCTGGTCGGCCGGTTCGCGATCGACAACCCGCAGGTGCTGCCGACGCCGTCCGACGTGGCCTCGGCCGGCTGGGACCAGAAGGCGGCGCTGTGGCAGAACGCGCTGCCCACGCTTCGGGAGACCGCGGCCGGCTTCGGGCTCTCCTTCGCCGTCTCGTGGATCATCGCCACCGCGATGGACTTCTCCGCCGCGGCCCGGCGGGCGGTGTACCCGCTGCTGGTGGCCTCTCAGACCATCCCGGTGATCGCGGTCGCGCCGCTGTTCGTGGTGATCTTCGGCTTCACGCTGCTGCCCAAGATGCTGCTGGTCGCGCTGGCCACCTTCTTCCCGCTGACCGCGTCGCTGGCGGAGGGCTTCGCCGCCGCTGACGGCGAGGCGGCCCGGCTGCTGCGGTCGATGGGGGCGAGCCGGTGGCAGGCGTTCCGGAAGGTGCGGGTGCCGGGCGCGCTGCCGTTCTTCTTCACCGGTCTGCGCGTGTCGATCACCTACGCGATCGGCGGCGCGATCTTCGCCGAGTACGCGGGGGCGGAGGACGGTCTCGGCATCTACATGAAGCAGATGCAGGACGTGTTCCGCACCGACCTCGTCTTCGCCACGATCCTGGTGATCGCGGTGCTCAGCGTCCTGCTGTTCGCGTCGACGTACCTGCTGGAGCGGCTCGTGACGCCGTGGCGTAGGTATGAGCGGGCTGACTCGTCCGGCGATGGCGGCCGGGGGCGGGGGTGGGGGCGGCGATGAGCGAATACCAGCTCGAGGTCAGCGGCCTGATCCAGGAGTTCCCGCGGCCGGACGGCGCGGCGCTGCGCGTGCTGGACGGCCTGGATCTGCGCGTGCGGCCGGGCGAGTTCACCGCGGTGATCGGGCCGAGCGGCAGCGGCAAGTCGACCCTGTTCAACATCGTCGCCGGGCTGGACCGGCCGATCGCCGGCGAAGTGCGCGTCGACGGCCGGATCGCCACCGGGTACAGCGCTCAGGTCGCTTACATGCCGCAGAAGGACCTGCTGTTCCCGTGGCGCACGGTCGAGGCCAACGCGGCGCTGGGTCTGGAGGTCCAAGGCGTGCCGAAGCGTGAAGCGCGTGCCAGGGTTCGACCGCTGTTCGGCGAGTTCGGGCTCGAAGGGTTCGAGCGCTCATATCCGGCGCAGCTGTCCGGCGGCATGCGCCAGCGCGCGGCGCTCCTGCGCACAGTCGCGATGGGGCGCCCGGTCCTGCTGCTGGACGAGCCGTTCGGCGCCCTCGATTCGCTGACCCGGACTCAGATGCAGCTGTGGCTCGCGGAGACTTGGCAGCGGCACGGTTGGACGATCGTGCTGGTGACGCACGACGTCCGGGAGGCAGTGCTGCTGGCGGACAGCGTGCACGTGCTCTCCCCGCGCCCGGCCCGCGTCGTCGCCCGCTTCGACGCGGACCTGCCGCGCCCGCGCACCGCGGCGACCTTTCAGCTCCCTGAATTCGCCCGGCTGGAGCAGGCGGTACTGAACGCTCTGGGCCTCAAGGATCATGCGTCGCGCATCCTTCGCATGCCTGACACCTCCTCGGATCGGACGGAAACGTGACGGGCGCGCCCTCGGCAGAAATCGACAGGCGGGTCAAAACGACCGGTCATGGTACGCAGACGCAGTCGGCTGGAAGCGAGGGGGCCTGATGTCGTCCCATCTCGTCCACGGAATGGGCACCGAGTGGGTCGCCCCCGACTGGCCGCCGCTCACCGCACGCGAGGCCGACCAGCTGCTGGGCCGGTTCGCCCGGCTCGGCGGAGCCGGACGCGTGCTGTGGCGCTCGCCGCGGCCGCTGTCCGCCGCCGGGCTGATCGAGTCGGCGCGCGGGGAGCGCGTCTTCGTCAAACGGCACCACGTCTCGGTCCGCTCGGCCGCGGGGCTGCTGGAGGAGCACGGCTTCCTCGCGCACCTGGCCGCGCGCGGCGCCCCGGTCGTGACGGTCCTCGCGGACGACGGCGGCGACACGGCGATCTCCATGGGGCCGTGGACGTACGAAGTCCACACGGTCGGGCGCGGACGGGACCTGTATCGCGACGCGATCTCCTGGTCGCCGTTCACCAGTCTCGGGCATGCGCGGTCGGCCGGGCGGGCGCTGGCCGAGCTGCATGAGGCCGCGCAGGGCTATGACGCGCTGCGGCGTGCGCCGCAGCCGCTCCTCGGGGGCTTCACCGTGTTCGCGGCCGACGAGCCGCTCGCCGCGCTGGAGGCGTACGCGGCCGAGCGCCCGCAGGTGGCCGCGGAATTGGCGCGCCGGCCGTGGCGGGCCGACCTCGAACGCTGGCATCTGCCGTTTCACAACCGCCTGCACCCCCACCTCGAGCACCTGGATCCGCTGTGGACGCACAACGACCTGCACGCCTCGAACCTGATGTGGGAGCGCGGCGCCGTCTCCACCGTCTTCGACTTCGGCCTGGCGGACCGGGCCTTCGCGGTCCACGACCTCGCCGTCGCGATCGAGCGCAACGCGGTGGAGTGGGTGGAGCTCGACGCGAAGGGCGCGGACGCGGTGCACGAGGACGTAGCACTGGCCCTGGTCGAGGGCTACACACAGGTCACAAAGCTCACTGACGCTGAGCACGCCGCCCTGCCCGACCTGCTCCCTCTCTGCCACGTCGACTACTCACTCAGCGAGATCGATTACTTCCGCTCCGTGACCGCCTCGGCCGACAACACCGACCTGGCATACCGCTATCTCGTGGACCACACCGCCTGGTTCGCCGGCCCGCTGGGCAGCCGGCTGTTGGATCGCTTACGCACCTCTGAGCAGCACCGATCCGGTCGACCAGGCAGCTCCACAGCAGCATCGGGTAGGCGGGATTGAACGGGCGACGGTTGCCTCACGTGCGTCAGGGAACAAACGTCCGGCACCGATAGATCACAAAGCTGAAGAGAATGTGAGACCAGGGATTCCGCAGAGATACTTTGCGATGCAAAAATACTGCGCGGTAACCGTCCATCACCCGCGAGTCACGACACCGTCCCGCGGCACCGGCCGGCACCCGGCTACCGAAAGGCGTGCCTTGTGAGCGATCTCAAACCGCCCTCCCTGGCGGCGCGGGAGGTCCGCACGGCCGCCGCCGAGGCGGTGCGCGACGGGCCCGGGGTGCTGCTGGTCGGACCGGCTGGGATCGGCAAGTCGCACCTGATGGGCGAACTGCTGGAGGGCGCGCCCGCGGCAGGCGTGCGGGTGCTGCGCTGCTCGCCGGTCGAGGCGGAGCTGCCGCTGCCCTTCATGTGCCTGATCGATCTGCTCGAACCGGTGACCGACGACGAGATCGGGCGGCTGCCGGTCGGCCTGTGCGAAGCGCTGCGGGCGGCGCTGCTGCGCGGGGACGGCGACGGCGCTGATCCCGGGGCGGACGGCAGCGCGGGCGGGCGCGTCCACTTGGCCGTGTTGACGCTTCTGCGGACCCTCACCACGCGCACGCCGGTGTGGATCGTGGTCGACGATCTGCAGTGGGTGGACCAGCCGACGGCACAGATCCTCGGTTTCGTCGCGCGCCGCGCGGCCGGGCTGCGCATGCGATTCCTCGCCACCGAGCGGGTGTCCGCTGGAGGGTCGTCCCTGCACGCGGAACTGCTGCCGATCGGTACAGCGGAGCTCGTCGTGCCGCCGATGACCGCCGGCGATCTCGCGGCCATGCTGGAGCACCGGGCCGGGGCGGCGGTCGCCCCGGCGACCGCGCGGGAGATCCACCGCATCGCGCAGGGCAATCCGCTTTATGCCTTGGAACTGCTGCGCGCGCTCCCCATCGACGGACGGCCGCAGTCCGCGGCCGAGGGCGTGCCGGGCTTCGGCGGCTCCGGGCTCGCCGTTCCCGGACTGTTGCGCAGTCTGCTGCTCAACCGGCTGCGCACGCTGCCGGACGACGTCCGCGACACCCTCGCGCTCGCCAGCGCGGCCGCGCGTCCCGACCTCACCCTGCTGGCGACGGCGGGCGGCGAGGAGGCGACGACGCACCTGGAGACGGCCGAGAAGCTGGGCGTGATCCGGATCGGCGCGGACGGGCAGGTCGTGTTCGACCATCCGCTGGTGCGCGCCGCAGTGTACTCGGAGGCGACCGGGCGGGCCCGGCGCGAGGCACACCGGCGGTTGGCGCAGACCGCGACCGAGCCGGTCGAGCGGGCCCGGCACTTGGCGCTGGCCAATCCGGCGCAGGGCGAAGAGGTCGCGGCGATGCTCATCGACGCGGCCCGGTCCTCCCGGCGGCGCGGCGCCCCGGCGACGGCGGCGGAGCTGGCCGGCCTCGCGGTGGCGCGCACCCCGGCCGACGCCGTACGGGAGAGGCTGCGGCGCCAATTGATCGCTGCCCAGTACGCGGCCGACGCGGGGCACTGGGACGACGCACGGCGCGACGCGGCGGCGGTGCTCGGCCAGGAGACGGACCCGGCGACCCGGGTGCACGCCCGGTTCGTGCTGCTCACCTGTGCCGGGCAGGCGGTCGAGAGAGAGGGGCAGCTGGTCGAGGACGGCCTCGCGGACGCCCGCGCGAGCGGGGACCCGATGCTTGAGGCGCGTATGCACTCGTGGGCGTCTGGGCGGCATGTGCTGGCCGGACGCATCGCGGAGGCGACGGCCGAAACGGTGCTGGCCGCGCGGCTCGCGGAACGTTCGGGAGATGTGGCGACCCGGGTGGAGGCGCTGACCGACCTGGCCTATCTCCAGCGGATCGGCGGGGATCCGCAGGCCGAGGCGACGCTCGCCGACGCGCTCGAGACGGCGGCGCGCGGAGGGATGGACGACATCCGCCTCTGGGAGGCGCTCTACACGCAGGCGATCTTCAACCTGCACGACAACCGGCTCGCCCTGGCCGAGGAGCAGATCCTGGCGATGCTCGCGCGGTTCGGCGACCTCGTCGGGGTGGAGGACCTGCTGCGGGTGCAGATCCCGCTGACCGACATCCGGGTGCGGGCGGGCGACTGCGCCGGGGCGCTGCAGGCGGCGCGGCGGGCGATGGAGCTGCACGAGGATCTGGACAGCTCGGCGGCGGGCCCGGCGGCGTACGCGATGGCGGCGGCCGAGTCGTACGGCGGGTCGCTGGAGCAGGCGCGCACCCTGGCCGAGGAGGGCGTGCGGTTCGCCGAGCAGGACGGCGACGAGTTCTGGAAGATCTGGAACCTGACCGTGCTCGGACGGGTGCACCTGCTCAGCGACGACCCGGCGCGCGCGGCCGCCGTGCTGCGGGAGGTGCGCCGGCTCGAGAGCGCGATGGGGATCGTGGACCCGGCGGTCGGCCGCTGGCACGCGGATCTGGCGGAGGCGCTGGTCGGCGAGGGCGCGCTGGACGAGGCCCAGGAGCTGATCGAGTCGGTGTCCGAGACCGCGCGCCGACTCGGCAGAACGGGCATCGTGGCGACGATGGATCGCGCGGCGGCGCTGCGGCACCTGGCGTTGGGCGAGTTGTCCGAGGCGGCGACGCTCCTGACGTCATCGGAGGCCGAGCTTAGGAGCGAAGGGCTGCCTTTGGAACTGGCCCGCACGCTGGCCGCGCTCGCGGACGTGGAGCGGAGAAGGCGTAGGCAGGCCGCAGCACGACGGGCCTCGCAGGAGGCGACCCAGCTGTGCGAAGAGGCGGGCGCGGCAGCCTGGCTGGGAAGGATCGAAAGCCGTACGCGCGGCGGAGCGGAGCCGCGCGGCCGCAGCGACTCGGCGCAGACGCTCACCCCGTCGGAGCTGCGAATCGCCACCCTGGCAGCAGACGGCGCGACAAACAGGGAGATCGCGGCGGCCTGCTACCTGAGCGTGAAGACGGTCGAGGCGTCGCTCTCGCGCGTCTACCGCAAGCTGTCGGTGCGCTCGCGTACCGAACTCGCCAAGACGATGCCGGAGTGGGTCGGGCGCCGCGACTCCTGAACCGGCGTCAGACGTC
>NZ_DASZGI010000151.1:0-50321 GCF_035938995.1 Actinocrinis sp.
AGACGCGGACGGCTACGTCCACGTGTTCGTCGCCGTGGACTTCATGATGAATCAATGCATTGGTGAAGAGCTCCGCTACAACCGCGACAGCCACGTCCACGCCCCGTACGTCCACCTCGGCGTCACGCAGATACGCCGACACATCGCGTCGTACTTCTGCACATGAGACCGGCCGGGCCGAATTCGACTTCTCAAATGACGACCCACTCTCTTGCTTGCTCCTCGGCGTAGCCAGACCCCTGGCCAAAATCAGCCGATTCGGATCGAGCGGACGGTTCACGCGTGGCCTCCCCTCTCGCTAAGGGACCCCTCACAGCCATCGAAGCGATCATCCGGCTGGTAAGGGGGGATTACGATGGGTTCTTGTACCAGTGCACCGACGCCGAATCGTTCACGGCCAGGCGGGATAATGGACTGTGGTCAAGGAAGTGGAGCGCGTCTCGCAGCTCAAGGACGCTGGACCGCCGCTAGAGCGGATCTTCCTCGGCGCCGACCACATTCAGGTGGAAGCGCCCCAGCGGCCAGGAGAGCGTGAGTATGTCGCGCTCGAAGACGGTGTCACGGGACAACAGCTCGTCACTCTGGCCCATTCGATGCAGCTTACGGTCGACATGGAGTACATCCCCACAGAACATCGCCAACCTTTACGAGCAGGTCTCCACCCGGCAGTTCTCCATGGTCATCAACCGCACGTTTGACCCGAAGACCAAGAAGATCACGAGCACGAACGCCGTGATGCTGCCGCTGCTGCATCAGGACTCGCAATGCGCGTATCGATCGCCACCCAGGCCGCGCGACCTGACAGCGCGAATGGAGGACTACGCCGTCGCTAGCAGCAGGCTTGCTGTGCTCCTGGACGGTGCCACAGTCCCGCCAGGCACGGCATCGTGCCCTCATGACGCGCGCTGGTTCAGCAGGACACTCGGGGCCATGCTCTTCGCCGAACTCAGTGCCGAGCCACCCGTATGGATCGCTGAATGCGTCGCAAGGGCCACCGATGCTGTGGCAACGAGTCATTCCAAGACGTGTGAGATCGACGATCAGACGCAGCAGCCATCGTCGAACGCTATGGCCTGATGGACTGGCGATCAATGCTTGACCTGATGGAGAACGACGGGCCGCAAGCGGTAATCCGAGCCATTTGCGAAGCCGAGAACTCGGACCCGGAAGCCGAGCGATGGCCGCGCGGCAAGGTTCACGACGACGCGACCGCAGCTCTCTGCGCGCCCACGTAGTGGAGTCGGGGAACCGGTCGGAAGATAGCTCGAGCCGGGGCAGCGCTCCTGCGTGGGAGTTCTGAAAGAGTCAGTCAGCGGGCCGCCCGTACGAGAGAACGAACAGGTCAGCGGTCATCACCGTGTCGCACACTCCACGGCCAAGGCCCAGCAGCGGAAGGGCGCCAAACCCTGATGTGCGCAGGCGATTCGCTTCGGGAATGTCGGGCCGCCGCCCCGTTGCCCCGAGTTATTTAATTGACCGGCGCTGGCGTAACACGCTGTGATGGCGTTCATGACCTCCATCGATGCCGACTCCTCCGAGCTGCCCGAACACGTCCGATCCAATCGTGCGCACTGGGACGCGATGGCTGATCGGTGGGTGGCGGCCGGCGAACGGTCGTGGGCGCACAATGAGCCGTCATGGGGCGTTTTCCACGTCTCGCAGAGTGAAGTTCCGCTCCTGCCGGACGACGTCGACGGTCTCGACGTCATCGAGCTCGGCTGCGGGACCGCGTACGTCAGCGCATGGTTAGCCCGGCGCGGTGCCAGGCCGGTAGGGATCGACAACTCCGCGGCCCAGCTGGCGACGGCTCGGCGATTGCAGGCGGAGCACGGCCTCGAGTTCCCGCTGCTGCACGGCAATGCTGAGCACGTGCCGTATCCGGACGCGTCGTTCGATCTGGCTGTGAGCGAGTACGGTGCGGCTATCTGGTGCGATCCCGATGTGTGGATCCCGGAGGCAGCGCGACTGCTGCGGCCCGGCGGGCGCCTGGCGTTCCTGTGCAACAGCGTGGTCTCGATGCTCTGCGCGCCGGACGACGAAAACGACCCGCCGACCGAGCGGATGCTGCGCCCCCAGCGGGGCATGCATCGAATCGCCTGGCCAGAGGGCGCCGTGGAATTCCACCTCGGCCACAGCGACATGATCCGGCTGTTGCACGCCAGCGGCTTTGAGGTCGAGGACATGATCGAGATCTTCGCTCCGGACGACGCGCCTGACTCTGCCTTCGCATACGCTCCCGCGGGATGGTCCAGGCAGTGGCCGATCGAAGAGGTCTGGAAGGCACGACGCGTCTGATCGACCCGCGCCATACGTCGGGAGCCCTGAATCCACGAATGCCGAGTGCATGAGCGCATGAATGATTCGGCATTCACGGATTCGGGGTCTTTCGTTGCGTCAACCGAGGCGTTCGACGTCGCAGCTGACGGGCGAGCCCTGCTCGCTGGGCGTCCATGGGCGCAATCGGGGCAGCCAGGCATGCACGGCCCGCCGGTACGTCTGGTACTCGGCTCCGAACTTGCGGCACAGGATGGGCTCCTCGTAGAAGCGCACCGCTGCTGCGCCGATGATCCAGGCGATCACGGTGTACCTCAGCATGCCAAGCGAGCCGGTCAGCAGTGTCTGCCCGATCAGGATGATTAGGAAGCCCACATAGATGGGGTTGCGCACGTAGCGGTAGAACCCGTCTACCACGAGGCGCGG
Source organism: Actinocrinis sp. (assembly GCF_035938995.1). Taxonomy (GTDB): domain Bacteria; phylum Actinomycetota; class Actinomycetes; order Streptomycetales; family Catenulisporaceae; genus DASZGI01. The sequence goes on from NZ_DASZGI010000151.1 coordinate 2,701, forward strand.
CGGCGACGCGACCGGTACGGGCGTGCCGCCCGCCTTGAAGAACTCGACGAACGACTGCACCACTGGGACCAGGCCCGCGCAGATCAGAAGCACGCCCACCGCCCTCGCGATGTTCCAGTAGGGCAGCGGTTGGTGAAAATGCCAGTCGCCGCTGAGGTATGGGATCAGGCACCCGAACGTGCCGCCCATCAGCACGAACCACGTCACGCTGGTGGCCGCCGTTGCTGGCTTGCGCATGAACCTCTCCTCACCCGTTTGGCCGCTCACCCGCGACGGTCCAGGCTGCCGCGCCGCAGCCGGGACCGGCCCGTCGGGAGCGCTGGTGGTGGGCTTGGCGGCTAGCTCTGTCTCTCTGCTTATGTCTGCCTCTGCGTTTCGCCGCGTTATGGCTTCGACCAGTATGAAGCGACGCTACCTGTAGTGTCGCTATCTATGACTCGAGAGTAGCATGGCTACACATGAGGGCGGAGACGTTGAAGGGTCATCTGGACGGAATCCTGCTCGCGGTGCTGGAGACCGGCCCACGGCACGGCTACGCGATCATGGAGGCGCTGCGGGTGCGCAGCGATGGCCAGGTCGACCTGCCGACCGGCACGGTGTATCCGGCCTTGCACCGACTCGAACGCGCGGGCCTGATCGAGGCGAACTGGTCGGAGGCTAGCGGCCGACGCCGCCGTGTCTACCAGCTCACCCCGGCGGGTCATCGGGCACTGGACACCGAACGCAGTTCCTGGCGCGACTTCTCCGCGGCGGTCTCCGCCCTGCTTCAGCCAGCAGCGCCAGCGGTGAGTCCGTCGTGACCAAGCCGGCGGAAGCCCTCCCGCCCGCAGTGGAGGACTATCTAGCCGAGGTCACGGCGAGGTTGCCCGGCTCAGCCAGGGTCCATGCCGACATCGTGGCCGAACTGCGAGCCGGACTCCTTGACGCCACGGACAGCCACCAGTGCGCCGGACTGTCGCCAGCCGAAGCCGCGCAGGCAGCGGTCCTCGAGTTCGGCGATCCCGGTGAGATCGCCGACGGCTTCAAGGGTGAGATCGCGGCGAGCCACGCACGCCGCGTGGCGTTCGCCCTGCTGCTGACTGGGCCCTTGGTCGGCTCGCTGTGGATCGTTTCCGCAGCGACAAGTCACCTCGCCATCCGCCTCGCGGCGCTCTGGCAGTGGTCGGCGACGACGGCTGGGATCGGCGTTGGGATCCACCTGGTCGCCGTCGCCGCCATGGTCACCGCCTGGGCTGCCTTGCTCGGCATCGCCGTCACTGGCCGACTGACCCGCTGGCTTCCCGCGAAGCCAAGCCGCGCCCCGATCGCCGCAGCCGTTGCCGGATACGGGGCGGTCGGCGCAGACGCGCTCGGCCTCGTACTGCTCGCCGCCGAGTTGACCCTCGCCCCGGGGCGGCTCTCCCCGCTCCCAGTCGCTGCGGCCGCCGTCGCGAGCCTGGTCCGCCTACTGCTCGCCAGCCGCGCCGCGCATCGCTGCCTGGCCCTGCGCGCGAGTCTGGCCTGAACCAGTCGACTGCTCCGCAGTTACGTGGTCGTTTCGACGTCGACGCGAGGCAGTGGGGGTGTCCCAGCGCCGGGAGCCGCCGCAGCGAGGCGAGGAGGCGACTGGCGCGTCGCCGCGGAGCGGAGGGCGGGCGGGTCGGCCTCAGTAACGGTGAACGCCGGGCTAGCCGCAGGCGGAGGCGAAGCGTCAACAGGCGCGGAGGGGACGGCGTGCCGGCGTGAGCGGGCCTGGGCGAACGAGTCGTAGGTGAGCAGGGCGAGCGCGATCCAGACGATGGCGAAGCCTGCCCATTCTGAGTTGGGGACCGTCTCGTGGGCGATGAAGACGCCGCAGGAGAGCTGGAGGACCGGGGCGAGGAATTGCAGCAGGCCCATGGTGGACAGGGGGAGGCGGTTCGCTGCCGCGGTGAAGCAGATCAGGGGGACTGCGGTGACTACGCCGGCGAGGGCCAGGAGCGTGGTGACCGTCCAGTGCACGTGGCCGAATGCGGCTGTGTGGCTCGTTTGGAGGAAGCTGAGATAGGCGAGCGCGGGCAGGAACTGGAACGCCGTCTCTACTGCCATGGACTCGACTGCGGGCACGCCGACCAGCTTCTTGAACAGGCCGTAGGAGCCGAAGGATGCCGCGAGCGTCAACGCGATCCAGGGGACGTGGCCGTAACCGATGACGAGTTCCACGATCGCGGCCCCGCCGATGGCGACCGCGAGCCACTGGGTCGGCCGCAGCCGCTCGCGCAGGATCACGACGCCGAACATCACCGTCACGAGCGGGTTGATGAAGTAGCCCAGGGACGTCTCGACCACCTCGTGCTGATTGACGCCCCAGATGTACACGCCCCAGTTCACCGAGACGACTATTGCCGCGGCGGCGAGCAGCAGGAGCTTGCGCGGGCTGCGGCGCACCTCGGCGGTCCACGCCCAGTTGCGCCGCAGGGTGAGCAGGAACGCGACCACGGCGAGGGACCAGACCATCCGGTTCGCCAGGATCTCGATGGCGCTCGCCGGCTTGAGCAGCGGCCAGTACAGCGGGAACAGGCCCCACATGCCATAGGCCGCGATGCCGAATATGAGCCCCTTACGCTGTTCGGCCGCGCTCCCTGGTGTCATGGGTGCAAGGTTACAGTGCTACTTACAACGTGGCTCGCGGGATTTGGTCGTGGCGTTGGGGTGGGTGGGATGAGACGGGGTGTCGGGTGGGTCAGGAGTCTTCTTCGTCGGGCTCGCCGTCACGGGGGAGCAGCATGTAGGAGGGATTGGACATGGCGAGGTAGCCCTCCATCTCGCCGACCATCCCCTCGACCCGCATCCTCGCGCCCGGCTCGATCCCCGGGATGGTGCGGCGCCCGAGGAAGACCAGGGTGATGCCGCCGGTCTCGTCGTAGAGCTCCGCTTCGAGGGCCGGCGAGCCGGAGACCGGGCCGACGTATACCGAGCGGATCCGGCCTTCGAGAGTCGCCCGGTTGCGCCAGCGCACCGCGTTGATCGGGATCGGCGCACCGGGCTGGCTGGGCGCAGCGCCGTTGTCGGGCTCGCACTCCAGCAGCATCTTCTTCGTGGCGCGTATCGGGCGGGTCCGCGGGTCCGCGGTCCCGACGCCGTTGCCGACCGCGTCGCTCTTCGGGGTCCGGCTGCGTTCGCGCCGGGCCGCCTCGAGTTCCTCGATCGCCTCGGCCACGTCGAAGGGCACGATCATGGCCGCGACGTGCGGCAGCTTGGAGACCGCGCCCGCGATCGCGTCGGCCGTGCGGTCGTGCAGCAGGCGGCTGGTCGCGTGGAAGGAGCGGCGCGGCAGCAGGATGGTGACCTCGGAGTCGCTCTCCTCCGAGGTGCGCGCGGCCAACTCCACCGCGGCCCGGCGCAGCCTTCGGTCCGGTACCTCGATGATCTCCAGGGGCACGTCGGCGGCGACGGACTTGTCCCAGCCCTTGCGCAGGAGCTCGGCGTGCTTGGAGTCGATCATGAAGTGGACGGCGCGCAGGTCGACCGGGCGCAGCGACCGGGCGTAGCGCAGGGCTTTGATGACGGCCAGGTCGACCGAGTCGACCAGGACCAGGACGGTGTTGCGGGTCAGCGTGGGGAGTGAGGCGGAGGCCGGGGCCTGCGCGAGTGCGGCCGCCTCGCGCCGGTACCGCTCGTTCAGCTTGATCAGCGCGAAGACGCCGATCGGGAAGACCACCACGACCATCCACGCGCCCTCGGTGAACTTCACCGTCGCGAAGATCAGCACCACGGCGGCGGACAGCACGCACGCGGAGCCGTTGATCAATAGCTTGATCGTGCGGCCCTTCTCGTTGCGCAGCTTGTGGTACTTGAACAGGCCCGCCGCGGCCATGGTGAAACCGGTGAACACGCCGATCGCGTACAGCGACACCAGTCGGGTCAGGTTGCCCTGCAGGCCGACGAGCAGCGCCAGCGAGACGGCGGCCAGGATGATGATGCCGTTGGAGAAGGCCAGCCGGTGTCCGCGGTGCATCAGCTGCCGCGGCAGGAAGGAGTCCTCGGCCACGAACGAGGCCAGGAACGGGAAGCCGTTGAACGAGGTGTTGCCGCCGGTGTAGAGGATCAGCGCGGTGGCCAGCTGAACGATCGTCAGCATGGCCGTGCCGAACCAGTTGTGACCCCAGGTCAGGCTGGCGATCTGGGCGAGGACGGAAGGGCTGCCGCTCGAGTATGGCGTGGTCTGCGCGTGCCAGGCCAGGATCGAGATGCCGAGGACCAGCGTGCCCAGCATCACCGACATGTAGAGCATCGCCTTGCGCGCATTGGCCCCGGTCGGCTTGCGGAAAATGGACACGCCGTTGGAGATGGCCTCGAGACCGGTGAGCGAGGAGCCGCCGTTCGCGAACGCCTTGAGTAACCCGAGGATCGCGGCGAAGGCGAGCAGGGTCTGGGTGTCGTGGCCGAGTTGTAGCACGCCGAGGTTCTGCTGGTGCAGGTTGTTCGCCTTGGGCAGGTCGCCGAGCGCGAACTTGACCAGCCCGGCCACTACGGTCAGGCCGATCATGACGACGTAGAAGTACATCGGGATCGCGAAGGAGCGCCCGGCTTCCCTGATGCCGCGCAGGTTGCCGTAGCACAGCAGGCAGATCATGAGCACCGAGATCCACAGGCTCCAGCCGGTGATGTCGACGTTGAACGTCAGCTGGAGCCAGGAGGAGACCGCGATGGTTCCCGCGGTGATCTGCACCGCGACCGTCACTATGTAGTCGATCAGCAGCGCGACTGCGGCGACCTGGGCGATGTTGACGCCGAAGTTCTCGCGGGCGACGACGTAGGAGCCGCCGGCCCTGGTGTAGACGCTCACCACGTCGCGGTAGCACAGCGTCAGCACGACCAGCAGGAAGAGGATGACGCCGGTGATCGGCATGACGAGGGCGAAGCCCGCGGCGCCGAAGACCGGCAGCAGCTGCGTGAGCATCTGCTCGGTGCCGTATGCGGAGGAGGACACGCAGTCCGGAGCCAGCACGCCCAGCGCGATCGGACGGGAGAGCTTCTCGGCGTGGAGCTGGTCGTTGACGAGGGGTTTGCCGAGCATGGCGCGTTTGAAGCGGTAGCCCGCGCTCTCCGGCACCTGCACCTTGGCCGAGAGTGCCGGCGGCGGTGGTGTAGGCGTTCCCTCGGCCGCTTGCGTCGCCCCCGTGGTCGAGGTGGTCATCTGGTTCCGTCCGTCCAAGGCGTTGCGCGTCCCCCGGTTGGGCGCACGCAGGCATACATGCCCACACCAAGGCACTGTCCTACCACCACGATGAGGCGTTTATCCATTTGTAGGACAGTTATGTGCATTACACGAACGTAAGAATGCCGCGAGAAAAGCTGAGCCTAGCTCACTAGGGATGGTGACCTGGGAAGAAAGTGGGGAGTGCGGTGGGGATCGGGGGTTTGGGGCGGTTGAGGAGGCGGCTGGTGGCCGCGATCTATACGGGTTAAACGGCGGATGATCGGCTACGACGCGGCGGCGTCCCGGTGCGGATTGGCACCAGGACGCCGATGAGGTGGTCAGGCGCGGCGGCTCACTCGCCGATCGTCCAGGTGTCGCTTCCGCGCAGCAGGGCGCCGAGGTCCGGCTCGCGCTCGCCGTGTCCGGCGGCGACCAGTTGCCCCTCCATGAGTTCGTCGTAGACCGGTCGCTCCACGTCGCGCAGCACGCCGATCGGGGTGGCGTCGTGCGTGGCGGGATCGGCCAGCCGGGAGAGCGCGAATGCGTGCTCGGGGCCGGCGTGCACGTCGTGGATGACGGCGGGGGCCGGGTCGCTGATCGGGACCACGGCGAGGGCCCCGATCTCCGGATGGCGCACCACTTTGCGGTCGCCGAAGACCAGGGGCTGGCCGTGTTCGAGGCGGATGAGGTAGCTGTCGCGGGTCGCCGGGTCCTTCAGCGTCTCGAAGGCCTCGTCGTTGAAGATGTTGCAGTTCTGGTAGATCTCGATCAACGCCGTGCCGCGGTGCCGGGCCGCGGCGTCCAGCACCGAGGTCAAGTGCTTGCGGTCCGAGTCGATCGTGCGGGCCACGAACGTCGCCTCCGCGCCCAGCGCCAGCGACACCGGGTTGAACGGGTAGTCGAGCGAGCCCATCGGCGTCGACTTGGTGACCTTGCCGAGTTCTGACGTGGGGGAGTACTGGCCTTTGGTGAGTCCGTAGATCCGGTTGTTGAACAAGAGGATCTTCAGATTGACGTTGCGGCGTAGCGCGTGGATGAGGTGGTTGCCGCCGATCGACAGCGCGTCGCCGTCGCCGGTCACGACCCAGACCGACAGGTCCGGACGGGAGGTGGCCAGCCCGGTCGCGATCGCGGGGGCGCGGCCGTGGATCGAGTGCATCCCGTAGGTGTTCATGTAGTACGGGAAGCGGCTGGAGCAGCCGATCCCCGAGATGAACACGATGTTCTCCCGGGCCAGGCCGAGCGTCGGCATGAAGGACTGGACAGCGGCCAGGATCGCGTAGTCCCCGCACCCGGGGCACCAGCGCACCTCCTGGTCGGTCTTGAAGTCCTTCATCCCCTGCTTGACCGAGCTGCGCGGAACCAGGGGGAGGAACGTCGGCTCGGTCACGGTGGCCGCGCCGTGCCCGTTTCCGGTGTGTCCGTCGCCGGCGCTGTGTCCGTTGCCCGTCGCGCTGCCGTTGGCGCCCGGGTGCCCGTTCGGAGCGGCATCAAGCATGAGTGGCCTCCGCATCTTCCGCGAGCAGCGCCGTGATCACGTCGGTGAGTTCCTGCGAGGTGAACGGCAGGCCGCGCACCTGGTTGTAGCCGACCGCGTCGACCAGGTAGCGGGCCCGCACCAGCAGCGCGAGCTGACCCAGGTTCATCTCCGGGATCAGTACTCTGCGGTAGCGCTTCAGGATCCAGCCCAGGTCCTGCGGCATCGGGTTGAGGTGGCGCAGGTGGGCATGGGCGACACGGCCGCCCTCGCGGCGCACCCGGCGGGCCGCGGCCTGGATCGGGCCGTAAGTCGAGCCCCAGCCGAGGACCAGCAGTTCGGCGTCCCCGGCCGGGTCGTCCACGTGCAGCGGCGGGAGGTTGCGGGCGATGCCGGCCACCTTCGCGGCCCGCAGCCGGACCATCGCGTCGTGGTTGGCCGGGTCGTAGGAGATCTCGCCGGTCCCGTCGGCCTTCTCGATGCCGCCGATGCGGTGCTCGAGGCCGGGGGTGCCGGGGACGGCCCACGGGCGGGCCAGCGTCTCGGGGTCGCGCTGGTAGGGCAGGAACGGCGAACCGTCCTGCGACGCGGTCGCGAACTCCACCCGCAGGTCGGGCAGGTCCTCCTCGGTCGGCACCCGCCAGGGCTCTGAGCCGTTGGCGAGGTATCCGTCCGAGAGCAGGAACACCGGGGTCCGGTAGGTCAGCGCGATGCGAGCCGCCTCGAGCGCGGTGTCGAAGCAGTCGGCCGGCGAGCGGGGCGCCAGGACCGGCACCGGGGCCTCGCCGTTGCGCCCGAACATCGCCTGCAGCAGGTCCGACTGCTCGGTCTTGGTCGGCAGTCCGGTGGACGGGCCGCCGCGCTGGATGTCGCAGATCAACAGCGGCAGCTCGAGCGAGACGGCCAGGCCGACGGTCTCGGACTTGAGCGCGACACCGGGGCCGGAGGTGGTGGTCACCCCGAGCGAGCCGCCGAACGACGCGCCGAGGGCCGCGCCGATCCCGGCGATCTCGTCCTCGGCCTGGAACGTGCGCACGCCGAAGGCCTTGTGCTTCGACAGCTCGTGCAGGATGTCGGAGGCCGGTGTGATCGGGTACGAGCCGAGGAACAGCGGCAGGGCGGCCCGGCGCGAGGCCGCGACGAGGCCGTACGCCAGCGCCTGGTTCCCGGAGATGTTGCGGTACGTGCCGGGCGGCAGCGAGGCCGGGGCGACCTGGTAGGAGACCTCGAAATCCTCGGTGGTCTCGCCGAAGTTCCAACCCGCCTGGAACGCGGCCCGGTTCGCGGCCGCGATGTCGGGGCGCTTGGCGAACTTGGTCTCCAGGAACGCCAGCGTCCGCTCGGTCGGCCGGTGGTACAGCCACGACAGCAGGCCGAGAGCGTACATGTTCTTCGCCCGCTCGGCCTCCTTACGGCTGAGCGGGTGCTCTTCCAACGCCTTCACGGTCGAAGAGGTCAGCGCCACTTCGTGCACGTGGTAGCTGGACAGCGATCCGTCCTCGAGCGGATTGCTCGCGTAGCCGACCTTCGCCAGCGCCCGCGGGGTGAACTCGTCCGTGTTGACGATGATCGTCGCGCCGCGCCGCATGTCCGACATGTTCGCCTTCAGCGCAGCCGGGTTCATCGCCACCAGCACGTCCGGCGAGTCGCCCGGGGTCAGGATGTCGTGGTCGGCGAAGTGCACCTGGAAGCTGGACACCCCGGGCAGGGTGCCGGCCGGTGCGCGGATCTCCGCCGGGAAGTTCGGAAGAGTGGACAGGTCGTTGCCGTAAGCCGCCGTCTCGGAGGTGAAGCGGTCACCGGTCAACTGCATCCCGTCGCCCGAGTCCCCCGCGATCCTGATCACTACGTCGCCGATCCGCTCGACCGGCCGGACACGCTTCTCGTCGATCGCCTCGCCCGTCACCGAGCCTCCTTAGACCTTCCAGGTCGGAACAGTCTGGGATCGCCGCCTCGATCTCCGATAGAACGTGGTCGCTACCACGTTCCGCCGAGGCGATTCTACGCCCGCCAAGAGTCAGGAGCCGTCGAAACCGCGGGTCTTACCGGCGGTGAGCGATCAAAGGAGCGAGATGAGCGGCAGGCGGTCGATCTTCTCGATGAGCTGCGCCGCGTCGGGCATCGCCAGGGCCAGCCGGCCGCCCCCGCCCGGCGCTGCCAGCACTCCGCCGGTCGCCGGGTCGCCGCTGAGCCACACCGTCATGCTGGTGCGGGCCCACGGAACCAGCGTGCGCGCGGTGACGAGCGAGCTGAGCGGCTCGCCGGTGTGCACGTCGAACAAGTAGACGTGGACGTACCGGTCGTTGTCGGCGCCCGGTGCCGGATCTGGCCCTCGGTAAGCGCCGAACCACGCATAGTAGCTGGCCCACGGATAGCGGCGCAGAAACGCGTGGTACTGGTGCCGCTCGGTGCACCACTCGGAGTGGATGACCAGAAGCAGCCACAGGATCGATATCCCCGTGAGCGTGAGCCAGAGCGGCATCTCGTGCTGCCGCCGCCCGTGCGCGACCAGCTCGGCCAAGACCACGGCGAGGGTCGTGATCAGCGCACCGCCGACGTAGAACCGCGTGCCCTTCAGGTGGGCCGCGCGCGTCGCCGGGTTCTCGAGAGCCACGCCCCGTGCGGCTGGTGAGAATGCCCTGGGCTCCGCGGTCTGATCATCAGACGCGGCTCGCTGGAGTGGCGCGAACCGGTCAGCCAGGTCGGGTGGGGCTGGTCGGGTCAGTGGAGCGGATGGTGTGTTCGACATGGCAAGGGTCCCCGTAGCCGTCGTGTCATCCCGTATCAGAGCCCGCAGTGCGAGCTCCGTGCTCCGACGATAACCCGCTGTGCTCGCGGATGAACAGACGAGTGGGTGATAGTTCGTCGAAACAGACGACGCCTTCCGGGGGCGCGTCGGCGCCGTGCGCTCTGTACAGATGTGCCAACAACTGCGGCGAGACGCGGCCGACCTCGGACGGCCTACTCCCTGGACGGCTGCGCTGGCGTACCTCACGAGCCGAGTACCCTTGTGCGACGAGCGGGCTTCAAGGGCATGGATGCTGTCCTTAGGTGAGTACCCGTGGAAACCGGGCGCACGCGAGGCGACCGGCCACGCGGGCGGAGAACGGACGCGCGAGAGCAGGCGGATACGGCATGGGATTCGGCGGCCCGAGCGGCACCACCTATTACTCCGGTTATTCGATCGTCGGCATGGTCCTTCTGCTCGGCATCGCGTTCGTGACGGTCGCGTTCGCGGCGAACCGGATGCTGGCGCCGGCCCGGCCGACCCGCGAGAAACTGCTGACCTACGAGTGCGGCGTCGACCCGGTAGGCGAGGGCTGGGCCCACACGCAGGTCCGCTACTACATCTACGCCTTCCTGTACGTCATCTTCGCGGTGGACTCGGTCTACCTGTTCCCCTGGGCGACGGTCTTCGCGGCGCCGGGTTTCGGCGCCACTACCCTCGTCGAGATGTTCGTCTTCATCGGATTCCTCGCGGTCGGGATCCTCTACGCCTATAAGAAGGGCGTACTGACGTGGCTCTGAACGGGCAGCACGGTGCCGGGCCGCAGAACGGCCCGGTCGCTTTGGGCATCCCGGCGGTCGGCGCGCCCGAACGCTCCTTCGGGATGGCGTACGACGCGGCGCCCAAACCGATGAAGGTCGTGCTCAACTGGGGCCGCCGCTATTCGCTGTGGGTGTTCAACTTCGGGCTGGCCTGCTGCGCGATCGAGTTCATCGCCGCGTCGATGGCCCGGCACGACTTCATCCGGCTGGGCGTGATCCCGTTCGCCCCCGGCCCGCGCCAGGCCGACCTCATGGTCGTGTCGGGCACGGTCACCGACAAGATGGCGCCGGCGGTCAAGCGCCTCTACGAGCAGATGCCCGAGCCCAAGTACGTCATCTCGTTCGGGGCGTGCGCCAACTGCGGCGGCCCGTACTGGGACTCCTACGCGGTGACCAAGGGCATCGACCAGGTGATCCCGGTCGACGTGTACGTGCCCGGGTGCCCGCCGCGTCCGGAGGCGCTGCTCCAGGGGATCATCAAGCTCCAGGAGAAGATCGCCGCAGAAGGTACGGGCGAAGCGGACTCCAACAGCGTCCGGCGCACCGGCGGTGGCGGCCGCATACCCAGGACGCCTAAGCAGCGTAAGCCGAAGCTGAGCGCGCCGCCGCAGACCCAACCGCGGCCGATCGCTCCTGAAGCGCCCACGGTTCCGATCCCGGCGTCCGAACCGGAGCCGGTCCAGCAGACGCGGGCACCGGCGGCGCCGAGTGCGAACGGGCCGGCGTTGAGCGGGCCGGTGTCGAACGGAACTGCGCCGGCGGCCACGGCGCCGCTGCCGGACCTGCCGCCCACGGTCGAGCTCGACACGGTCCGCCCGCCGCAGATCGACCCGGCCGCGCGCACGACCGAACTTCCAGTGGTCAAGGTGCCGCGTCGCCGATACTTCCGCGAGCTGCGCCGCGCCCGCGACCACGGCCTGTCGCTGTTCGACAAAGCGGCCCACGACCAGGAGTGGGAGTACGACGACGATGAGCGCTGAGACCGGTGCGGGAGGGTCCGTCCTCGAGACCGTCGCGCGCGAGCTCGGCACCGCGACCGGCGGCACTGCGCAGTTCGAGGCCAACTTCGGCCGGACGACCGCGACCGTCCCTCCGGAGCAGTGGATCGCCGCGCTGACCGCCGCCCGCGACGCCCTAGGTGCGACCTACTTCGACTGGCTGACCGGTGTAGACGAGCTCGAGGACGGCTACACGATCGCCGCGTTCGTATGCGCCGCGGAGGACTCGGCGCGGCTCTCGCGTGGACAGGGCATCCTGCTCAAGACGCGGGTGCCGCGCGATAAGGCACAGCTGCCGACCGCGACGACGGTGTACCGCGGCGCCAACTGGCACGAGCGCGAGACATACGAGATGTTCGGCGTCGTGTTCGACGGGCACCCCGACCTCAAGCCGCTGCTCCTGCCGGACGGCTTCGAGGGCCACCCGCTGCGCAAGGACTTCATCCTGGCCTCGCGGGTGGTCAAGGCGTGGCCCGGGGCGAAGGAGCCCGGCGAATCCGACCACGACCACCGCAGAGCCTCGCCGGGACGCCGCCGGATGCTCCCGCCGGGCGTGCCAGGAGACGAATGGCTCAAGCCGTTGGGAACGGCCGAGCCGGACGGCGGCACCGACGCCCCGACCCAGAACGGCCGGGGCGGCGCGAACGCGGATGGGGGCGACGCGTGAACTGGTGGCTCGAAGTCGTCCTGCGGCTCGTCGTCATCCTCGGCTTCTTCCTCCTCGTGCCGCTCGTCGTGGGCCAGATGGAGCACAAGGCGATGGCGCACATGCAGGGGCGCCTCGGCCCGATGGAGGCGGGCGGCTTCCACGGCTGGGCGCAGCTGATCGCCGACGGCGTCAAGTTCGCCCAGAAGGAGTCCGTGGTCCCGGCCGCCGCCGACCGCGCGGTCTTCCAGATCGCCCCGGCCGTCGCGCTGCTGCCTTACCTGATCGTGCTGGTGACGATCCCGATCGGGCCGGGCAGCCAGGTCGGCGTCGCGCTCGACCTCGGGCTCTTCTTCGTCCTGGCGGTCATGGGCGTCGGCGTGCTCGGCACCCTGATGGGCGGCTGGGCCAGCGCGAACAAGTACTCGCTGCTCGGCGGCATCCGCACCGCCGCCCAGCTGATGGCCTATGAGCTGCCCCTGCTGCTGTCCGCCGCGTCGGTCGCGATGGCCGCCGGAACGGTGTCGCTGGACGGGATCCTCGACAACTGGCACTGGTACTGGCTGCCCTGGCAGATCGTCGGCGGGTTCGTGTTCTTCACCGCCGGCCTCGCCGAACTCCAGCGCCCGCCGTTCGACATGCCGGTCGCCGACTCGGAGATCATCTTCGGCGCGTACACCGAGTACACCGGGCTGCGCTTCGCGTTCTTCCTGCTCGCCGAGTACGCCGGGATCGTCGTGCTGTGCCTGCTGACCGCGATCCTGTTCCTCGGCGGCTGGCACGGCCCGTTCAGCGCCCACCTCGGCTGGCTGTGGACCCTGATCAAGACCTTCGTCCTGGCGTTCGTGGTGATCTGGCTGAGAGTCAGCTACCCGCGGCTGCGCGAAGACCAGCTGCAGAAGCTCGCCTGGACGTGGCTCATCCCGCTGTCCCTCGCCCAAATCGCGCTCACCGGGGTGGTGAAGGTGCTGTGACCGAGTATCCCGGATCCGGCCTGGTCAAGGGACTGGCCACCACGTTCAAGACGATGACCCGCCGGTCGCACACGGTCCAGTATCCGGACCAGGCGCCGGTGCTGCCGCCGCGCAGCCGCGGCGTCATCGCGCTGATCGAGGAGAACTGCACCGTCTGCATGCTGTGCGCGCGCGAATGCCCCGACTGGTGCATCTACATCGACTCGCACAAGGAGACCATCCCCGCACCGCCCGGGGGCGGCCGCGACCGCACCCGCAACATGCTGGACCGCTTCGACATCGACTTCTCGCTGTGCATGTACTGCGGGATCTGCATCGAGGTCTGCCCCTTCGACGCGCTCGAGTGGTCCCCGGAGTTCGAGTACGCGGATTTCGACATCAAGAACCTCCTGCACGACAAGGACCGGCTCGGCCAGTGGGTCGCCTCCGTGCCCGCGCCGGTCGCCCTCGACGACAGGGCCGAAGAGCCCAAAGAGGTCGCCCTGGCGCAGAAGGCGGCGGCCAAGCGGCTGGCCGACTCGGGCCGGGCTGCGCAGGAGGCCGGGACGCCGGGACCGGAGGGGGACGGGTGAACCACTCGTACCTCTCGCCCACCGGGGTGGAGATCGCCTTCGTCCTGATCGGCCTGATCACCGTCGGCTCCGCGCTACTCGTGGTCACCGTGCAGAACCTGATGCACGCCGCGCTGTGGCTGGTGGTCAGCCTCGGATCGATCGCGGGCGAATACCTGCTGCTCGGCGCGGAACTGGTCGCCTGGGTGCAGATCCTGATCTACGTCGGCGCGGTCGTCGTGCTCATCCTGTTCGGGCTGGTGCTCACCAAGGCGCCGATCGGACCGACGACCGAGTTGGACGTGAAACACAAGCTGCCCGCTGCGCTCGTCGCGGCGGGGGCGACCGGGGTGCTGGTCACCGTGCTGGTCGACGCGTACCACAACGTCTGGATCGACTCGCATGCCGCAATCGCCCAAGGCACCGCGGCGGCGAACGGCGCGGCGCTGTTCAAGTACTGGGTCCTGCCGTTCGAGACGCTGTCCGTGCTGCTGCTCGCGGCGCTGGTCGGCGCGATCGTGATCTCCCGGCGCGGCCGGGCCGAGGGCGCCTCCGAGTGGAGCACCGCTCTTGAGTCGGGGCCCGTCCTGGAGCCCATCGCGCCGAGCGCTGCTCTCGTAGCGAGCACGACAGCCAACCAGGGAGCCGAGGCCGACGACTGATGCATGCCGTCTACCCGCTCCTGCTCGGGGCCCTGCTGTTCGCGATCGGCCTCTACGGCGTCCTCGCCCGCCGCAACGCGATCACCATCCTGATGGCGATCGAACTGCTGCTCAACGCGGTCACCGTCAACCTCATCGCGTTCGGCTCGCTGATCCGCGACCAGTACAACGTCGGACAGGTCTTCACCCTCTTCGTGATCACGATCGCCGCCGCCGAGACCGGCCTAGGCCTCGCCATCGTGCTGATGATCTATAGGCAGCGCGGCACCGCCTCCGTGGACGAGCAGCGCGTGCTCGCGGAACCGCTGCGCGGCCCGACCGACGACGCGGGCGGAGCGAGCGCCGAGCCGGCCAACGCCGGGTCCGCGCCGAACGCGGCGGGGGCGGTCCGGTGAACGTCTTCGCCCTGCTGACCATCGCGCTGCCGGCGATCGGCTCGGCCGCGACCTTCGCCGGGGGCCGGGACCGGTGGCACGCCCAGTTCTGGTCCGTGGCGCCGACGGCCGTCGCGCTGTTCACCTCGCTCGTGGTGCTCGCCGAGCACGGGACCGACGGAGCCTCGGTCGCCGCCACCAGCCTGACCCCGGCCGGCTCGTACACCCTCTGGCTCGGCACCCGCGTCACCGGGCTCTCGGCACAGGTCGCCATCCTGGTCACAGTCGTCGCGCTGTGCGTGCAGGTGTACTCGCTCACCTACATGAAGCACGACAAGCGCTATTCGACGTACGCCGCGCTGGTGTCCTTGTTCACCGCCGCGATGCTGTTGGTCGTATTCTCCGACGATCTGATCGTGTTGCTGGTCGGCTGGGAAGTCATGGGCGCCTGCTCCTACTTCCTGATCGGCCACTACTGGGAACGCCGCGACGCCCGCTACGCCGCGATCAAAGCCTTCCTGGTCACCAAGACCGGCGACGTGCCGTTCCTGATCGGCATCGCGATCCTGGGCGTCCAAGCCGGGACGTTCCGCGTCGACAGCGTGCTGAACTACGTCGCCTCAGGGCAGCTGCGCTACGCCCCGCTGATCGCGACGCTGCTGCTGTGCGGCGTGGTCGGCAAGTCCGCGCAGTTCCCGCTGCACTCCTGGCTGCCCGACGCGATGGCCGGCCCGACACCCATCAGCGCGCTCATCCACGCCGCGACGATGGTCGCCGCCGGGATGTACCTCGTCGCGCTGCTTTACCCCGTCTTCATCGCGGCGCCGGGCGTGCTGATCCTCATGGCGGTCATCGCGGCGATCACCATGGTCGGCTCCGCGCTCGCCGCGTTCGCCCAGACGGACGTCAAGCGGGTGCTGGCGTATTCGACGGTCAGTCAGTTGGCCTACATGCTCGGCGGCCTCGCGGTCGGCGGGCGCTCGGCCGCGGTGTTCCATCTGCTGACTCACGGCGCCTTCAAGGCCCTGCTGTTCCTCGGCGCCGGAGTCATCATCCACCGGGTCGGCTCCAACGAGATGTCCGCGATGGGCGGGCTGCGCTACCGGCTGCCGATCACCTTCTGGACCATGACGATCGCGCTCGCCTCGCTGGTCGGCGTCCCCCTGTTCTCCGGCTGGTTCTCCAAGGAGGCGATCCTCGGCGCGGCCTGGAACGCCTCCGGGGAGTTCGCCGCGCCGGGCCGGATCGTCGCGATCTTCGGGATGATCACGATCGCCCTGACGGCGGCCTACGCCACCCGGCTGTGGCTGAAGATGTTCTTCGGGCCGTTCCCCGAAGCCTCACCGGCGGACAGCCGCGTCGAGGCGCCGAGCACCGAACTCGTCCCGCTGATCGTGCTGGCCGTCCCGGCCGCGGTCTTCGGCTTCATCGCGCTCGGCCAGGGTTTCTTTGGATCCTGGATCGGCGGCTATTACGGCGAGGCGATCTCCGCCACGGTGTCCCCGGACCTGCGCCCGGAAGGGCTCACGTCGCTGCTCGGGTTCGTGCTCGCGGCGCTCTCGGCGACAGTGGTCTGGGACAGGTGGAGACGCGACCCACAAGCGGATCCGGCCGTCATGCTCGGCCCACTGCGTAACGCGGCGCTCGAGGGCTTCTACGTCGACGACGTGATCGACCTCGTGCTCGTACAGCCAACCAGAGCGCTGGCGCGCGTCATCGCGTTCCTCGACACCGAAGTCATCGACGCGTACGTGCGCGGCGCGGGGATCAGCGCCCGAGGGCTCGGCGGCCTGATGCGGCGTGTACAGACCGGCAACATCCAGCTTTATCTCACCGCCCTGTTCAGCGGAGTGATCGTCATCGCCATCGTCTTCGCCGGGCAGGTGCGCTGATGGCCACGTTGCTCGTGCTCCTGCTCATCATCCCGGCCGCAGGCATCATCGGGCTCTACTGTGTCCCCGTCGCCCAGTCCGCGCGGATCGGCGCCGCCGTAGGCACGCTCGTCTTCCTGCTCTCGCTCGTGCTGCTCCCGCTGTTCGACTACAACCATCCGGGCCAGATGCAGGGCGAGGTCAACCGATCCTGGGTTCCGGCCTTCGATCTGCACTTCCACGTCGGCATCGACGGCATCTCGTTCCCGCTGCTCCTGCTGACCACGCTGCTTACAGCGCTCTGCCTTCTCTACAGCGCGCGCACGACGACTAAGGACGAGTCCGGGCGGGCGTACACGGCGCTGCTCCTGCTGCTCGAAATCGGCATGGTCGGCACCTTCGTCGCGCAGGACCTGCTGCTGTTCTTCATCTTCTTCGAGATCGTGCTGATCCCGATGTACGGCCTGATCCTCAAATGGGGCACCGGCGAGCGGCGGCGCGCGGCGAACAAGTTCATCCTGTACACCCTGCTCGGCTCGGCGCTGATGCTGCTCGGCTTCCTGCTCATCCACGCCAAGACCGGCACCTTCGACATGGTCGCGCTGTCCCGGCAGCACGGGGCCGGCATGACCGCCTCGGTCCAGGCCGCCGCGTTCCTCCTGGTCGGCCTCGGCTTCGCGGTCAAGACCCCGATGTGGCCGCTGCACACCTGGCTCCCCGACGCGCACACCTCCGCGCCGACCACCGGTTCGGTCCTGCTCGCCGGCGTGTTGCTGAAGATGGGCACCTACGGCTTCATCCGGATCGGCGTCGGAATGGTGCCTGAAGGCGCGCACCACTACGCCATGGCGCTCGGTGCCTTTGGGACCGTCGGCATCGTCTACGGCGCACTGGCGTGCATGGCACAGGTAAGGCGCGGTGGCGACTTCAAGCGCTTGGTGGCTTATTCGTCGGTCGGGCACATGGGCTTCGTGCTGCTCGGCATCGCGACGCTGACCCGGATCGGCATCGACGGCGCGCTGTTCGCCTCGGTCGCGCACGGCCTGATCACCGGTCTGCTGTTCTTCATCGCGGGCGGGTTCAAGGAGCGCACGGGCACCACGGAGCTGTACGCGCTCGGCCGCGGGCTCTACGAACGCGCCCGCCGCTTCGGCGTGCTGATCGCCTTCGCCGCGATGGCCTCGCTCGGACTGCCGGGCCTGGCCGGGTTCTGGGGCGAGGCTTATGCGATGATCGGCGCGGTGAAACCCGCGAACGGGCTGCCGGGCGCCGGGTTCCACCTGCTGCTGGTGTTCGCGGGGCTCGGGATGGTCCTCACCGCGGCATATCTTCTGATGGTCGTGCGGCGCCTGTGCATGGGCCTGCCGGGCGACGCCGTCCCGGACCTGCACTACGCGCAGGTGCCGGATCTGACGCCGCGTGAGCTGATCAGCTGGACGCCGCTGGCCGGGCTCACCCTGGTGGCCGGGCTCTGGCCCGCGGTGATCCTGGCGCTGGCCGACCCGGCCGTCCACAACCTGCTGGGAGGGGCCCGCTAGCCATGTCCGCCGCCATCCAGTCGATCGACTTCACCGCGATCCTGCCGGTCCTCATCGTCGCCGGCGGCGCGCTGATCCTGCTCGTCGCGGACCTCTTCCTGGACGACATCGACCGGCCGCTGCTGTCGTGGGGGGCTGCCGGGATCCTGGTCGCGGCGCTCGTCGCGCAGACCGTGCTCTGGGCAGAGCGCACCTCGCAACCCCGGCAGACGTTCTGCCTCAACGGCGCGGCCTCGGCACGCATCGGGCTGTGCTCGTACTCGGTGGACAACCTCTCGCTGACGCTGCAGACGCTGGCGCTCGCGGCCACCCTGCTGGTCGTGCTGATGGCGCCGCGCAAGTACGACGTCCCCTTCGGCGAGTATCACTTCCTCCTGCTCAGCTCGCTGACCGGGGCGCTGGTCCTCGTCGCCGCGCGCGACTTCGTCTCGGTGACCGTCGCGCTGGAGACCCTGTCGCTGCCCGCCTTCGCGCTGGTCGGCTTCGGCCGCCGGGCCGGGGGAGAGGCGGCGCTGAAGTTCTTCCTGATGTCGGTCGCCTCCACGGCGATCATGCTCTTCGGCATCTCACTGGTCTACGGCACGACCGGGTCGGTGTACTTCGCCGGGATCCAGCGGACGATGGCGGCGACGGGCTTCCACGCCCCCGTATTCGCAGTCGCCGCGGTGCTTACCCTCGTCGGCTTCGGCTTCAAGATCTCCGCGGTGCCCTTCCACTTCTGGACGCCTGAGGTGTACGCGGGCGCCCCGGTCCCGGTCGCCGCATATCTGTCGGTCGTGTCGAAGGCCGCAGGGTTCGCTGGGCTGATTCTGACCGTCGAGATCGCGTTCCGCAGCTACCTGCCCTCGGTCGCCACGCTCATCGCCGTTCTCGCCGCGGTGACGATGAGCGTAGGCAACATGATCGCGCTCAGGCAGCGCTCCGCGGTGCGGCTGCTGGCCTGGTCCACGGTCGCGCAGGCAGGGTACGTGCTCGTGCCGCTTGCCGTGACCTCGTGGGACGGGGCGCCGTACTCGACGACGGCGATCGTCTCGGCGAACGCTCTCGGCCCGGCGGTCGGCGCGTCGGTGGCCTACCTCGTGCTGTACACCGTCATGAACCTGGGCGCCTTCGGCGTGGTCAGCACGCTGGCGACGGACGGTTCCGGCGGACAGCTCTCCCGCTACCGGGGGCTGTACCGCGACAACCCGCAGCTCGCCCTGCCGATGGCCTTCTTCCTGCTGTGCCTGGCCGGCCTGCCGCCCGGCGTGATGGGCCTGTTCGCCAAGGTCGCGGTGTTCAAGGCGGCCGTTTCGGGCAACCTCGTCTGGCTCGCCGCGATCATGGCGGTGAACGTGGTCATCGCCTTGTACTACTACCTGCGGTGGGCTGCCCTGCTGTTCGCCGGCCCGACTGTGGCGTCCATTCCGGCGGGCGGACCGGAAACCGCCGCCGCGCTCGGCGGCGTCGTAGGAAGCGGCGCTGAGGGAGGGGGCGCGGGGACGGTGATCCGCCCGATCCCGCTGCCGATCGCGCCGCGTCTTGCGGTGGCGATCGCCCTCGTCCTCGCCGTGGTCTTCTCGCTCTGGCCCAACCCCGCCCTGGACGCGCTGACCCTGCGCTGAGTACCGGGTACCGGCCAGGCTGAAGGTCTGGCCAAGTACTTCGGGAACCGCAGTGATCGTCCGGTCGTTGGGCTGGATGTGACGTATCGGGACGTGACGGATACACAACGGCGATGACTTTCCACCAGCACCACAACAACGCGAAGACGGCCCTGCTGCTCGGGGTCCTCGGCGCGCTGATCGTCACGGTCGGCGCGCTGTTGGACGGGCGTATGGGCTGCATGCTCGCGGTGTTGATCGCGCTGGGGACCAACGTCTTCGCCTTCTACTCCTGTGACCGCCTCGCCCTGCGCGCGATGCGGGCCCAGCCGCTCAGCGAACCGCAGGCCCCGGGCCTGTACCGGGTGGTGCGCGAGCTGGCGACCTCGGCCCGCCAGCCCATGCCTCGCCTGTACGTCTCGCCCACCGAGTCACCCAACGCCTTCGCCACCGGCCGCAACCCGCGCAACGCCTCCGTCTGCTGCACCACGGGCATCCTGCGCCTGCTCGACGAGCGCGAGCTGCGCAGCGTGCTCGGCCACGAGCTGGCGCACGTGTACAACCGGGACATCCTGTTGTCCTCCGTGGCCGGGGCGCTGGCCGCGGTGATCATGTGGTCGGTCAACCTGGCCTGGCTCATCCCGATCGGCCGGGAGGCGGACGAGGATCCCGGGCTGATCGGCCTGGTCATGGTGATGTTCCTGGGCCCGCTCGCGGCCACCCTCATCCAGCTGTCGATCAGCCGCTCGCGCGAGTTCCAGGCGGACGCCTTCGGGGCCCGGCTGACCGGCGACCCGCTGGCCCTGGCCTCGGCGCTGCGCAAGCTGGAGTACGCCGCGGCCCGCCTGCCGCTGCCGCGTGAGCCCGAGCTGGTCACCACGAGCCACCTGATGATCGCCTATCCGTTCGGCTGCCGGGCCCGCGGTTCGGCGCGCTTGTTCTCCACACACCCGCCGATGGCCGAACGGATCGCCCGGCTCGAGAGAATGGCCGGCGTGAGGTAGGGAGGATGACATGAGGACTGTTCTCAACGTCATATGGCTGGTCTTCGCCGGCTTCTGGATGGCGATCGGCTACGCGCTGGTCGGGCTGATCTGCTTCGTCACGATCATCGGCATCCCGTTCGGGATCGCCTGCTTCCGGATCGCGAACTTCGTCCTGTGGCCGTTCGGCCGCACCATCGAGGTGCGCCGGGACGCCGGGGTCGGATCCGCGATCGGCACCGTCCTGTGGCTGCTGCTGGCCGGCTGGTGGCTGGCGGTCGCGCACGTGGTGATGGGCGTGGCGTTCTGCCTGACGATCATCGGCATCCCGCTGGGCCTGGCCTCGTTCAAGATCATCCCGATCACGCTGTTCCCGCTCGGCGTCGAGATCGTCCCGGTCGGGCGTGTCGCGACGGTTTAGCAGCACGCGTGGCAGCATCGGCGGTCGGCCGGTCAGGCGAGCACGTCGCGGGAGGTCAGCCGGGCCCACGCCGCCGAGCCGAACACCGCCACGTACAGCCCCTGGATCAACAGGTTGTGGATGATGTTCGGGGTGTAGACCGGATCGCGCAGCAGGTCGGCGAACGACGTCCACTGGTCGGTGAACAGCCAGGGCTGGATCGCCGAGAGCTGCGGGATCGACTGCAGGATGCCGGACAGGACGGTCAGGCCGACGGTGACCGCCATCGCCGCAATAGGGGTGTCCGTGAGGGTGGACACGAACAGGCCGATCGCCGCCAGGCCGAGCAGCGACGCCGCCACCAGCACCGTGATCAGCAGCGCCTTCACCAGCGCGGCGCCGAACGAGATGGTGTCCCCGGACAGCAGGGTCACATTCCCGGTCGGGAAGAGGATCAGCCCGACCACGAACGCCGACACCGCCACGGTGAACGACGCGACCAGGCAGAACACCACCAGCGCGCCGCCCTTGACCGCGAGCAGCCGGTTGCGGCCGACCGGCGCGACGAGCAGGTAGCGCAGGGTGCCCTGGTTGGCCTCGCCGGAGACGGCGTCCCCGGCCACCACGCCGATCGCCAGCGGCAGGAAGATCGGCAGGGTCAGGGTGAGCGCGGTGAACACCAGGAACAGCCCGTTGTTCGAGACCTGCTCGATGAACCCGCCGCCGCCGCGGTGCGCCGTGGTCAGCTTGATCGCGATGCCGAGGGCGATCGGGATCAGCGCCAGCGACGCCAGCAGCGCGATGTTGCGCCAGCGGCGGAACATCGTGACCAGCTCGTTGTAGGCGAGGCCGCCGCGCAGCGCGGTGAGCGAGACGGGGCTGGGGCGGCCGCTCGCCGCCAATGTATCTGCGGGCACAGCCTGCGCGCCCGCGCCGCCCTCGGCGACCGCCGCGGCACCTGTCACGGTGCCCGTCTCCTGCGCGCCCGCGTCCTGCGCGGTGACGCTACTCTGCGACATCGAAGCCCTCCCCGGTGAGCGCCACGAACGCGTCCTCCAGCGAGGGCCGCTCGACTCCGAACCCGAACACCCGCACCCCGGCGCCGACCAGCGCGGCGCAGACCGCGTCCGGCTCCAGGCCGTCCGCGTCGCAGTGCACCCGCTGGCCGTCGATCTGAACGTCCGCCGCGTCGGTCGCCCGCAGCACCTTCGCGGCCGCCTCGCCGTCCGGGGTGGTCACCGCGAGCCGTGCGCGCAACCCCGCACCGAGCTGCGCGACCGTGCCCTGGATGACCAGCCGACCCCGGCTCATCACCGCCGCGTGCGTGCAGACCTGCTCGATCTCGTCCAACAGGTGCGAGGAGAGGAAGACCGTCGTGCCGTCCGCGGCGAGCGCCTTGATCAGCGACCTGATCTCGCGCATGCCCTGCGGGTCGAGGCCGTTGGTCGGCTCGTCAAGCACCAGCAACTGCCTCGGCTGGAGCAGCGCCGCGGCTAGGCCGAGCCGCTGCTTCATGCCGAGCGAGTAGGCCTTTGCCTTCTTGTCTGCCGCGTTGCTCAGGCCCACCCGCTCCAGCGCCGTGCCGATCCGTGCGCCGCGGGTGCGAGGGTCTGCGGACCGGTCGGCCGCGTCGTACCGCTCCAGGTTCTGCGCCCCGGTCAGGTACGGATAGTGCGCCGGGCCCTCGATCAACGCGCCGACCTTCGGCAGCACCCGGGTCGAGGCCGAGGGCATCGCCTCGCCGAAGATGTCCACCTCGCCCGCCGTCGGCGAGATCAGTGCCATCAGCATCCGGATGGTGGTGGTCTTGCCCGACCCGTTGGGCCCGAGGAAGCCGAACACGGCTCCCGCGGGCACCTCCAGGTCGAGGCCGTCCACCGCGAGCTGTCCGCCGCGGTACCGCTTGGACAGGCCGCGGGTGGCGATCGCTGTAGTCATCTCCCCGTACCTATTCTCGCCGGGCCTACTTCGTACCCTGCGCGGACGCGGCGGCCTCGAGCACCGACGGGGTGACCGACCCGACGAAGAGCCGGCCGTCGTTCGTGATCAGCACGGACAGGAAGTTGGTGGTGTAGAGCTTCCCGCTGCCGAACCCGCCGCTGACATTGGTCCCGGCGCCGAGCAGGGCGTCAAGGTAACTCGACGCATTGCCGTTGAACAGGCCGGTGGCGTTGTTGTCGCCGCCGTTGTCCTGGCCGTTCGCGGACGAGGCCGCCGACCGAAGCTGGTTCAGGTCGATGCCGTGCAGCTCCACCACGCTGAGCCAGTCCTGGCCGAGCACCTGCGGGTCCAGGCTCGCGCCGGTCGGCAGGTCCGACTTCGTCTGCGCGCCGTTGCCGGTCATCGGGCTGACCGTCGACCCCTTGGGCGGGGTGAAGTCGAAGCGCGAGGCGGGCGGCGCGGAGAACGAGACGGAGGTGAACCCGATCTCGAACGCGGCGGTGTTCGACCCGGTGGGGTACACGGCGACCTGGAGCGGCGCGCCGTTCTGCGCGTCGATCGCGACCTCGACCCTGCCGATCAGCGAGCCCTTCTCCTTGGGCGTGACGACCAGGACGTACGCGGCGCGGTGGGCGACCGAGAGGGTCTGGTCCACGGCGATGTTCGTGGTCGGCGACACGGCCGAGAGGAGCTGCTGGGCCGCTTGCTGCGGCGTCAGCGGCACCCCCTGCTCAGGCGCGTCGTTCGTCTTGCCGGAGTGGTCACGCATCGTCCCGGTTCCCTGGGAGGTGGCGTGGCTGACCGAGTTCTGCTGGCTGTCGTAGAGCCAGACGTCCTTGCCGTTGTGGACGACGTCGTACTCCGCCATCGTGTCGAGCAGGGCTATCCGCTGCTTCTGCGGCCCGTCGGCGGCGACCTGGAGGATGTGGGTTCCGCTGAGCAGCGAAAGCGGGTTCGCCCGGCCGGAGACGTCCGGCAGCGCGGGCAGGCCGAGATTCGTGGTCAGCGAGACGGTGCCGGAGAAGGCGTCGACCTTCGACTGCATCGCCTTGGTCAGCAGCTTCTGCGCGGTTATCTGCGGGAGAGCGGGTGCGGCCGAGGCGATGTTCGGGGCGATCGCGGCCCCCGCTGCCACGATCGCGATCACCGAGACGGGCGCGAGGGCGCGCACCGAACCGCGCCGGAACGCGGACGGCGGAGCGCTGCGGCCCGGCTTGCCTGAACCTGCGGTAGCGTTTCCGCTCTCCTCGGACGACAACTGGCTGCTCTGCTCGGACGACATCGTGCGTGACTCCCCGATCCCGATCGCGTGCTGATTTGTCTACCCGAGCATCACACCACCGCGTGCCGTCCGGCGGATCCCTCCGGCGGGGGTTCTTTACGTCATCCTCACGGACGAGTCACGGAACCGTGGGACTACGGGAGTAAGGGATTGCAACGCTACGGAGCGACCGGCGCGACACCGATGAGATACGCGCTGGAGAGCACGGAAATCGCGCAGACCACGGCAACGGCCGCCGTCTGCACCCGCGTCGACCGTCTGGCCAGCCAGATCGCCGGCGGGACGACAAGCCCGACCGCAGGGATGAGGAAGCGCGGCTTGCTCGCCCAGGGACCTGAGTCCAGCAGCGGCAGCGCGAGTGCGGCGAGCGTCAGCACGGTCAGCTGCCAGGGCAGTCGGCGGTCGCGCACCAGATCGCGCAGCAGGAAGAGTCCGATGAGGATGGCGGGCACGATCCAGAGCGTGGCGATCAGATGCGCCTCGGTGACCCTGCCGTGCCCGAAGTCCGAGCCGTCGATCTGGCTCACCAGGGTCTTCAGGCTGTACTTCCCGAGATCGACCTTTGAGTTCCACCCTGGGGCGGATTCGGCGTAGAACCAGGCGTCCCAGCGGTGGAAGCGCAGCGCGAGGAACGCCCAGTATCCGATGATGCCCAGCGGTGCGGCGACCAGCATGCCGACCGCCCCCGCAGTGGCGCGCAGTCCGCCCGGCGCTCGCCCGCGACCGATGCGGACGAGTTCGAGCGTGGCCGCCGCCATCACGGTCAGCACGAGAGCCGCGGCGGTGGAATGGCAGAGCCCGGCGAGGATGACCAGGACTGTCGCGACCAGGCGACGGCCCCGGACCAGGGCGATGACCGTCCAGACGGCCAGCGCCGCGATGAGCGTCTGCACGTAGACCATCGACTCGATCATCGCGTCCACGCCGACGGCCCACAGGACGACGGACAGCAGCGCCGCGCGCCGGCCGAGGCGCGGTTCCACCAGGACGGCCAGGCCGACGGCCGCCGCGATCCCGGCGAGCACGCTGATCAGCACGCCGGACGCCTCATAGGGCAGCCGCGTGACCTCCGAGACGCTGCGCATGAGGTACGGGTAGAGCGGAAAGAACGCGATATCCATACGCGCGGGCTTGCCGCTCGGCAGTAGGACGAACTTGTGCTCGTAGCCATGCCCGGCGATGCGGACGTAGATCAGCCCGTCCCACCGGTCGAGCGCCTTAGACGGCGACATCCCCTTATACGCGGCGAGGAACGATAAGACGACCGCCATAAACAGACCGTGCACGGCCGTGTAAAGGTAGCCCGCGGCCACCGCCGTCGAGCGGCGGGGCGCGGAGCGCAGCCGGGCGGCGAGACCTGTGACCGCGCCGCGAGCGCTTTCGCGTCGGACGTCGTCCGACTGCGTGACCGTGGTTCGAGGCACTGTGGTTCGAGACATGGCGCTGCCATGATAAGGGCTCGTCGTGTCGAAGACGTTTTCGCACTGCCCCGCATTCGCCGCATGTCCACCTCATGTTCCGGCGATAGGGTTCCCGGGTGACGAGACTGCTCCCGACGAGCATGTATGAGACGGCTGACGAGCGCCCACGCTCGACCGATCTGCCGGGCTTCGCGCGAGCCGAGGCACCGTCGCTGGTGGTGGGGGGCCTCGTCGGCCTGTACTTCCTCGTGGTCCGCCTGCGCCTGCCGTGGGAGTCGGATTTCGCGCTGCACATGGCCGTGCTCGGCAGGTTGCTCACGAACCCCCTGCATCCCGGCGATCCGGTCCTCGCGATCGGTGGGACGAGCGCCTACTACACGCCGTACACGGTCGTGCTGATGCTGATCGGCAAGGCGACGGGGGCGTCGGCGCTCTCGCTCTACAAGTTCGCCGCGATCGTGAACGTCGGGCTGCTGCTCACCGGCCTGTTCCGGTTCGTCAGATCGCTGAGCCCGGCGCGCTGGGCTCCGCCGCTCGCCCTGGTCGGTCTCTTGTTCTGGTGGGGCACGACGGTCATCGCGTGGAGCGGCTTCCTCTCGCTGGTGTCCTTCGCCGACACGGTTGCCTACCCCAGCACCTTCGCCACTGCACTCACGCTGCACCTCTGGGCGTCGCTCGCGGCTAAGCCACTGCGGATGCGGCGGGCGATCGCGCTTGGGTTTCTGCTCGGCGTGATCGCACTGTCCCACCAGTTCACCGCGATCGGCACGCTCATCGGCGTTGTCGCATGCCTTATCGCGCGGCGGGGCACGATCCTGCGCGGCACCCAGGCGAATGCGGAATCGAACATAGAGAAGCCCGACGCAGACGCCAGCCGAGGGGCTTCGTATCGGCGCGTCTTAACGGTCGGGGCCCCGTTCTACGTCGGCGCAGCCGTGTGCCTTATCGTCATCGCCGCCTGGCCGTACTACCACCTTTGGAACATCACGCAGGTCGACCAGCTCTCAGCCCTCGACGGCCAGCACCACGCCCTCTACCGCCACGCGACGGCATGGTACGGATTCGGCCTGCTCGCGCTGATCGCCCTGGCGCTGCGATTCCTGCGCGACAAGACCGATCAGCTGGTGCTGCTGTTCCTGGGGACGGGCGCGATAGTCGCTTACGGTGCGGTCTCCGGGCATTGGTCCTACGGCCGCAGTTGGCCGATGGCGATGCTCGCTGCGCAGGTCGCCCTCGCCATCGCGGCCGCCGAAGCACGGACCCCGCGGCTACGTGTCGCGTGGGACGTGCCGATCGCACTGATCACAGCCGCCGGCGTTTGGGTGCAGTCCAGCGCGCTGCTTTACGTGGTCCCGAGCTCCCTTAAGAGCAGCGCGAGCCGGATCGTCGACACCAGCCAGAAGAAGGATCCGCTGCCGACGCTCGACTGGCTCGGCGCGCACGTCAAGCGCGGCGATGTCGTATTGGCCGATCGGCCCACGGCACAGGACATGGTCGCCGCGCACGGCGGCTACGGCGTGGCGAGCCCGTGGATCCTGCCGGACTTCCCGTTCAGCCTGTGGACCTCGCGCAGGGACGCGGTCGCCCGGTTCTTCGCCTCCGACGCGACGCCCGCCGCCCACGCCGACCTGCTGACCCGGTACGACGTGAAATGGATCCTGCTCGGCCCCGGTGAGAACCTGCCCGCGGACGTCACCGCGACGTTCAGCGCGGGCGACAACCTCGGCTACCGCCTCTACCGCGTCGGGTAACCCAGCAGCCCGGTGGTTCAGCGGTAATTCGTGTACCGGCACAACTAGCTTTCTGACCTGCACGATCATGACGAAAGGTCGTCTGACGTGCAGAAACACTTCCCAACACTTCTCAGCGTTTGTGGCGGATTCTCATCGCCATGTGCCCTGAGTGTGCCCTGGGGTGCCCTGCCCGGCGGCGGCCCACACCAGGGAGACAACACCATGAACCACACTCCACCGACCGGCCCGTTCGAAACCGAAGCCGACGCGCGCGCCGCCGCGCAGCACATCCGCAACCAAGCGCACGAGACCGGCCAGCCTGGCGCCATGACCCGGCTCAACGCCGGTTCGGTGACCAGGGCGAACGGGGGCATCCGGCAGTGATCTCCCTGATTCTGCTCTACGCCGGGCCGACGTACCTCGTCGTCTCCGGGGCATTGCGCCTCACGGACCTACCCAAGGGAGGCGAGGTGCCTCCCCGCCGGACCGAGACGATCCTTGCAATCCTCACGGTCGCGGTGGCGTTCGCCGGGACCGCTTGGCTTGCCTTCACAGCCGGAGAGATGTCGTGACCGGCCGCCGTGATCCGTTGGTGTTCCTCGGCCTGGCGGTCGTGGCCCTGGCCGCCGCAGTCTCCAGTTTCGGCGCGCTCTACGGCGCGGCGCTGGCCGCCGGGTGGTCGCGCGCCACGTCCCCACTGCTGCCGATCACCGTGGACGCGACCGCCGCCGTAGCCACCCGGGTGTGGCTGTCCCCGGACACCCCCACCGACAAGGCTCGCAGGTTCGCCCGGTCCGTCGCGTTCGGCGCCATCGCGGTGTCCCTGCTCGGGAACGGCATCTTCCACATGGCCGAGGCGGGCTACCTACGCCCCGGGGTGTGGCTGGTGATCGGCGCCGGGGGTACATCCCCGATCGCTCTCGCGGTAGTAGCGCACTTGGCTGTGCTCAGGGGTGCCATGCCCGAGGCCGCCGAGGCCGACATACTCGTGACGTCGGCCGCCGTACCCGAATCAGTCGGCGGGGTCGAATCGAGCGCGGTCAGCGACAAGTCCGAATCGGATCGGGTACCCGACACGCCGTCCACGGGCGCCAGGGGTATGCGCGCGGTGCGGGACGGCGCCAAGAGCCGCCAGAAGTTGCCCGACGCCGCCGACGGGTGGGAGACGCTTCTAGGCGCCGCGCAGCAGGTCAACGCCGCCGCAATAGCCGAGACGGGCCGACCGGCCGGAGTCAGCCGACTGCGCGCAGACCTGCGCATCGGCCAGGCCAAAGCTCAGCAGCTCCGTGACCACTTGGCCGGGCAGGTACCCCTGGCCGGGCACGCGAACGGAGTACCCGTACCCGCGTGAGGTGAGGTAGGCAATGGCTCCCCCGGGCGCGCCCCGGGGGAGCCATTGTCATCTGTGCACCGTTGACCCCTGTTACTGCCCGGGTGGATCATCCCTGAGACCGAGCAAGTTCGTGCAACCTGAAGACGGGAAGGACGATCATGCGGATATCGTTCGTCGGCGGAGACACGGGTCAGGGTGGATCGCCCCGGCTGTATCGGGATGAGGAGAGCGGCGACTACATCGTGCAGGGCTACCTGGTCAGCGAGCCGGGGGACCTGGCGCAGATGAAGATCCCGGAGGGTGAGACCGTGGTCAGGGTGCCCGCGTCTCTCTGGAAGTACCTGCCGAAGGAGGGCGCCGATGCTGACGCTGAGCGCTGAGGACTGGGCGCGGCTGTTTAACGAGTGCCACGAGTCCGCATCGCACCTTGAGATGCGCGACCACTATGCGGTGGCCGAGGAGCTGGCCGACATCGCCAGGTGGCGCGCCGGGAAGTTCGGGCCGGAGGAGGACGCCGAGAGCAAGCGCGGCTGGCTGGACCTGATGCGGGCGACCAAGGCGCGCGGTGTGCGCCTGCGCCGGGCTCGGATCGTCTCCGAACCGATCGGCGAGTACGTCCGATTCGAGTACGAGGGCACGCCCCAGAACATTGCGGCGGGCGAGGAGGTCCGCTGGCTGCCCCGAGTGCGCGCCTCTGGGCTCGCGCTGCCAGGCAATGACTATTGGATCTTCGATGGCAAGACCGTGTTGTTCAACCACTTCACCGGAGACGGCGGCTGGCTCGGCAATGAGCTGACCGATGACCCACACGTCGCGGAGCTGTGCACGAGCGCCTTCGAGTCCGTGTGGGGGCTGGCTACCCCGCACGGCGAGTACAAGCCATCCTGACGCCATGTCCACCTCGGTCCAGGCCGCCCGCGAAGCTCTCGGCAACCGGCTGCGCGACATACGCAAGGATGCCCGGCTGACCGGGCGGCAACTGGCCGACCTGTGCGGATGGCACTTCACCAAGGTCTCCAAGCTCGAACACGGCACCACCGCACCGTCTGAGGGCGACTTGGAGCTGTGGTGCCTGCACTGCCGCGCGCAGGCCCAGCTTCCCGACCTGGTCGCGACTGCTCGCGGCATCGAGAAAATGTACGTCGAACTCAAACGCCTGATGCGAGCGGGTACCGCCAGGTATCAGCGCGAATTCCTGGAAAACGAGGCCGTCGCCCGCCGTCACCGCGTGTTCACCATGTTCATGGTGCCGGGGGTCCTTCAGACCAAGGCTTATGCCACGGTGCGACTGACCGAGTTCTCCGAGATGACCCAGACCCCCGCCAACGTGGAACAGACCGTCGAGGTCCGCATGCAGCGAGGCCAATTGATCCGCTCCGGCGACCGGATGTTCCATTTCGTGGTCTGCGAGGCCGCGCTCCGCACCGCCATGGCGCCACCGGAGGTGATGCGGGAGCAACTGGAGTACCTGCTCGAAGCGTCCCGGCTCACCCGCGTGCACCTCGGGATCGTCCCGGCGAAGGCGCGGCAGTACATGCCGCTGTGCGAGTTCTGGATCATGGATGACGATCTCGCCGAGACGGAGACCTACTCCGCCGCGATCAGGATGTCCCAGCCGAGCGAGATCGCGGTGTATGCGCGGGTCTTCGACCACTACTCCCGCGTGGCGGTGTACGGCGATGACGCCCGCGCTCTGATCCGCAGCGCCCTCTCCGAATTCGAGCAACAGTAAGCAACAAAGTAGCCCGGAGTTGCTCCGGAAACCTACCGTGCGGATGACGACGGTTAGCGACCGGAGGAACACGCATGGCCAGCACCACAACCGCAGCCGAAGCCCCTCCGCGCGTTCCCGTCCGCGTGCTCGCCTGGGGCAGCACAGACCGGGACGTCGAGTGTGCCCTCGACGATGCCGGGCGCGGGTGGAGCCGAGAGACGTGGCGGATCACCTTGGAACGTGTCCCGGGTCCGGTCGAGGTGCGCGACGGCGCGGAGATCGCCTCCCGCCGCACGGCGAGGTGGGGCTACGTCGCGGTGCCGGGCTACGTCTATGTCTGAGTACTACCGCATTGACGCCCGCCGGGCGATGACATTGGAGCTTGCCCACACAGCCCTTGCAGCCGCGCTAGAACCCCTCGGAGTGGAGTGCGGCGCCGACGTGTTGGCCATTTGGTTGGACCGGCGACGTCGGGGCCGTGAGCCTCTGCCTGAGGCTGCTCTGCGTGCCCTGGCTGACCTTGCTGCCGCACTACTGGCAGAGCGTTCTGCTGACCTCGGTGAACGGGTCACCGCACGTGGTTGACGAACAAGCCGAATTGGAGACGTTTACCGCCCAGCTACGGGCAGCGAGGCGTCGATTACGGGTTTCGCAGGAGGTGTTTGGTCCTGCGCTTGGGGTGTCGGCGTTGGCGATCGGCAGTTGGGAAACCGGCAAAGACACCCCTGGCCTGTGCAACTTCGTCCGCTGGTGTGAGGCATTGGGATACGCCGTGGACGTGACGGGTTTCTCTTCGGACACAGTGCTGGTGCCCCGTGCGGATGAGCTGTTCGACGCATTCCACATCCGTCGCCTCATGCGGGCGTTGGCAGAAGCGCGGGAAGCGAAAGGGTTAACGCAACCGCAGGTTGGGGCCGCGTTGGGCGTTAGTGGCTGGTCAATACACATGTGGGAGCGGGCGTTCCGCGTGCCGCGCCTGCTACGCCTCATTGCCTGGTGCCCCGTCGTGGGGTGTCGCCTAACCATCAGGGCACGATGATGCGCCCATGGTCTGAGCTGGCGCACCTGGTCGAGCCTCCGTGCCTTCCGTTCCCATGGATGCCGACACCATCGAACCCTGATGCGGAGTTGTTGCGTCGCGTGATCATCGGGTTAGAGCGACTTCAAGTGTCGAGCGGGCGACACGCCCGCCGCTGAGACCCTGTCGCAGAGCATCCGCCACGGCGGACACGCCACGACAGGATACGCCCCCGGCCGCCGCATACCTCCCCCACCGGCCGGGGGCGTTCAGACGACAAGGTCGGCGAGGTCAGCATTGGGTCGCAGATGCCGCGCCACCGCGAGCAGCACCTGGGCGCCGCGCCGGTCCGGATCAGTCTCCATCGGCGACGCCGCCAAGGTCTCGACCACGCTCACCTGCTCTGTCCCTTCAATTCGACCGGCCCCACCGGGACGCGCACCGGTGGGGCCGTGCCGCGCGGCTGGAGAACGCGCGCGTCACCGTGGACGTGGCAGCCAACCCGCCCACGGCGTCCATGTCAGCCGACGCGTGGCGGCACCGGCATGAATACGGTTCCCGGGTCCGTCGGGCGCAGCGCGTGGCCCGGTTGCGGCAAGACCCGCGCGGCCAGCCGTTGGCGTTCCTCGGCCTCGATGCGGCGCCGTTCGTCGGCAGCGATCCTCACGGCCACACCCGTCTTGTT
This sequence comes from Actinocrinis sp., assembly GCF_035938995.1. Lineage (GTDB taxonomy): Bacteria > Actinomycetota > Actinomycetes > Streptomycetales > Catenulisporaceae > DASZGI01. Next base: position 34,595 of record NZ_DASZGI010000151.1, read on the forward strand.
CGCCAAGATCGAGACCAGCTCCGTCGTGATCGCCGCCGCCGGTTCGTCCACCCGCTGCCCCAAAAGTGTGCGGCGCAAGCCGTCGAATGCGGCAGTGAATGCGCTGGTCGGCGCCGCCGAGTGCTTCACGGCAGCCAGTGCCACCCGCTCGGTCTCCTCAGCGGCGGCCAGCTTGGCGCGGGTGTCGACGAGCACCGATTCGGCTTGGAGCCGGGCAGCGTGGGCGCCTTCGAGTGCCGCCTGCTGCCGCGCCTCGACATCGGCCGCCGCTCTGGCGCGGAGCAGCAAGTCCGTCTGAACACTCGGGTCAGCGTGATCACGCTGTGCGGCGCGTTCTTGCTCGGCGACCCGACGATGGTTGTCTGCGGCGGCCCGGAACCGATCGTCGGCGGCGCGCTCGTTCTTGATCGCCACCGCGAGGGCGCGCTCCGCGTCGTCCACCACTTCGGTGAGCCGGTCGGCACGCGCGGTCGCTTGCTCGGCGATGGCACGCAGCTCGGCGACGTGTTCCACGCGGTCGGCTTGGTCGAGTAGCTGCGCGGCCTGCTGCTGGAGCGCGAGCGCTTCAGACCGGAGTTTCAGCACATGGAAATCAGCTGACTGCAAAAACTCGCTAAACAGGGTGCGCAGCTCCGGGGGGAGCGCGGCCAACGGATCGGCGGTCACGCGGCATCACCGGCACTGGTCGGCGCGGTGTCGAACGGCCGCTGAACCGGCACCGCCGACACGTCGAACGGTTTGGCCGGGACGAACCGCGACGCGTTCAAATCCATGTGCGCGACAGCCACAGAGCCCGGCCGCGACACCGACGTTTCCGGGTGGTCGGCGCCCTGGCCGGTGTTGATCACGGCGTACGGCTCCGGCATTGGGGCAACACAGTGTGCCGCGAGCGAATCGGCGAGCGGCCCGGCCGACTTCCCTTGCGCGTCGTGACTGGCAGAGGCTTGAGCATGCAACGGCGTCCCGCCGTCGTCGGCCGGTTCCGGCTTGCTTCGACGCCGACGCTTCTCGACCTCGGCGCGGCCTTCATGGGTCACCTCAAGCACAAGATCACCGGCTCTTCGTCACGAGCGGACCATATACGTGCTGCCACGTCGCTTCTCGCACGCCGGGGTCCACGTCATAGAGGTCAGCCGCGAGCGGATGCGTCTCGATCGGGCGGCTCGGCACAGCCGCTTTGAAAATGATCGCCGGTCGGCCGGACTTGCCGGTCACCGGCGGCAGCGCAGAGCCACACTGTGTGCAGAACGCCGCGCCCCGCTGACCCTTCCCGCACCCTCGCAGGCAACTCACCCGCGCCGACTTCTCAGCCCTCTTACTCCTGGCCATCGGTGCTCCCCATCGGGGGCACGGCAAGCAACTGATCCACGGCAGCGACCGGGATACGGACCAGCCGATCCCCAAGCCGCACAGCCGGGAGCTGGCCAGATTTGATCATCTTGCGCACGACCCGCTCGCCGCAGCGAAACCGGGCGGCGACCTCACGTTCCGTCAACAACACGTCGTCCACGGATACCCCTTCCGACGCCGCTGTGCGTCGCAACGCACTCCAACGCCGATGATACCCGTGCGGGGTACTCTGAAGACAGCGTTCATGCAGTACAAAGCGATACGCAAACGCATACCGTGTAGTTGACAAACGAAACAAGGTTCGGCAGGAAGGCACCACAGCCAAAACGCCGACGCGGAAGGCATAAGGAAGCAGACATGCCAGCACCATCCGCACAACAAGCTCTCGTCGCCGAACGACGTGGGCGCGTCCTGCGCATGCGCATCGCCGCTATCCCGGTGCCCACCATCGCTCGGGAACTCGGCATCGCCGAACAGACCGTTTACACCGATACAAGTCGCGCGCTGGAGTCCCGCGTCAGAGAGCTGGACGCAGCAGTCAACGAGTACCGCGCCTTGGAGTTGGAAAAGCTGGAGACCATGGAGCGCGTCGCATGGGGCGTCGTCCACCACGCGCGCCCGCATGTGTCCGTGTCCGGCAGGGTTGCTCGCCATCCGGAGACGGGCGAGGTTCTATTGGACGACGGCCCGCCGCTGGCTGCGATTGACCGGCTGTTGAGAATCCAGGAACGCCGGGCCAGGTTGATGGGGCTCGATGCCGCCGCGAAGACCACTGTCACCGTCGAGGCCACGTCGCCACAGGACGTTGACGCCGAGATCTGCCGCCTTTTCAGCGAGCTGGTCGCGGGTCGCCCGGAATTGCCGCCGGGCCACCCAGAGGCTTGAACGAGCCGAACTCTTCACTAATCGGCGACCGGGCATTCGGCCGCCTGCCCGGCCGACTCGGTCGTCACGCCGCCGGGTTCAGAGCCCGACGCCACGCATCGGGTTATCCGTCCACTTGTCTACGGCCCTGATGTATCCGAGCACGGCAGTCGAGCGCTCCGACCAGCGCCCTTGAGCCGCAATCGCGGACACGGGCGCCCCTGCTTTATATGCGGACGTTGCTCCGCCTGCGCGTAGCCCATGGGCGCTGTAGAGCTCCGCTCCGGGCAGGCATGCGCGTTCGGCTGCCGCGCGGACGGCGCGGCCGATTCCGTCCGGACTGATCGAGGCTCCAAGGTTGCCGTGCCGGTCCACGGACCGCAGCAGAGGGCCGGAGGTGATGCCGTGGTCGGCGAGCGCGTCGAGGTAGCGGCGCACGACGCGGACCGGGTCGGTGGCGCTGTGCACCCCGCGCGGGATGGCGATTTCGGCGCCGATCGCGTCCTGGTCGGTTTTGCTCGACCTGATCAAGATCATCAGTCCGTCGTCCGTCTCGGACACGTCCTCGATCCGCAGTGCGGCCAGTTCCGAGCGGCGCCCCATCAGGGTGAAGCCCAACACCAAGAGCGCGGCGTCCCGCGTGCCGATCAGGGTGTGCGGGGTCGCGTCGATCATGGCGCGTAGCCGCTCGATCGTAACCGGCGGCGCCTTGTGGGTGCGCTCGCCCCGGTCGGCCCGGTCGCGCCGATGCGTCTTCAGGACCCGGCGCGCGGCCTCGGTGTCCGGCTGGCCTCTGAAGCCGGTCAGCCGGTGTTGGGTGCGAATCGCGGTGATCGCCTGGTCGATGCTGCTCGACCCCAGGTCGAGGTCACACAGATGGTTGACGAACTCGGCCAGGGTCTCCGCCGTGGCGGGGTACGGGGTGCGGCCCGTCTCGGCGCACCAGGTTTCGAACCGGTCGAGCTGGCGGACATACGCACGCCGGGTGTTGTCGGGGGTCGCCGCCTCGATCCGCGCGCGGGTCCGGTCGGACACCGAGCGATCGGGGGTGGCGGGTTCGAGGGCGGCGTGCGGCCGGGTGCGGCTCTGCATCGCGGCGAATCCGGCGGCGAGGGAAGTCGAGTCGGAGGTCGGGTCGGCGGTCATGACCCCATTCTAGATCGCGATATTTAGCCATATCAAGACTCAGAGTGGTGGGCCTCTGGGTGCGTTGCGTGGCGCCTGGAGTCGGCTGGACGCGTTTAGAGTCCGTGCCCGACGGGTCGTCAGTCGATCACTTCGACCGGTCGGGGTCCGTCTCGCTTCCCCGTCTGCGGGACGCCGTCGGGATCGGTGGCTACGCTGCCCGGCATGGCACGCATGACGCCGGAAGAGGCGAAGTCAACCAACGTGATCATCAGCTACCTGGCAGGTCGGGGCGAGCCGCTACCGGCCGAAGTAGTGCACTCCCTCGAAACGCTCGCCAACCGGGCGCACAACCGGCTCCAGCACGGTTGGGACGAGGCGAAGGTGCGCCAGCATTGGCCCGACGCGTATCCGCGGCTGGTTGCAGCAGCGCCAACGGACGGTGGATCAGGGGGCGGCGACACGACAACGGAGGCCGAATCCCGCTAGGTCCGTGCGGCGATGCTTCTCACAGTCGGGGGGTCACCGCGCGATACCCGGCCTCACCCGTTCAGCCTCCCCACTGTGCCATCACCAGACCCACCGGGTGATCATGGCGGCATGGTGAACCTCAAGGTAACGTTCACGGAGGGCCAAGAACCACAGCTTCGTGACGTAGTCCGTCATCTCGTAGGCATGCTCGAACTGGCCGACCTTGCGGAACGGCTTGCGAGCGCGAACGATCACAAAGCGCTAGGCGAGGTCAACGCATGGTGTAGCACACGAATCGCTGCACGACGACGCCAGGGAGTCGTCTTCCCACCAACCATCGACGAGCAGGACGCCAGTGCGCAGGTCGTGGATCTTGTGCTCGTTGGATCGGCAGTGACCGTTTTCCTTCGATGGGATGCGCTGAGCGGCAGCCGAGTAGCAGACACCCTTGACGGTCTTCTTCTCCGCGCCCGTGGCAGGGTGAGTCACGTGATGACGATCGGTGGCGAAGCCGTGGACGTCCTCCAGTCCGAGCGTATCGGCATGTACGCCTCCGAAGTTGCGGCCGACCTGCCGCACAATCTGGTCACGGAGTTGACCTAATCGCCGCCTACCTATCGGCCGGTCACCGTCGTCCGCTCGGCTCCCTCCGTCGTCACCGCGCGCTTAGTAACTGGCATTAACACATTCACCGTGACCGGGGCGATGGTGGAACAGCAGTACTCCGCGACCGAGAAGGCCCCCGATGACCGACAACTCGACCAGCTTCAACAACACCGTCAAGGACGACCACCTGAACGCCGCGTTCAACTTCGGCGGCGCCGAGCGCGGTGGACGCCGCCGTGCCCGCGTCACCCCCGACCCGGACGCCGCGGTGCTGCCGCTGCCCGTCGCCCCCTCGCCGCGACGGGGCATTCAGCGCGGCGAGTCCAGCCGGGACGACACCCCGTGCGGTACCCGCTAAAGACGCCGTTCGCTCCGCCACCGGCACCACCTCCGGATAGGCCCCATGGTGGTCACCGCGACCGCGGTGGGGCCGCCGGGGTGGTACGCCGGGGGCTTGGCCGGGGTGCGCGCCACCTTCACAGGTGGGGTGACCAGGGGGCAAGGGCCAGCCGGCAGTCGGGTAGCGGCACGCTATGGGCTGCTTGGCCGGGGGTCACTCGGACCATGGCGCATCCGGCGCCCGCGTACCGTCCGGGTCGCGTCGGGGGACGCGTCCGGCGGTGATGGACGGCGCCGCGCCGTCCGGGTCGCCGTAGTAGGCCAGCAGCAGATCGATAAATCGCCCCAGGTCATCGCGGTCCATCCTGGCGTGGAGCTGTGCGGCGGCACGTGTGAGATCATCCGTGACCACGTATTTCAGCAGCTCGTTGAAATCATTAGGCTGCATATTCTTCCGAAGTGTGGTGGCGACGGAATGAGGGCTGGTTACGTTCACTGATATGCGCTTGGGGCGAATGCCCGCACTCACGGCGGCGCGGTTCACGGTGAGTTGTCCGGCCAGGACATCCGAATAGACTTCGGGGTGCTGCTCGCGCAGGCGACGGCGTTGCTGATCTGCGCGGTCACGTGTCCCCGCAGGCGTGAGCGTGGAGTGAATCATTCCACCCTGGCTGTGTTGGTTCGTGCCCACGGGGTTCTGCACCGCACGCTCCAGCAGGTTCAGCGCTGTGGGGTCGTCGGCAATCAGGCGACGCAGGGTCCTCACATTCGTGTCAAGACCTCGTGGCCACTCAGCAGTGACGAATGCGGAGAAAACGGTGTACCGCATGACTTCGTCGCTCGTTGTTGTAAATTCACGCCATGATCCTTGTTCTAGGATCTCTCGGAGCAAGCGGGGGGCCGTCGTGAATGCGTCGCTCGCGTCCATGACGGCCAAGGCGAGTTCGTGGACCAGCGCGCCGCGCTCGGCCCGTGCGGCGTGCACGTTGGGATCGTCGAGCGCTTCGGTGGGTGGCGTCGATACCATGATTATTCCCTGGGGGTGGTGAATTCCCAGGTCGCGCCCGCCTCGACACGCGCCCGCAACGAGATCAGCGGGACGTGTCCGGCAGGGGCGTGAGGGCGCTCGGGTGCAATCGCACATGCGCATCGGCGGTGCCGGTAGCCGCGGTCGGCCAGCGGCCAGACCGGGAAGGTGAAAGTAACGTCAGTTTACCCCGCCTGACTGCGCCTGACCGCGTCCAGCGGCGTCGGCCACCGTTCGGTACATCCGGGGTCTGCATGCGGGTGGTCTGCTGCACGGCGGGCGGCGGCCCCGGGTGGGAACCGCCGCCCGCTTTGTATCCCTGCCAGCCCTGCCATAGCTAGCCGAGCCGTCTACGCCGAACCAAACCTCGCCGCGCCTGCCGCGACGCGCCAAACCATGCCGTACCACCCACGCCAAGCCTTGAATTCGTCGATCGTAACCCGCACAGCCCATTCGCCGCGCCGAACACGTGCACTCGCGATCAAGATCCCGCAGGCTGGAACCATGAACGACGGACGCGAGGGACCTCATTTCTCGACGATCATTGGCCTCGAAGACGGCGACGTCATCGTGCTGCCGGACGGCAGCGGTCGCGTTGGCACCGTGATTGCGCACCGCGATGACGAGCGCTATTCGGTGCTCGTCGCCTGCGGAGCCATCGAGCTTAACGACGAAGCGTCGGACTATGGGTACGAGTACGAGTTCTTCGATGATGACGAGCCACACAGGTCTGTCCTGGTCCTGCTCCAGCAGGGAACTACCTGAGTGGACTGCCTCAGTCCAGGTTTGGTCGGTCATCGCTCTGCAAGCCACCCTTGATTCAGGAGCTCGCGGAACTCGGCCGCGATCATGTCCGGCGTGACTCGCCGGATAGTGCCGACAAACCCGTTTCGGTGCCGCGTCGGCGGGATGATCAGGGTCCGCGTCGTCGGCGAGATCTCCGTGTCCGGCCCGGCGATCACCGAATGCCTCGTGGAAATGATCAGCGAATCGCCTGCCGACTCGGAGAACGGGTTCTCCGCCGCCACGGCCGTCCGTCCGCCCGTCGCGGTCACCGCGTCACCGCCCCGGCCACGCACGCACGTCTCTCCTAAAGAGAGACGTGCGTGCGTGCGTGCCTTCACGTGGGCGCACGCAGGGTGCGCACGCAGGCACGTATGCGTGCCATGCGCGCAGGTCGGCGACATATCGTGCATGATCACGCCGCCGCTTTCCCGTCGCCGCCGACTGTGGCGCGCCACGTCTGCCCGAAACCGTGCGCCCCGGCCACCTCGGCGAGCTGTTTGTTTGACAACTCATTGAGAGCGTTCTGGATAGTTCGCGTCTTAAGCGACCCGAAATCCTGCGCTGCGAGCGCGTCGCCGATCGCCTTGACAGTCATGGGTACCGTGGCCGCGCGCAGGATGCCGAGCACCCGGACGCGGGCCTTGCGCCCCTCCATCGGCTTGCGGCCCGTCGCGGACTCTTGGCCCTCCGCAGGTAGGTCGGCGGGCACGAGCACGACCGAGGTGACCGGCGAACCGTCCTCCTTCGCCTCGCCGTCGAGCTTCACCACGTGGATTCCGAACGCGATGTCGTCGAGTTCCTCGTCGTCCTTCTGTTTGTCGCTCGACACGATCACACGGGCCTCGGGGCCTTTCTTGCCCTTCTTGGTCACGCGGAGCTCGGTCTGCATCGCGCCCTTCACAGCCGTGCTGCCACGACCGTGGTCGCCTTGCAACCCTTGGTGGTGAATGAGCGCCACGCACGCCTTCGTGGCGGCGCGCAGGTCGTCCATGCGCGCGACGACCAGGCCCATCTCCTTCGAGCTGTTCTCCTCCACGCCGACCGTGATGCGAGCCTGAGTGTCGAAGATGATCAGGGCCGGTTCGATCCTCCTGGCCACTTCCACGAGCACGGACCACGCCACCTGGTCGCCAGCCTGCACGGGGCGCGGAAGGAACCGCACCCCGGCCATCTTGCGGCCGTGGTACTGCTCCCAGGCACGCACCCGCTTGCGGATGCCCTCGCCACCCTCGGCGACGAGATAGACGACCGGACCCTTGACGACGCGGAAGCCGCGCCAATCGTGACCGCCGCCGACGTGCCCAGCGAAGTCGAGCGCGACGAAGGATTTCATGTGTCCGGACGGCCCGATGATGCGGGCGAGGGTGTCGCGGTACAGAAACCCGTCGATCACCGGCTCCAGGCGCGGAATGTGGTCAAGCCCGTCGCTATCTAGCAACTCGTCGAGCAAGCCTGTGACGGCCCGCTCGAAAACGGTCTCGGGCGCGTCGCCTGCGTCGGCCGGAATTGGGTTGCGGTTCCCGGCCAGTGCCGCATCCGCGTCGGCGCGGGCTTCGAGAACTTCGTCGTCATCGACGATGATCCCCCACGGGTCGACGTCGTCCATGTCATCGGGTGCGGGGTGGAACAAGTCGGGTGCGAATTTCCTTTGGTACGCGTTCCACGCCGCGTAAGCTCTGTGCGTAGCGGCAGACTGCGTTTCGGTGTTGTCTTCGGCACCGGTCGGAGGGCGGTCGAGCACCGAGTCCCCCCGCAGCCATGGCGGTGCCGACAGCCCATTGTCAAATAAAGTCATATACTCCCTACGGGTATTGCGGTAAGGGAATCCGCGTGGTTGACGCGGCATTGTGGTGAGTGTGTTGGGACCGGCGCCCCTCACGGGGCGCCCGGTCGTCTATCTGCGGGCGGGTGGTCGGGGTGCATCTGACGCGCGCTCCGCTAGCCATGCACGTACATCAGCCTCCGCATACCGACGGTAGCGGCCAACCTTAAACGATCGCGGGCCGGTCCCTCGATAGATGAGGTTGTAAAGGGTTGTCTCGGGCAGACCCAAAAACCGGGCGGTTTCCTTGAGGGTCCACAGTCGGTCCGCGCCCATCGCACACTCCTACCGTGCGCTGAACTGGTTGTTCATCGCTCACAGAGTCTCGCATGGGTACGGATCGTTTCGCAATGCCCTTACTAACGTACCGCATGCAGAGTGCTGCCAGGGCACGTCACGCCGTTCCGCGGAGGTCTGATTGTGGCGAACTGTTAGACAGCCAATTCGCCGCGCCGTATGCTGGCTTCGTGCCCAAGACCCAATCCAAGATCGACGTCGGCGGCCTCCCCTGGCAGGTCACGATCACCTGGTCAGTCGCTCGCGAACCGGTACCGATCGGCATCGAGGTGAGAGCCCTGCGGGGCAGCGAATACAGGCGTGGGGAGATCAACGCCAGGTTGTGGCGGAACTTTCCCATCGGTCAAGTCATTGCGGAGCAGCGGCCACAACCCGCACCGGCCGAGGCGCACGACAGCGACGCGGAACACTATGCCGCCGTCGCCGCCACGTACCGGGCCGCGGTGGAAAGCGGAAAGCCACCATCGAAAGCCGTCGCCGAGCGCTTCGAGGTGAACGCTTCTACAGCTCGCCGGTGGATCTATGTCGCACGCAACAGATACCACCTTTTGCCGAAAGTACGGCAAGGCCAAATCGGATAACTGAAGGGAGTTGAAATGGCAGAAGTTTACGACCGGTGGCACAAATCGCTACCCAAGGAAGACGAACCGGAATGCCCTGAGCATAAGGGCAAGGTTCGCAGCGCCGACCACGGAAAAGGGAAGCGGTGGCAGGTCCGTTACCGCGACGCCAACGGAGCGCAAAAGAAAGAGAACTTCGCAAAGAAGAGCGAAGCTGACGATCGGGCCGATGAAGTCGGCACGGACTTGCGCCGTGGCGCATTCGTTGACCCGAAACTTGGCAAGCAGTCCTTCAAAGCCGTTGCTGAACAGTGGCGGGCCAACAGCGTGCACCGACCCTCAACAGCGGACCGCGTGAACCGTGGCCTAAAGAATCACGCCTATCCACTGCTCGGCGACCGGCCCATTGCGGCTATCCGCACGTCTGAAATCCGCAAGTGGGTTAAGGATCGTTCGGAAGTGCTGGCGCCGTCCACGCTCCGCGTCAATTACTCGTATATCGTCTCCGTATTCCGCATGGCGGTGCTGGACCGCATCATCGGTGCAAATCCATGCGATCCGATTGAGCTTCCGGAAGCGATGAAGCAAGAAGTCGAAGCGCTCCCGGTTGAAGTCGTCGAGGCGCTGATCGCAGGTATGACGCGGCGTTACCGAGCCCTGTTGCGGCTGGCAGCGGGAACCGGACTCCGGCAAGGTGAACCCTTCGCATTAGAAGTTGATCACTTCGACTTCCTGCGCCGCACCGTCCGCGTCCAACAGCAACTAATTCACTCCGACCACGGCGGCGAACCTTACATTGGGCAGTTGAAGACCAAGCAGTCTTACCGGACTGTCCCCGTGGCCGCGTTTCTCGTGGAAGAGGTTGCCGCGTTTCTCGCATCGTTCCCAGCACGAGAAGTCGAGATCTGGGATCGGACAGACCCCAGGAAACCCGTGCTGCGCAAGGCGCGGCTCATCTTCACCAATACCCGCGACCGAGCCATCCGGCGGGGCGCGTGGTCGAAGGTGTGGGCCGTCGCCGTCCAGCACGCCAACGAGAGCTTTGCCGCCGAGGCCAAGCGTCGGGGTGCACCCACGGCGCTAGCCGTGCCCGAGTGGGCGTCGATGCACTCGCTCCGACACTTCTACGCGTCACTGCTCATCCGGGCGGGCGAGAACGTAAAGACCGTTCAGAGGCGCTTGGGGCACGCTCAACCATCAATCACGCTCAACACATATGCACATCTGTGGCCTGATGCTGAAGACACGTCGCGTGCGGCGGTGGAGGCAGCGTTCGGCCGGGGGAGTGCCCTCGATGTGCCCTCTCCGAAGCTCAATTCGGTGAAGCAGCAGGTCAGAGTGGTTAGTTAGCGGTAATTCGTGAACTGCACCGCGAAGTCGAAGTCCTGGCTCTTGAGCAGCGTCATCACGGCTTGGAGGTCGTCCTTCGACTTCGAGGAGACGCGCAGCTCGTCGCCCTGGATCTGGGCCTTGACGCCCTTCGGCCCCTCGTCCCGGATGAGCTTCGAGACCTTCTTCGCGTTGTCCTGCGAGATGCCCTCGTTCACCTCCGCGCTGATCCGGTACTCCTTGCCGGACAGCTGCGGGTCGCCCGCCTCCAGCGTCTTGAGCGAGATCCCGCGCTTGATCAGCTTGTCCTTGAACACGTCGAGCACCGCCTTGACCCGGTCCTCGGCGTTGGCCCGCAGCTCGATCTTCTCGCCGGACCAGGCGATCGACGCCCCGGTGTTCTTGAAGTCGAACCGCTGCGAGATCTCCCGCGCGGTCTGGTTCAGCGCGTTGTCCACCTCCTGCCGGTCCACCTTGCTGACGATGTCGAAACTGGACTCGGACGCCACGTCGCGCTCCTCGCTGCTCGCTTGCCCACCGTACGCATGCCACCGTGCGCACTTCTCCGGCAGAGCCTACCGAGCGGACGCGAAGGGGCGGGCCGTTCCCTTTCAGGAAGGCCCGCCCCGGTAGAGCCGTTCAGCCGTTCAGCGGCCGAACTCCCTGCTACGCGGCTACCTGCTTGTGAAGCCGGACCCGAAGGACTCCAGGAAGCGGGCGTTCGGCGAACCGAGGCCGGTCGCGTTGTCGTAGCCCCACGTCGCGGTCAGCCCGTAGTCCTGGCCGAGCGCGTAGTCGCGGGCGATGTGGGTGCCGGTCGAGGTGTAGCCGTGGTCCACGATCGCCGACAGCGTCTGGCCGTTCTTAAGCCCGGTCGCGAACGGGTTCTCGGTCACGTCGGTGTACAGACCCTGGCGGACGTACAGCGCCGGGTTGGCGAAGCCGACCGCGAAGCCGCCCTGTGCCTGGATCGCGTCGGCCAGGATGCCCGCGAAGGACGGCGAGGCCACCGAGGTGCCGCCGTAGCCCGCCTCCGAGTACGCGCCGCCGTCCGAGGTGCCGACCAGCGTCGCGGTGATCAGGTCGCCGTTCATCGCAACGTCCGGGACCACCCGGTGCGGGGTGCGGGTGTACGAGCCGTTCATCAGGTAGTGCGCGAGCCGTCCGGGGACCGCCTCAGTCTGGTACCAGGGCTGGGTGAAGTCCTCGGACGTGCCGCCGCCACCGCCGAAATAGAAGTAGCCCGGGAACGGAACCCAGGACTTGCCGTCGGGGGACAGCACCGAGCGGTCGTCGCCCATCGCGGTCTCGAACTTGTACTTGCCGGCCGGGTCCGAGATCGCCAGTGCGGTCGCGCCGACCGAGGTCACCCACGGGTCGGATTCGGGCCACGTGGTCTGCGCCTCGGTGGTGTTCGAGTCGCAGTTCACGCCGGTGGCGGCGGCGGTCGGGGAGTTGTCCGCGCAGTCGCCGGAGGACGCGTTGAACCCGATGCCCTCGACCGCGCCTTGCTCCAGGGTCTGTTCGTAAGGCGCGATGATCGAGGTGTTGAAGTAGCCCGCCGGGCCGTGCATGATCTCGCCCCAGGAATTGGAGACCACGTCAGCCAGGTGGTTGTCCACGATCAGCTGCCAGGCGGCCAGCAGGTCCTGGTCGGTGCAAGAGTTCGCGCCGACGTAGACGACGTTGGCGTCCGGCGCGAAGCCGTGCGCCATCTCGACGTCCAGCGACTCCTCGGGCGTCCAGTCTCCGCAGTCGCCCGGGGCGCTGCCGGTGAGAGTCCAGTCCGCCGGGGTGACGTACTCCGTGTACTGGCCCGGTCGGAACGGCGCGTCGCCGTGGTTGGTCGAGTACTGGTTGGCGTCGGCGAGCATCGTCGGCGAACCGTACGCATCCACGATCGCGATCGTCGCGCCCTGACCGGTCAGGCCGGTCTTCGTCACGCCGTAGGCGTTGCGCAGCTGGGACGGGTAGTAGGAGCACGGCGCGGTGGGCGCTGTCGGGGTGTAGCCGACTGGGAACCCGGTCGCGGTGTACTGGCCCCAGTAGGTGGAGCAGGGCTCGGGGACGCTAGTCGCCGAGGTGCCGCCCTTGGCGATGGTGGCCGAGCTCGAGCCTCCGCCGATGCTCTTCGCCACCGAGACCGAGTCCGGGCGGGCCGCGGCGTTGATGATTCCGTCCAGGCCGGTGATCGACAGCACTCCGGCCGCGACCCCGTTCGGCAGGGTCACGTTGTCGACCGGGGCGTGGTGGGTGCCGGTCGAGGTGGAGTAGTTGTCCAGCCGGGTGCCGAACGCCGCCTGGATCTGCGCGGCGCTGCCGGAGATGTCCAGGTAGTGCGCGGTGGTACTGGTCACGTCGATGCCGTGGCCGGACAGATACGACGTGAGGGTCGCGGTGTTCGCGGCCGACGGGCCGAAGCGGGCGGTCGCCTCGGCGGCGCTCAGGTACTTGCCGTACAGCGGGGAGGACGTGTCGGACACGGCCTTCGCGTACGCGGCCAGGCCGGAGGTGTCCTTCGAGGCGAGGTAGATGCGGGCGGTCACCTTGGTCGCGGTGGGCACTGCACCCTTGTCCGCCGAGGCGGTGGCCCAGGTCGGATGGTCGACGGTCACCGTCGTGGTGGTGGCCGCGGCGTTAGCCGGGCCGGCCGAGGAGAGCGCCGTGGCGAGCAGCGCGGCGACGGGTATGACCGCCGTCGCGACGCGCCGGGCACGCCGATGTGCGGCGAGAGGCATGAAGGTAGTTCCTCCCCTTAGTCCACCCATGTCGCCCGACAGCGGACGAATGGGAGCGAATTCGGTATACACCGTGGACCGCGACGAATCGTAAGGCCCGTACGGTCTTTCGGCAGCGGATCTATTGCTACTGCCGGACCTGCCCCTTGCGCAACGGTTTGGCGGGGGTGATGTTGCGTACACGGCCCTTTTCGGGCCCGCCGCGCGCACTTTCACGGACTTGTCAGAACTCTCGCAGCGTTTAGCGCTCGGTGTACCGGTCCAGTGCCCTCGTGAAATCCTCGCCGGGCGTGCCGAGCCCGGTGGCGGCGTCGTATCCGGGAGTGGCCGTGAGCGGTCCGTCGTCGCCGAATGCCGCGAATACTGTTGATATGCCCGAAATCGGCGGAGATATCTGACCCGCCGCGTCAACGACGCCTGTCACATCCGTCAGATATGAGCTTCCCGCCAGCAGGTACAGCGCCGGGTTGAGGAACCCCAAACCCTCCCGCACCGGCCCCCAGACGTCCGCGCGCGCGGCCATGTCCGCCTCGAGGCCCGCGAGCAGCGGCGCGGCGAGGCTGGTCCCGCCCACCTCCGATTCGCCGTACTGAACCGGCCCACCCGCGTCGGATCTGGTCTGCCCGATCAGCATGCCGGTGAACGGGTCCCCGTCGAGCGAGATGTCCGGCACCACACGTCTGGCCGAGGGCGCCGGCTGACCGTCGAGGAGGGTCTGCGCGAGCGCATCAGGCACCTGATGGACCTGGTACCAGGGCTGCGCGAAGTCCTCCGAAGCACCGCCCCCGCCGCCGAAGACCCACCCCAGCGGCTTCCATGTCGTTCCGTTCAACTCCCAGGCCCGCGTACCCCACGCCGCCTGCCACAGCGAGTCCCCATCCGCGCCGATCGCCAGGCTCGTGCCGCCCACCGCGGTTACCCAGGGATCTGAGGCCGGGAACGTCGTCTGTGCCCTGACCGATCCGAGCCCTTTGCCGCATCCGCTGTCGGGCAGATTCGCGCCGCAGTCGCCCGCCGCGAAGTTCACCGTGATGCCTTCGAGTGCGGCGATCTGGAACAGCCGCTCGTAGGTGGCGATCACGCTTGCCGGTTCGTCACCTTCGGCCGTGTGCAACGGACTGCCCCATGACGCCGTGACGACGTCCGCCATGCGGTTGCCGACGATCCGGGCGAGCGCGGCGAGCATGTCCGGGTCCTGACAGGAGTCGGCGCCGACGTACCGGATCGAGGCCCGCGGCGCGAGCGCGTGCACTGCCTCCACGTCCAGCGTCTGCTCCGCCGCCCACGAATCCACGCCGCATTGGTCCTGCAGCGTCCACGCCCCCGGCATCAGATATTGCGTGTACTGACCATCCGTGAATCCCGCGTCGCCGTGGTCCGTCGCATATCGCTCGGCGTCCGCGGGCATCGTCGGCGAGTTGTATGCGCCCAATATCGCGACGGTCACCCCGCTACCGCTGTCGCCGTCCGTGTCATAAGCGGACCGCAGTTGATCCGGCGTGTACCCGCATATTGCCAGCGGCGTCGGAACCGGCGGCCAGCCTTGGCCCTTGGCGGTCGTACCGCCCGGCAGCGCGGGATGCGTATCCGACGCGAATTGCCCGAAATAGTCGGAACAGGTCTTTGCGTCACCCGCCGCCGTCGCGACGATTCTCTGCGGGTGCATCAGATGTGCGCCCGCTCCCGGCACCGAGCGCGCCGATCCCCACAATCCCGTGGGCATATATTGCGCCACCTGCGCGGGCGTCTCGAAATGCCGATACAGCGGACTGTGCGGGTCCGACACCGCCCGCACCATGCTCGCCAGATCCGGTGCGCCGCCCGGCGCCGCCGTCGCCCCGATCGGCCCGTAGGCCATCGTCAGAACCACCGCCAGCGCCGCCGCCCCGACCACCGCGAAGGCGCTCAGACCCCTCGGAGTTCGAACCCTGCGTCCAGCCATCGCGTCCTCCCCCTCGGTTGACGCAAGGCCACCTTCCCCCGCCCCGGACGCCGGAACAGACACGCCCACGAAGGAAGTAGCAGGTCAGCTCACTCGACCAGGAACGACTCCCGCCACCAGTGCATCCCCGGCGCGCCTACCAGCCCCGCCTCAGACAGAAACGCCATGATCTTCTCCCCGCCGTAGCGGATCGTCTCGCGGTGGTACGGGTTCGCCAGGGCCACCTTCCGCGCCGCCTTAGGGTCGAGGCCGACCGCCGTGTACACGCGCGGATTGATCAGGCTGCGGCACACGATGAACGCGACATGTGACAGCAGCAGGCGGTGGTACGGCAGCTCGCGGCGCGGCATCTCCGAGACCGCCCGCGTCAGCTCGGCCCGCGCGAACCCGATGTGCCGCGCCTCCTCGACGATGTGAATGCGGTTGACCATCCGCATCAGCGGCTGGATCCGCTCGTCGTCGACCATCTCG
>NZ_DASZGI010000152.1:0-3484 GCF_035938995.1 Actinocrinis sp.
ATGGACGAACAGGGGCGTCCAGAGCCTCCCGTTGCCGCCGATGAGGCCGCCACGCTTCTGGGCTTCCTCGATTTCCAGCGCGCGACGTTCGAGTGGAAGTGCTCCGGCCTCGACTCGGCTGGCCTCCAGACCCGGATCGCCGCCTCGACGATGACCCTCGGGGGCATGATCAAGCATCTGGCGCTGGTCGAGGACTCGTGGTTCTCTCGGTCGCTGTATGGCAACGACTATCAGCCGCCGTGGAACGCGATCGACTGGAAGGCCGACCGCGACTGGGAGTGGGATTCGGCCGCGTCCGATACGCCTGAGGAGCTGCGCGCTCTGTGGCAGTCGAGCGTGGAGCGTTCCCGTGCCCTTGTCGCACAGGCGCTGCCGAACGGCGGCCTTGACCAGCTGGCGCAGCGGGGGTGGGCCGACGGCCGGTCTCCCAGCCTGCGCTGGATCGTGGTGCACATGATCGAGGAGTACGCACGGCACAACGGCCATGCCGACCTGCTGCGCGAGGCGATCGACGGGCAAACCGGGGAATAGCCGCCATGCGCTTTGAGGTAGATGCCCTGCTCGTCGACATGGACGGCACGCTGATCGACTCGACCGCCTCGGTCCTGCGCGGCTGGAAGGTGCTCGCCGAGGAGTTCGCGATTCCGGCCGACCGGTTCGCCGCGGTTCCCCGGCACGGCCGTCCGGCTGTCGAGATCCTTCGCGAGCTGGTGGATCCGGAACGCGTCGACCGCGCGGCCGCACGCCTGGACGAGCTGGAAATCTCCGACGTCGACGGCATCGTCCCGCTCCCTGGGGCCGTCGCGCTGCTTTCGGCCGCGCCCGCCGGCACGCTCGCGGTGGTGACGTCGGCCGGGCGGGGCCTGGCCACTGCGCGCTTGCGTGCGGCCGGTCTCACCGCACCGGTCCTCGTGACCGCCGACGACGTCGCCCGTGGCAAGCCCGATCCCGAGCCCTTCCTGCTCGGGGCCGAACTGCTCGGCGCGAAACCCGCGCGTTGCCTGGTGCTCGAGGACGCCCCGGCGGGACTCGCGGCGGGCCGCGCTGCTGGAGCCGCCTGCATCGCGGTGGCTGCTACGCACCATGCCGGCGATCTCGACGCCGACGTGGTGGTTCCGGATCTCAGCGCGCTGCGGATCGAGCGCACGGACACGGGGCTCGTGGTGGAGGTCGCGGACGTCGGCTGAGTTGGCCAGATCCGGCCTGACACGATCCCGGCTGGGCCGGTCCATTGCGTGCGGCCAGGCCCGATCGGAGCCGATGAGGCAGGACCGGTTCCGACCCGGTCGGGTCAGCTCCGCAGCATCTTGATCACGGGGCCGAACGTGCGCATGTACGGCTCGTGCACGCTGAAATAGGTGATCCCGTAGCGCTCGCGGTGGTCCGCGACCTGCTCGGCGATCTGATCGAGCGTGCCGATGAGGATGGTCGGCGCGTCGAGCAGCTGCTGCGCGGTCAACTCGAGGTTGCGCTCGGCCACGACCTTCTCCGCCGCCGCGCGCCGGTCGTCCGCGACGACTACCGCCTGGATCAGGAAGTTGACCTCGATCTCGGCGAGCCGGTCGCCCGCCTGTTCCTGGAAGAAGCGCACCCGCTCGGCGAACTCCTCGTGGCTGCCGGTCCGGAGCGTGCCGGGCGGCTTGCCCTTAACTGACCAGATCGCGGTGTGGCCGACGATGTCCGCGCGCTTGGCCGCGAGCTTGAGGACCCGATCACTGCCACCTGCGATCAGCACCGGCGGCCGGGGATGCTGCGCGGTTCGGTAGCCGTCCGGGGCGTCCGGGGAGAACAGCCGGTCCAGCTCGTCGAGTGTTCGCTCAAGCCGGTCGACGCGCTCGGCGAAGGGCTGCCACGGGATGCCCGCCGCGTCGAACTCGGACTTCATATAGCCCACGCCGAGGCCGAGATCCAGCCTTCCCCCGGTGAGCAGATCCGTCGCGGCGACATCGCGGGCCAGGACGGCGGGGTTCCAGAAGCCGATGTTGAGCACGAACGAGCCGACGCGCATGCGTTCGGTCGCCGCGGCGGCCGCGACCATGGTGGGGAAGGGCGAGGGGCAGTCCTTGCCGAGATGGTCGGGCACGAGCACCGCGTCGTAGCCGAACTCTTCGGCGGTGCGGCAGGTCTCCCGCAGGTCGGCGGGCGATGTCGTGTCACGGAGGTTGAATCCGAACCGGTAGTCGCGCATGCCTTCCACCCTCCCCCGGCCCCGCCGCCCGCGCCAGCCGGTTTCGCAGTCAGCGAATCGATCAGTGGATTCAGGGCTCGACGCGCTGGGCCGAACAGGGCCGTGTCCGCGACCACCGGGTAAGTCGGTCGCGGGCACGGCCCTCTCTCTGACGGCGTCTCCTTAGCCGCCCAGCCTCACTGCTTAGCAGCCGGACGCTGCGGCCGCAGGCCACTCAGCCTGCGCTTCAGCGCCATCCGGCCGACCGTGCTGCCGCCGTTTGTGGAGGTCGGCGCCGATCCCGACGCGGGCCGCGCAGAACCGGCCGCGACGAGGGGTTCGGCGGGTGCGGTCGGCGCTGTGGCGACCGGCGCTGTCGGCGCAGTGGCGGCAGGCGCGGAACGCCGCGACCGCGACCTGGCCTCGCGCCGGAAGCGGAACAGCTCCCTGCGCAACGCCGCGTTCCGCCGCAGCCCGTCCGCCATCATCAGCAGGCCGACCGTCCCGATGGCGCCGATGACGAGCCCGAAGAAGAAGAGTTTTCCAGTCGAGGTGTTGATGTGATAGCCGAAGAGTGCGATACCACCGGGCAGCTGGTGCGCGGCGCCGGTGTTGGCCGCGACTCCGGCAACGCCGACGACGACGGCCGCGGCGAGGATGAGCAGTCCGAGTACGAGCATGCTCCATCTCCCTCTGTGACACGGTTCGAACGCCCGCGCCGGGTCGCGGTCCGCTCGATCGGTGATCACGCAACCCGGCGGTCAGCTCCGACTACCCCCTAGCAGCGGGGATATTCGCTCGCGATGACGGGGAATGGAACGCGCCGGACCAGACGGGCGAGCGAAGCGGCTGGCAGCGCACGCGGAACGCAGCCGGAATGCGGCGGGGCCGCCCGGCACAAGCCGGGCGGCCCCTGGTGGTGTGGTGCGGGGGGTGGGTTAGCAGTTGCCGATGTCGCTGGTCGAGGACGCGATCACCACGTCCAGCAGCCCGAGGGCCTTGATGTGCACGGCGTTGACCGTCAGGCCCTGGTCCGCGCCGGTCACCGGGATCTGCTCGTTCAGCACCAGGGTGACCCCCAGCACGCTGATCGTGGTGTTCGCGCCCGGGTGCACCGCCACGTTCAGCGGGATCCCGCCCACGCTGATCGACGCGATCGTGACCGCGCCGACCGAGCCGGCGCAGCCGGTCGAGGAGGAGGACTGCACCACCCCCACCTTGATCACCGGCAGGCCGAGCACCCCGATCGTGGCGTCCTGCACGGACGCCGACGCGGCCGCACTGCCCGGGTCCACCGCGGTGACGACCTTCGCGCAC
>NZ_DASZGI010000153.1:0-11094 GCF_035938995.1 Actinocrinis sp.
TCGATCTGCTCGAGTTCGCGGAGCTGTGCGCGAAAGGCCGCGCCGCGCACGAGCGCGGGCAGTGGCCGACCTGCGCCGAGACGCTGCGCAGCGCACTCGGGCTGTGGACCGGGGAGCCGTTCGACGGCATCACCGGTTCCGTGCAGATCGTCGACGCCTGCCACCGGCTCGAAGAGCAGCGGCTACAGGCGCTGCGCTGGCGCATCGACGCAGAGCTCGAACTGGGGCGGCACGAGGACGCTATCGCCGAGCTCCGGTCCCTCACCGGCCTGTATCCGCTGGACGAGCACTTCCACGCGCAGCTGATGACAGCCCTCTGTCGCGCCGGCCGGCAGGCTGACGCCCTCACCGTCTACCGGGATGTCCGAAAGCTGATCTCCGACGAGCTCGGCGTGGAGCCCGGGCACGCACTGCGCCGGCTCCACCAGCGGATCCTGACTGCCGACCCGGCGCTGGCGCCGACCGGTGCCGGCAACCCGCCACGACGTGGACGCGACACAGAGCACGCACAACCGCGCCAACTTCCGGCGGCAGTAGGTCACTTCGTCGGACGCGAGGCGGAGCTCAAGGCTCTGAGAGAGACCGCGGAGCGGGGCGGCGCCGTCGTGATCTCGGCGATCTCCGGGACGGCGGGCGTTGGCAAGACCGCTCTGGCGGTCCGGTTCGCCCACGAGGTGGCGCACCGATTCCCCGACGGGCAGCTCTACGCCAACCTACGCGGCTTCGATCCGTCCTGCGCACCGTCCGATCCGCTGGTAGTGGCGCGCGGGTTCCTCGAAGCGCTGGGCATCACACCCGCCGGCATACCGTCAGACCCGGATGCGGTGCTGGCGCTGTACCGCAGCAAGTTGGCGAACACCAGGACGCTGATCCTGCTGGACAACGCCAGGGACACCAATCAGGTCAGGCCGCTGATGCCGGGTGCAGCGGGCTGCCTGGTCCTGGTGACCAGCCGGAACATGCTCACCGGCCTGGTCGCCCTCGACGGCGCGACGCCGCTCACCCTCGACCTGTTCACGGCGCAGGAAGCCGGCGAGCTGCTGACCCGGCGCCTGGGTGCCGAGCGCACCGGCGGCGAACCGGACGCCGCGGCGCACCTGGCGCGGCTGTGCGCCCGCCTGCCGCTCGCGCTGAACATCGCTGCTGCCCGAGCGGCCGCCTATCCCGGGGCCTCATTGCGGAGCGTGGCCGACCAGCTGGGCGACACTCAGCGGCGGCTGGACGCCCTCTCAGCCGAGGAGGGCGCCGCGGACGTGCGCGCGGTGTTCTCTTGGTCCTATCAGACCCTTGACGGCTCGGCGGCGTTGCTGTTCCGGCTCCTGGGCCTGCATCCGGGCCCGGACATCTCAGCCGCCGCCGCGGCCAGCCTCTCCGGCCTGGCGCCGGACGAGGCGCGCTCCGCTCTCAATGCCCTGGTACGCGCCCACCTGATCGCCGAGCCGATTCCCAGCCACTACGCCCTGCACGACCTGCTGCGCGCCTACGCCGTCGAACTGGCGAGCGGGCACGCCACCGAAGAGCAGCGCCACCAGGCGAAACGGCGGATGTTCGACCACTATCTGCATTCCGCCCACCGGGCGCGGCAGGCATTGAACATGGGTTCACAGATGATCGCGCTCGAGGCGCCGTGCCCGGGCACGACCCCGGAGGACTTCGCCGATCGGACACAGGCGCGAGCCTGGTTCCGCACGGAACACAGCGTCCTGATCGCGATCTGCGGACTCGCGGCCGAGGGCGGCTTCGACGCCCACGCGTGGCAGCTGGCATGGGCGGTCGCGAGCTACCTCGACGGGGCCGGCTACTGGACCGAGATCGAGACGACCAGCCGCAGTGCGCTGGTGGCGGCCGAGCGCGCCGACGACCCGGTCGGCGTGGCGCACGCCCACCGGAACCTCGGCTACGTGCGGGTCAGACGCACGGACTACCCCGGTGCGCTCGCGCACTTCGGAAAGGCGCTCGCGCTGTTCGATCGGCTGGGCGAACGCGGATTCCAGGCCTCTGTGCTCGAGGTCATCGCCTGGACGATGCGGTACCAGAACCGCGCCACCGAAGCTCTCGCCCACGACGAGCAGGCGCTGGAGATCCATGAAGCCATCGGGCAGGCGGGCACGCATCCCTGGCTGCCGGTCGCCCTCGGATGGGACCACGCCATGCTCGGGAATCACGAGGCGGCGCTGGCTCATAGCCTCAACGGCCTGGCGATCTCGCGTGCGTCGGGCAATCTGTATGCCGAGGCGGCGGCTCTGCACGGCACCGGCTCCGCCCGCTTCCACCTCGGCGACTACGCCACCGCCATCGCCGACAACCTCGAGGAGCTGGCGCTTCGGCGGGAAATCGGCGACTACTACTACGAAGCGGAAGCCCTCCAGACGCTCGGCGACTCCTACCTGGCGAGCGGCGACGCAGCCGCCGCCCGCAGTGTGTGGGAGCAGGCCGTCGTCATCTACGACGACCTCAAGCACTCCGACGTCGCCGCCGTCCACGCCAAGCTGCGCGAGCTTGACGCGAACGCACTCGCCGATGTCGGCGGGCGCGACAGTGCCATCGACGACAGCGCCTCCCACGACAACGTCACCGCATCCTCGGCGCGCGACTGAGCGCGACGTTCTGCGCGCGGCCGTCAGCCCTTGCTGGATCCCAGCGCAAGGCCGGCGATGAATTGCTTCTGCAGCAGGACGTAGACGACGAGGGTCGGCACCGCCGCGATGAGCGCCGCCGCGGCGATCAGGTTCTGGTTGCTGACGAACTGCCCCTGCAGGTTCGCCAGCGCCGAGGTCACCGGCCGCTTGTCGCCGGAGGACATCAGCGTGATCGCCCAGAAGAAGTCGTTGTAGATCCAGGTGGTCAGCAGGGTGGCCAGCGCCGCGAGCGCCGGGCGGCACAGCGGGAGCGTCAGCCGCCAGTACCTGGTCCACACGCCGGCTCCATCGACGACCGCCGCCTCGTACATCTCCCCCGGCAGGGTCCGCATGAAGTTGCTCAGCACGAACACGCAGAAGCCGAGTTGGAAGGACACGTTGATGACGACGAGGCCGAGGATCGAGTTGTAGAGCAGGCCGCTGCCGCCGGTGAGGAGGCCCGGCAGGTGGACCTGCAGGTAGATCCGGTACAGCGGGGTGATGATGACCTGCTGGGGCAGCAGGTTTCCGGCCGTGAACAGGATCAGCAGCGCGATGTTGATCTTGATGTTGACCCGGGTGAGCACGAAGGCCAGCGCCGAGGCCAGGCCCAGCGTGACGATCACGGCCGGGACCGTGATGTACACGGAGTTCAGGAAGAACCGCAGCATGTCGGACTGCGTCCACGCGTCGCTGAAGTTCTTCAGCGTCAGCGAGTGGGGCAGCGAGACGTACCCGAGTTTCTGCGTCTCCGAGTAGGGCCGCAGGGCGACGTACAGTGCGAAGGCGATCGGCAGGAGCCACAGGATCGAGGCGCTGATCAGGAACAGCTGGGCGCTGATCTGGCCCCACGGCCTGGGCTTGGTCGAGCGGCCGCGGTCCGCCAGCGCTCGGGGCAGGGCTGCGGTGGTCATGGCGCGTCCTCACGGCGGAACGTGTTGTACAGGAAGATGCTGATGGGCACGAGGGAGATCACGAGCAGCACGACCCCCAGCGCCGAGCCGAAGCCGACCCGCTGGGTTTCGCCGACGATGTTGGACGTGACCAGCACCGACAGCAGTTCCAGGCCGTTGATGCCCTTGTTGGTGATGTAGACCAGATCGAAGGCGCGCAGCGACTCGATCACCGTGACCACCAGGATCACGATGTTGATGGGCTTCAGGACCGGGAAGACCACTCGCCAGAACGTCTGCCATTGGTTGGCGCCGTCGATCAGCGCCGCCTCGCGCAGGGACGGGTCCACCGCTTTGAGTCCGGCCAGGTAGAGCACCATCACATAGCCGGCCTGCCGCCACGTCGCCTCGACCAGGACAGCCCACAGGTTCAGGTGCGGGTTGCCGAGCCAGTCGATCGCGTTGCTGTTGCTCGTGCGGCCGATGACGGTGTTGATCAGCCCGTAGTTCTGCGAGTACATGAACTCCCAGATGATGCCGATCAGCGCGAGCGAGAGCATGACCGGCAGGAACAGGATGCTCTGGTACATCCGGCTGTTCTTGATGCCGCGGTCGATGACGACGGCGAACAGCATGCCCAGCGGCGTGGCGAAGAGGATGAAGACGGCCAGCCAGACGAGGTTGTGCCGGACGGCCGGCCAGAACTCGGGGTAGATCGTGGCGGCCTGGTGGTAGTTCTGCACGCCGAACAGGCAGCCGTTGTCGAGGATGGACGGCACGTTCGGCACGCAGGCCGAGGTGTGCAGGCCGCCGACGCCGTTCCAGCGGGTGAACGAGAGCAGCACCGTCGCCAGCGCGGGGAACCAGATGAACGCCAGGTCCAGCAGCAGCGGCACGAGAAGCATCGCCGCGATGACGAACCGGTCGCGGCGAGTGAGGCTGCGCAGCCGCCGTCGGCGGCGAGACTTCGCCGCCGACGGTGCCGTGCGCGTCGTGGTGATGGTCGAAGCCATCAGGCGTAGATCGCTTTCGCCTGGGACTCCGCGCTCTGCTGCAACGAGGCGATGCTGCTGGTGCTCGGGTCGTCGATGAACTTCTGGATGATCGCCTCCATCGCGGTGGCCATCGCGGGGTCGGCGTCGCGGTCCATGAACTGGGCGACCGCCTTGCACTGGCCGATCACCTGGACGGACTTGTTCTGGATCGCGTCGTAGGTCGGCGCGTTCAGGCCGTTGGCCAGGCCGACGTCCCACTGGTCGGTCTTCAGGAAGCCCGCCTCGGCGGCGGCGGTGCCGATGTACTCCAGGATCGCCTTGGCGCCGTCGACGTTCTTGGCCTTCTTGCTCAGCATGAAGCCGTCGGTGGGGGCGTCCATGTAGTCCTGGGCGTACGCCGGGTTGATCTCGGGGAACACGAAGAAGTCCAGGTCGTTCAGGTTCGCGCCGTCGGTGACGTACTGCGCGGCGACCTGGTTGGTGCCCTGGAACATCATCCCGGCCTGCTTGGCCTCGAGAGCCTTGGCGGCGTCCTGCCAGATGCGCCCGTTCGCGCCGGTCTGCATGTAAGGCATGATCTGCGCCCAGTGGTCGAAGACCTGGGTGACGCCCGCGTCGGTCCACGGGACCTGGTGCTTCATCAGTTTGATGTGGTAGTCGTACCCGTTGATGCGCATGTTGAGGATGTCGAAGGTCCCCAGCGCGGGCCAGCCGTCCTTCTCCGCGAAGGCGAGCGGGATCAGGCCGTCGGACTTCATCTTCTTGAGCAGGTTGACGTAGTCGTCCCAGGTGGTCGGAACGGTGTAGCCCTTGGCCGAGAACTCGCTCTTGTTGTAGAAGACGACCCACGGGTAGTTGTAGATCGGCACCAGGTACTGGTGCCCGTCGAGGCCGGTGGACAGCGCCTTGGCCGCGCTGTTGAAGTTGCCGCCGATCTTCTGCCAGACGTCGTCGATGGGCAGCGCGAGGCCCTGCGCGGCGAAGTACTGCATGCGGTAGCCGGCGAACCAGGTGAACAGGTCGTCCGGGGTGCCCTGCAGATAGCTGGTGATGTTGTTCTGGAACGTGTTGTGGTCGACAGTGTTGATCTTGACCTGCACGCCGGTGGACGCGGTCGCCGCGGCGGCGAGCGACGCGAAGGCGGCTTTGACGCCCGGGTCAGAGTAGTTCGAGCCGAAGCTGACCGTTCCGCTCGGCTTGCCCGTCGAGGTGCTGCCCGCGCCTCCGGAACTGCTGCTGCATGCGGCCAGCAGCCCGCCGGAGACGGTCAGGCCGGCGGCTCCGGCCAGTCCCTTCAGCAGCGTGCGGCGGCTGGTTGGCAATCCGGCCCCCGCGAAACCGGACCCGACGTCCGTCATGGTGCCTCCCAAAGAGTGAAGGTGCTGTGTTCAATCGCAGTCGAACAAGCCGCGAAGCTCTTGGCCCAGGCCCGGGACGTCAAACGCCAGCAGAGTCTGCGTCCCCGCTCCGTCGAGGGGCTCGATCGTATCGCCTTTCAACAAAATTCATCAGGATGGAACGGATTCGAAACCGCAGGGGTAGTTCTACGACAGAAGGATCTCCCCGTCAACGCCCAAATGGCGGGTGTTGTGAGACCGTGATGTGCGGCAGTGTTGGTTAGCGCGGATCTGGGGTGTCCGCGCCCGGCCGCAGGCGCACCTTCACTCGTCGGCACCGGCGAACACCAGCTCCGCGACCCGGTCGCCGAGCGCCGACTTTCCCTCCTCCGGCAGGTCCCCGTCGGTGACCAGCACGGACGCCTCTTCGAGCGCGGCTATCGCGCACAGGCCGACCACGCCCCACTTGGTGTGGTCGGCCAGCACGATCAACCGCCGCGCCGTGGACATCAGCGCGCGGTTGGTCTCGGCCTCCATCAGATTCGGCGAGGTGAACCCGGCCGCCTCGTCCATCCCGTGCACGCCCATGAACACGCAGTCCAGGTGCAATGCCCGGATCGACTGGATCGCGACCGGCCCCACCAGCGCGTCCGAGGGCGTGCGCACGCCGCCGGTCAAGATCACCGTCTGGCTCGCCACCGCGTGCGAGTGCAGCACCTCGGCCACCCGCAGCGAGTTCGTCACCACCGTCACGTCCGGCACCCGCGCCATCGCCCGCGCGAACGCGTGCGTCGTGGTCCCGGCGGTCACCCCGATCGCCGTCCCGGGCCGCACCAGCTCCGCGGCCCGCCGTGCGATCGCGTCCTTCGCGGCACGCTCCCGCCCGACCTTCGCCTCGAAGCCCGGCTCGTCGGTCGACCCCGGGTGCCGGGCCGTCGCTCCTCCGTGCACCTTCTCGATCAGGCCCTTGCGTGCCAGGGCGTCCAGATCGCGGCGTACCGTCATGTCCGACACGCCCAACGCCTGGGTCAGGTCGCTCACCCGTACCCCGCCGATCCGGCGGACCTCCTCGAGGATCCAGCTCTGCCGCTGCGCCGCCAACATCGCGTTGCCGCTCCTTTCCACACCGGCGGGCCCGGTCGGCCCGACTCGCCGGAGCGACTCGTCCAGGTAGCACAGAAACGAACCGTACCGAACAATTCACACCCCGGCGGCCCGACCTCGACCGCCCGGGACGTCAGAGTAACCGAGCGCTATCGACCATGCCAGACCTGAATCGACGTCGTGATCTGTTCGAAGTCGAGCGCGGTGCCCGCACGGCGGGCGTCCGAGGCGATCATTCCTGTTAAGGATTGTTCGATCTGGCCCGATCTGGCGCAGAAGACGAGGACCTGCCACCGTACACAAAAGTCCGGGTGGCGGCGCCGTCGCTTAAGACGGCACCGCCACCCGGCAGGGTCTGATTGCGCCTCTGCGTTGACCAGGGCTTTATGGCGGCTGTAGATCGTGGCGGAGAGTCTGTGTGAAACGGAGCAGAGCTATCTCCGCCACGATCTTTCGCCGCTGCCCCGGTCAACGCGGAGGCGCGAGTGTCACGGCAGGCTCCACTGTTGGTTGGCGCCGTCTCCGCAGGCCCAGATCTGGGCCTGGGTGCCGGAGCCGCCGAAGCCGGAGTCGTCAAGGCACTTGCCGGAGTTGGGGTTCACGTACTCGCCGTTGGATTGGTGCACCCATGTCTGTGCGCCGGTGCCGTTGCAGTCGTAGAGGTCGACCTTCGTGCCGTTCGCGGCGCCGGCGCCGTTGACGTCGAGGCACTTGCCGAGGGCTTCGAGCTGGTTGCTGGAGGTCAGGGTCCAGCTCTGCGCCGCCGTGCCGTTGCAGGTGTAGACCTGGACCGGGTTGAAGTTCGTGGTCGAAGCCGCGCGGTCATCCAAACACAGGCCCTGATAGCCGGTGACCGGACCCGGTCCAGTGCCGCCGCCACCACAGTTGGCCCCGCAGCCGCCGGAACTGCTCGCGGTGAACGAGAACGAGTTCACCCCGAGGCCGGGGCCGCCCTGCCAGGGCTCGAATCCGAACTGGACGCTGGTCAGGTACCACGCGCTGTTCAGCTGTCCGCGGTTGATCGAGTCGTTGGTGAAGTCGGTCAGGTTCACCGTGATCGCGTTGACCGGCGTCTGGCGCACGTACGAGACGATGTTCCAGCTGATGCCGCCGCTGCCGCGGCCGATCCAGACGTCCCAGTTGGCGCCCTCGATGAAGGCTGTGCCGACGCGTGAACCGGCCGGTTGCGGTGCGCCGGAGTGGTTGGCCCAGATCATCAGCTCCTCGCCGTCGTTCTGGCCGCTTGGGAAGGGCTGCGTGTCGAACCAGATGTCGTACGAAGCGTCCCACTGACCGGCCGCCGTGTTGAAGTTCACGCTCGACTGCGGGTTGTCGAACGCCGACACCTGCAACGGAAGGCCGTTACCGGTCGAGCAGTTGCCGTAGTGACAGCCCGCGTAGATGGACGGATAGGCCGCGGGCGCACCATTTGTGGGCAGGTTGTGGTTCCCCACGGTCACCGTGAAGCCGTCGTTGGTCGCGTTAATGCACTGCTGGATCGTGTCGTTCCACTCGTTGTTCTGGACGATGTACTGGCCGCCCGACACCTGAACGCTGCTGGTGGGGCCGCACAGAGTCGTGTCGGCGTGGGCTGCCGGAGCGGACGCGAGTCCCGTCGCCGCCAGGGCGGGCGCGAGCAGCCAGGCGCGCCACGTGCGCGAGAGCTTTCTTGCCATGCCGGATCTCTCCACTTCACCGGTCCGCTCGACCGGGCGCGCCGATCCGGGCCGAGTCCGCGTGGCGATCACACGCGGCGCGCAGAACGTAAGCGTTTCCGAACTGCCTGCAAAGTAAGGTGTCGAGTCCCACCGTGCCGTGGGCCGCTTAATGCGCGTCTGACCATGTACGAGGGAAATCAGGCGCTCTGAAACTTTCACGGTGATCGGTCGGCCTTGGCCGCACCGTCCGCTGGTGTGATGACGTCCACGTCAAGAAAGGCGTGCGCAGCCTTCGAGCGCCCCCTCCTTGATTCGAATGGCCTTCTGGTCAAAGACACCAACCTGGTCATCGAGGTCGCCCTGCCGCACCCGTACCGACGGCACGTCAGTCGGGGTCGGCGGAACGGGCTCCCAGCTCGCGCAGCCAGGTGATGACGTTCTCCTGCCTGGTGTCGAGTCCGCCGGCTGCGTCGAGCGGTGTGCCGTGTGCGTAGTCGGGCTCCCAATTCAGGTCGGCGCCGCGCGAGAGCAGGTACTCGGCGGCGCGGCGCTGACCGCCCGCGCAGGCGTGCCAGAACGCTTGCGACACATCTTGCGCGGGCGGGTCGCCGCCCAGGATCGCTTCGAGGCGGTCGAGCATGCCCAATGCCGCCGCGTGCCATGCCTTCTCCACCCGGGCGCCGCGTGCCACCAGCAGGCGTGCGACATGCCAGCAGCCGTAGCCCACGGCGTTGTCGAGCGGAGTGCCGATCGATCCATCGGGCACCTCGATATCCGCTCCCCCGTCGATGAGGGCTTCGGCCACGTCGACATCGTCGCTGCTCGCTGCGTAGTGCAGCGGCGTCTCTGACCCGGGACCGGGCTCGGAGCCTCGACTGGTCGTCAGGGCATTGGGATCGGCGCCGGCATCGATCAGAAGCCTGACGATCTGCGGTCCGTTCGGGAAGTAACCCGGCCAGTCGGTGACCAGATGCAGCGGCGTGGCGGTGCCGCCGCGTCCACCGGCAAGCCGAGCCGTCGCCAGCGCGGGATCAGCGCGCAGCAGCTTGCTGATCGTCTCGAGGTCACCGCTGTGAACCGCTGCCCGCAGCTCGACCGCGACCGGGCTGTCCGGAGGGATCGGCTTTCCGGCCTCCCGCTCACTCATGACGGCTCACCACGCAGCCGCCCTCGACGAAGTGCCGATTCACGTCAGCCCTCCCGTCATCGCCACACCCATGCCCGCACAGCAGATCGCCGCCGCCGACAGCGCGGCGAAGTTCGCCAGCGACGCCGCTGCGAGCCACCATCCGCGCCGATGCCTGCGCTTCGGGCGTCGGCCCTCCAGGTGGGCGATGCGCTCGGGCAGATCGCCATTCGGGTTGGCCGCAGCGACGGCAGCCGGTGCCGGGGCGCCGGCCAACTTCAGCAGCGCACCGGCCACCGCCGCCACCCCGGCCTTGGCAGTGGCCGCACGGTCGGCGGCCACCTCACGCCGCAGCGCCGACCGCTTGGTCCACCACCGCAGCAACGGCAGGAACCAGCCGTATCCTGCGAGCGCCCGTCCGGCCAGCAGCCGCAACGGATCCCGCGCCCGAAGGTGGTGGCGCTCGTGCTCCAGCACGGCGGTCAACTCCGCCCGGTCCAGCACCTCGATCAGGCCGGTGCTCAGCAAGATGCGGGGGTGTGTTAGGCCATGCGTGACCGCGAATGCCTCTCCGGCGGCCACCACATCCACGCGGTCAGCGACACCCACCTCGTCGGCCACGGCCGCAACCGCCGCGGGCACTGGCCGCCCGGCCGACCGCACGAGCCGCCGCAGCTCCCGACTGCCGCGAGCAGCTGACCACGCCACGCGCAGTGCACCCGCGAGCGCCGCGGCCGCGCTGAGAGCGATGACGCTTACGGCGGTGAAATCGTACGGCTCAGAGGCCAGCCAGTGCAGCCGCAGGTATTCGACCACTGCGACCGCGCCAAGACCCAGGTGCACCAGGACCGCGAGCAGCGCAACCGGCCACAGCAGCCATCCGGCTTGCAAGCGTGTCGTCATCAGGAGTCTCCCATCAGCTCGTGCAGCCGGGCCCGCAGGTCCGCGTCCAACTCCACTTGATCGACGAACCGGGCCAGCGCGGCGTCGCCGAACCGTGCCAGGACCCCGCGCACAGCGATCTCGGCGCTGTCCGCGACTACCGGGGTGTAGAGATAGCCGCGCCCCTGCCGCTTGCGGGCCACCACCTGCTTACCGGCCAACCTGGACAACACGGTCATCACCGTGGTGTACGCGAGCGGCTCGGCCCGGTCGGCGTTGAGCCGCCCGGCCACCTCGCGCACCGACACCGGCCCTTCCGCCGCCCAAAGCACCGCCATGACCTCGGCCTCCAAAGGCCCCAGCGCACCGCCACCACCGCCGGACTCCACCACGTGTCCACCCTCCTCGCAAACTACTACGGTAAGGTAGTACTACCGCGGGATAGTTGGCTAGCCCAGAATCGGCAGACGGTGATGCGGGC
>NZ_DASZGI010000154.1:0-10583 GCF_035938995.1 Actinocrinis sp.
GACCTCGAGAATCACTGCGACCTTGACAAGCACTGCGACCTCGACAAGCGGGCGGGAACCGGAGATCTCCGCGGCGCGCGCGGAATCGGACGCCATGTCAGGGGATGCGGCGATCCGGCGCGCTGCGGCGCTGTGTCACAAGATCTCGGCGCTCGCCTCCGGGCTGGCGGCCGGATTCCCCGCCTCGGGCCGCCGTTCGCCGCTCGGCCGGGCGCTGCGCCGACTGGACCAGGCGGCGCGGGACGCTGTCCGCGCGGCGGTGTGACCGGTCCTCGAGGTGAACAACGCGGGCGACGGCCTGCTCGTGGCCGGCCACGGGCGTTAAAGCGACCGGTCGTCTTAGATGTGACGCGGTGTGACCGGCCCTCGAGGTGAGCAACGCGGGTGACGGCCTGCTCGTGGTCGGCTGCGTGAGTTAAAGCGACCGGTCGTCTTGAATGTGACGCGGTGTGACCGGTCCTCGAGGTGAGCAACGGGGGCGACGGCCTTCTCGTGGTCGGCCGAGGGCGTTAAAGCGACCGGTCGTCTTAAATGTGACGCGGCGTGACGGATCGTCGAGGTCGACCAGACCGGCGGCGGAAATCCGCGAGAACGGCGAGCCGACGCGTCATACGATCGGGGGGACGGCGAAAGGCGACTGAGGAGGCGGACCCATGGCGGAACAGAGCGGGCGCTATCCGCTGCCGCCCGGTTCGGCCTGGGGCGAGGTCGACACGCCGATCGGCCCGCTCGCCCTGGTGGTCACCCCGCGGGGACTCGTCCGGCTGAACTTCGGGTCGCTGCGCCGCTTCGCGCGCGACTTCGACCCGGTCGAGCCGCCCGCCGATCTTGCCGGCCACCCGCTCGGCGCACAGGTGAGCCGTGAGCTCGCCGAGTACTTCGCCGGGGAACGCCAGGCGTTTGACATCGCCGTCGACTGGTCGCTCACCGCAGGGGCGCAGCGCACCATCTTGGAAACCCTCCACCTGAAAGTGCCTTATGGCAGTACGGTGGGTTACGGGGATTTGGCGCTGATGTCAGGACGCACACTCTCCGCGTCACGGCTGGTGGGGACCGTGATGGGGAGCAATCCGGTGGCGATCGTGGTGCCCTGCCACCGGGTGATCGCCGCGGACGGCGGGATCGGCGGCTTCGGCGGCGGGCTGGAGACCAAACGCAGACTGCTGACACTCGAGGGGTCGCTGCCGCCGACCCTGTTCGACGTCTGACGCCCGCGTGCTCGAATTCTCATACTGAATACGGATTCTGCCTCATCTGTCCCCGGTGCCGCGTGCACGTTCGGTGACCCTTTAAGCGCGGTTGGCACACTCATGCCAGTTTTGCCCACGCACCGCGAGCGGCTGAACCCGTGCTGTTAGCTTTCCGAGCACTGTAAGCGGAGCACCGCGTTCCGCGGGGACCTTACGCGGAGGGACCGGAATGTTCATCCGATACACCGACCGGCTCACGAGGCCGGCGGCCGGGGCCATCCGGTCGCAGACGATCCGGCACTACGGCGACGCCGAGACGGCCCGGCCGCTGTCCTGCCTCCCCGACGCGGAATGGGCCCTGCTCGCGGCCTGCGCGAACGCCGACTGGGACATCACGGCCGACGCCAGCATCCCGCAGCTGATCGCCGAGCAGGTGTGCCTGGCCCCCGACGAGATCGCCGTGATCGTCGACGGCGAGGAGATGTCATACGCGCAGCTCTGGGCACGGGCCGGCGCTGTCGCCGGCGGTCTGCGCGTCGCGGGCGTGCGCCTCGGTCACCTGGTGGGCCTGTGCTGCGAGCGCTCCACCGAACTGGTGATCGGGATGCTCGGCATCCTGCGCTCGGGCGCCGCGTACGTCCCGCTGGATCCCGCCTACTCGGCCGAGCGGCTCACCTTCATGCGCAAGGACATCGGCCTGCGCGTGATCGTCGCGCAGGTGGGCGTCTCCCTGCCCGACGGCGCCTACCGCACCATCGTGGTGGACCCGGAACCGGCGCAGCTGGGCGAACCGGACACCTACGGCCTGCTCGAGGACGATCCCTGGGCCGCGGGGCCCGACGACCTGGCCTACCTGAGCTATCCCGCGGGGCCGGGCAGCGCCGCTCCCACGGTGATGGCCTCGCACCGCAACGTGCTGAGCCTGCTCGCGGGGACGCGCCGCTTCGGCTAAGGGCGCGGCTCCGCCCGCTTCGAACGTCCGCCCACGGTGGCTCCTATGGCCGCCGTGGGCGGTCCGCGTGCGGCGGCTCGGCGGGCGCCGTCAGATCAGGCCGCGCCGGACCGCCTGCACGCCGACCTGGAACCGGCTGGTGGCCCCGAGGTGGTCCATCAGGGCCGCCACGCGCCGGGCGAAGGTGCGCCGGCTCATGTGCAGCTGCGCGGCCGCGTGGTCGTCGGTGACGCCGTTGCTGAGCACCTGCAGGATTTCCCGCTGCTCCGCGTTGATCTGTCCGGGCGGCTCGGGCGCCTGCGCCTGGCCCGCCGCGGCGGCCCACGCCAGGTCGAACGCGACGGCCAGTGAACGCGCGGCCACCACATGCGGCTGTGGCAGCAGGCGTCCGGCCATCGGGTGGCGCGGGTCCGGGTGCGGCATGTAGAGCACCGAGCGGTCGCGCACGATCACCGGGTACGGCAGTGCGAACGTGGTCGGTGCGGCGGTGCCCAGCCGGGCGAGCGCGGGGAACGGCGCGGGCTCCCCGGCGCGGGCCGGCCCGTGCAGCACCCGCACCGTCAGACCCTTGCGGATCATCCGGGTGAACAGGCTCGGCGGCACCATCCGCTCGAACAGCCACGGCTCGGGCACCAGCGCGATCAGCTCGTCCCGGGTCAGCTCCTCCAACTCGGCGCCCAGCAGGGCCGCGGCGCTGCGCGCGGTGCTCGGCGCAGCGGCCTGCTGGGCCGGCGCCGGGCCGACCAGCGGCCGGCGCAGCGGGATCGGGCCCCGGACGTGACGGCGCAGCGGCGGGGAGACGATTTCGGCGGTCATCAGCTCCATCCGAGGGTGTTGGTGGTGGGGCCCGAAGCCGTGGTCACGGTGGCGACCGCGGGGGCGGCGGCAGCAGCGAGGGGCAGCACGGCTATCGCACCGGTCGAGGCGACGGCGGCGGCGGCCACGGCGGCACGCGCGACGCGGGGGAGACGCTTCATGGGTATGCCTCATTCACAGGGGGAGAACGCTGGCCGATAAGTGCCAAAACGCGGGGAGTTCCAAGGCTTCATCGCCTGGTTGGCTAATATCTCGTGGCAGGATTTTGCCGGACTCGGTACGCGGTGTCAGCGGTCCTGGCTGTCATGACCCTGCCCTGGCAGCAAGCTGCTCGTGACCGAATCACACCCCGAGAAGGATCTTCTCGGCGCCGGGCACGACGCCCGCGCCGCAGTACTCCATGGACCAACCCTCCAGCTCAGGGCAGGTGTCCAGGGCGCGCTGGCACAGCTCGGCCGCGGCGCTTTCCGCGGCGCGCAGGTCCGGGTGGCACAGGAAGAAGGCCAGCCGCGCCTCCTCGTCCCCGGTTTCGGCGTAGACGTGCTCGAGGTGATCCGCGGGATTCGCGATATCGGTCAGAATGCGGTGCAGGTGGTTCGCGCTAATGCCGGAGCTGCCGCCGGAGAGCCGGGAATTGATGAGATACATAACCCTGATGTTCCAATCTCGTGGGAGTGTGGGCCAGGAATTCGGTGTGGCAGAATCTTGCGGTGCAGGGACCTGCACCGCTTGAATTGGAGCAACCGTTGTCTGGGGGCTTGCCATGCTGGAAGCGCTGGGCGTCAGTCTGGACGCCGAGAAGGTGTACCGGTCCATGCTGGAAGAGCCGCGCGTCGGGGTGACCGACATCGCGGTGCGCCACGAGTGGCCGGCCGTTCGGGTCCGCGACGCCCTGGACGAGCTCGCCAAGCTCTCCCTGCTGCGTCCCTCCTGGGAGGATCCGGGCGCGCTGCGGCTGGTCAGCCCGGAGGTGGGCCTGTCCTCGCTGCTCGCGCAGCAGGAGGCCGACCTGCTCGAGCGCCAGCGTCAGATCGCGCACAGCCGCGCGGCGGTGGCGGCCGTGGTCGCGGACTACGCGGACCTACGGCCCTCGCGCCAGCACGCCGAGATCGAGCAGCTCGTCGGCGTCGACGCGGTGCGGGCCTGGATCGAGGAGGCCGCGCACGCGGGCCTGGGCGAGGTCATGTCCTTCGCGCCCGGCGGGGCACAGCCGGCGGAGCAGATGGAGGCGAGCAAGCCGCTCGACCAGGAGGCGCTGGAACGCGGTACCGCCATGCGCACGATCTACCTCGACAGCGTGCGCAACGACCCGGCGACGAACGCGTACATGCACTGGCTGGTGGAGCAGGGCGGCGAGGTGCGCACCGCGGCCACCCTCCCGCTGCGCATGACCATCTTCGACCGGAAGATGGCGCTGATCCCGGTCAACCCCGAGCACAGCGAGATCGGCGCGGTCGTGCAGCGCGGCCCCGGCATGGTCGCCGCCCTCTGCGCGCTGTTCGAGCAGACGTGGCTGTCGGCCAACCCGGTGGGCACGGACCGCCGGCCGGACGACGACGGGCTCAACAGCCAGGAGCGCGCGATCATCACGCTGCTGGCGCAGGGCCACACCGACGAGGTCATCGCGCGCAAGCTCGGCGTCTCGGTCCGCACCAGCCGCCGCATCACCGCGGAGCTGACCGCGCGGCTCGGCGCGCGCAGCCGGTTCCAGGCCGGGGCGCGCGCGGTCGAGCGCGGGTGGATCAAGGACGTCTGAGCCCGCACGCGGGAAGGCGCGTGGGAATCTTCTTCGGCGCCGTGGTTCGCTAGGACACCTGAGCGGCACAACGCGGGAGCATACAGCTCCGGATAAGATCCACTGCCGCTGTTACACGCCTGTGTGCGGTTCCCTACGTGGCTGTTGCAGTTGTCAGCGCTTCAAGGGCGTCGGCGCTGTGCTTTGGGACATCGCGCCCCGCATTGGGCGCGTCGCCGGTCTTATCCCGCGCATCCGCCTTAGTCCGAGATGACGCGTTGCAGCAGACCGTAAACGAATTCCGCGCGTGCCTGTACCGGCTGCCCGTCCGGCGCCGGAGCGGTGAACAGCAGCTCGCGTCGGCTCGGCGCCGAGCCCTCGCGCAGGCGGGCGGGACGGAAGGCCGTGGCCACATCGCCGACCACGCACGACCACGGCGCGAGATCCGAGAGGTCGGCGAGTTTCGGCACCCCCGCCGCCGGATCGCGGGTCAGCCCGAAGTCCATCACGAAGCCGTCGAGACCGGCGATCGCCTCAAGCAGAAGGTCCGGCCACAGCGGCAGCGCCCATCGCGCGATGCGGAAGCGGATCTCGGTGCTCCCGGCGGCGCGCTCGGTTTCGGACAACGGGGCGCCTAGGATGCCGCGCAGCGCCGACAGGGTGAGGCGGAAGGTCCGGGACCGGTTCATCCGCTGCCAGTGCGCGTTCGCCTCGCGCATGTCCGCGACGGTCACGCCGAGCGCGGCCCGGGCCTGTTCGACCAAGTCGGGGTGGAAGTCGGCCATCCGGCGCAGCAGCACAAGCTGGAACTCGGTGATCCCGAACGCGGTCGGCGGCATCGCCCCAGCATAGGTGCCGCGTCGGTCGGGACGCGGCGGGGTTAGACCACTCCGCTGTGCGCGGTGCCGCGCGGGTGGCAGCGTGGGGCGATCAGCCCTCACCCGGTGCGGGCGGGGTCAGACGACTCGGCCGGTGCGCCGAGGTCGGCCGCCGGGGGTGCGCACGGCCCGGGCGGCGAGCGCCGCTCCCGCTGTGAGGGCCGCTTCCAGTGGCGCAGCGCCGAGCCAGGCCACGAGGAATCCCGCGGCGAACGCGTCGCCAGCGCCGGTTGTGTCGAGATACGGAGCGTCGAGTCCCGCGGCGTCGGGCTCTGCGGAGCTGACGACCGGAGACTCTCTACCGGCTTCCGTGTCTGCAGTGACGTGAGCGAACGCGCCGTCAGATCGTTGCGCCAGAGCGCCGGCCGCGCCGAGCTTGACCACGGCTGTTCCGACATGCGCGGCCAGGATGCGCGCGGCCGCGTGCGGCGGGTCGGCGACTCCCGCGAGCAGCAGCGCCTCCTGCCGGTTCGCGAACAGCAGGTCCGCGCCGGCGATCCAGTCCAGGAAGCGGCGCGGGCCGACCGAGGCGAGCGGACCTGCCGACGCGGCGTCCACCGACACGGTCATCCCCGAGCCGCGCGCCAGCTCCAGCGCGGCAAGTCCGGCTGCCCGGGACTGAGGCTTGAGCAGCGTGTAGCCCGACAGGTGCAGATGCGCGCCTGCGCGGAAAACCTCGCGTGGCAGGTGCGCGGCGCGCAGCGAGGCGTTCGCGCCCGCGTCGGGAATCATCGTGCGCTCGCCGTCCGGATCCACCAGGACCATCACGACACCCGTGGCCAGATCCGGATCCGCGGTGAAGCGGACGTCGACGCCCGCCTTGCGCAGGTCGGCCTCGATCGACCGCCCCGCGGCGTCGGAGCCGACCCGGCCGATCAGCGTTGCCCGCGCCCCGGCCTCGACGAGCCAGCCGGCGGTGTTCGCGGCCGCGCCGCCGCCGTGCGCCGTGATCCGCGCCGGGCTGTCGCTGCCGTGCATCAGCGGACCCTCGAGCCGGGCGAGCATGTCGACCATGACGTCGCCGAGCAGCACCACGTCCGGGCTGGAAGTCGCGTGCCCGGCATCCTCGCCAAGACGACCGGTCGTATTCCCGGTTGGGCCGGATGTCGCGGGCCCGGCGTCATCGCTAAGATGACCGGTCGACTTGGCGTCTGGGCTCGACGTCACGCGAGCTCAGGAGCCGTCGCCGGACAGCGCGGCGGCGATCCGCGCGGCCAGCTTCGCATTGCGCAGCACGAGCCGGATGTTGGCGCGCATGCTCTCGCCGCCTGTGTTGCGGTGGAAGTACTCCAGCAGGAACGGGGTGACGGCTTTTCCCGAGATGCCCTTCGCCTCCAGCTCCGCCAGCGCGCCGCGCAGCACCCGCTCGTGCAGCCGCGCGTCGAGCTGCTGGTCCGGCGGCAGCGGGTTCGCCACGACGATGCCCTGCCCGCCCAGCGCCAGCGCGTCGCGGGCCCGGATCACGTCGGCCACCTCCCGCGGCGTGTCGGCCCGCCAGTCCAGCCGGTGCCCGGAATTGCTGATGTAGAAGGCCGGGAAGGTGTCCGAGCGGTACCCGACCACCGGGACGTTCAGGCTCTCCAGCCGCTCAAGCGTCGCGCCGATGTCCAGGATCGACTTGACTCCGGAGCAGACCACCGCGATGCGGGTGCGGGCCAGCGCCACCAGGTCCGCCGACTCGTCGA
The DNA here is from genome assembly GCF_035938995.1 of Actinocrinis sp. Taxonomy (GTDB): domain Bacteria; phylum Actinomycetota; class Actinomycetes; order Streptomycetales; family Catenulisporaceae; genus DASZGI01. Next base: position 7,257 of record NZ_DASZGI010000154.1, read on the forward strand.
AGCTCTCCCGCGCGCCGCGGTGCACTCCGCCCAGGCCGCCGGTCGCGAACAGGCGGATCCCGCAGCGGGCGGCCAGGAACGCGGTCGCCGCGACCGTCGTCGCCGCGCTGCCGCCGCGGGCCACCACGAAGCCCAGGTCGCGCACGCTCGCCTTGACCACGTCGTCCCGCTCGGCGATCGCGGCCAGCGCGGCCCCGTCCAGGCCGATCCGGGCGACCCCGTCCACGACCGCGATCGTCGCCGGAACCGCCCCGCCGGCGCGCACGGCGTCCTCGATGCGGTGCGCGACCTCGAGATTGTCGGGCCGGGGTAGCCCGTGGCTGATGATCGTCGACTCGAGCGCGACCACCGCCGCGCCGCGTTCGAGCGCCTCCGCGACCTCCTCGGCGACGCGGACGGCGGGAGCGGCGGTCCCGGATGCGGGTTGCGCGTCGATGTCGACCATGGGTGAGGCATTCCCGCTGATCGCGCTCCGGGAACCTGAGAGCCGGGCGCGCGGCGGCATACACTCGCGGTCTGTGAGGACAACGGGGCAGGCCGCGCCCGGTGCATGGCCACGCGACGAGGCCGAAGCGCTCAAGGTGCAGGACGAGCTGCGCACGCTCGTCTCGCATGAATCCGTCGGCGCTCTCGGCGGCGCCCGACGCGTCGCGGGACTCGACGTCGCATACGCGAAAGACGAGAGCGTCGTCGCCGGCGCGATCGCGGTCATCGACCCGGTGACCGGCGAAGTGGCCGAGACGTCCACGGCGACGCGCCCGGTCGAGTTCCCGTACATCCCGGGGCTTCTGGCGTTCCGGGAGGTCCCGGCGCTGCTCGACGCGCTGGACCGGCTGACCGCCCCGCCTGACGTGCTCGTCTGCGACGGCTACGGGATCGCACATCCCCGGCGTTTCGGGCTGGCCTGCCACCTCGGCGTGCTGACCGGCCTGCCGTCGTTCGGCGTCGCGAAGACCGCGTTCGTCGGCGTTTTCGACGAACCCGGACCACGCCGCGGGGACTGGTCCCCGCTGCTCGACGGCAGTGAGGAAGTCGGCTGGGAGGAAGTCGGCCGGGTGCTGCGGACCCAGGCGGGGGTCAAGCCGGTGTTCGTCTCGACCGGCCACCGCGTCGGCCTCGACGAGACGATCGAGCTGACGCTGCGGCTGGCGACGAGCTACCGCCTGCCCGAGACGACGCGGCAGGCCGATCGTCTCTCGCGCAGCGCCCTCGCCGTGGCGAAAGCGTGAAGAGCCGGCACCGCCCCCCGTGGGCCGGTGCCGGCTCTGTCAAGCCGCCGAGCTCAGCTGACCGCGTTCTCGTCCCGCGCGGTCTTCGGCACCAGGAACGAGACGATCCAGGTGACGGCGAGCGCCACCGCCGCGGCCAGGTACACCCGCTCGGCCGCCGCGAACATCCCGTGCCCACCCGCGGTGTCGAAGAAGACCGTGCCGAGCGCCGCGACGCCGATCGACCCGCCGAGCTGGTTGGTCGAGTTGATCACCCCGGAGGCCGAGCCGACCTCGTGGTCCTCGACCGCGGCGAGCAGGATCCCAAAGTAGGGCGCGAACACCAGGCCCATGCCCAGGCCGCTGAGCATCATCGCCGGACCTATCGTCCAGGTGCTCAGATGGGCGCCGTAGTGATGCACCGTCAGGGCGCAGAACACCAGACCCGCCGCCATCACCAGCAGCCCGACCTGAAGCACCGCACGAGGCGACTTCTTGACGAACGCGCCACCCGCACCGAGCGCCAGGAGCGTGCCGACCGACCACCACAGCCCGGTGAGCCCCGCGTGCAGCGGGCTGAAGTGCAGCGCACCCTGCAGCAGCAGCGTGCCGATCAGGAACACGCCGCTGGCCGCCCCGAAGAACAGCGTGATGGTCAGCAGGCCGCCGGTGAACGCGCGCTTGCGCAGCAGGCCCGGCTCGATCAGCGGGTCGCGCCCGGACCGGCGCCGCGCCCCCTGGTACACCGCGAACAGCGCGAACATCGGCACGGAGGCGCCCATCATCGCGAACGACCAGACCGGCCAGCCATACTCGCGGCCCTGTACCAGCGGGAAGACCAGCAGCAGCACACCGACGCTCGCCAGCAGCACGCCGACCGGGTCGAGCCGCGGCTTGTCCGCGCTGGCCGCCTCATCGGCGGGCAGCACCCGCAGCGCCCCGAACAGGGCGACCACTCCGAGCGGCACGTTGATCAGGAAGATCGCCCGCCAGCCTACGTTGTCGATCAGCAGTCCGGCGACCACCGGGCCCATCATCGCGGACAGCCCCATGCACGGGCCGAAGATCGCGAACGCCTTCCCGATCTCCTGCGGCCGGAACGCTCCGCGGATCAGACCCACGCCCTGCGGCACCATCACCGCCGCGAACGCGCCCTGGATCACCCGGGTGCCGATCAGCATTCCCGCGTTCGCCGCGAGACTGCACGCCACCGACGCAACGACGAAGCCGACCAAGCCGGTCAGGAACATCCGGCGGCGGCCGAACACGTCGCCGAGCCGCCCGCCGGTGATCAGCGTCACCGAGAAGCAGAGGGTGTACCCGGCGATGATCCACTGGAGCGCCGAGGTGGACGCGCCCAGGCTGGCCCGGATCGACGGGCCGGCGACATTGGTGATCGTCGAGTCGAGCAGGTCCATCACCGACGCGCCGATCACGGTGAACAGCACCAGCCAGGACCGGCGGGACGGTTTCGCTACCTCGGTCTCCGGCGGGGCGAGCACTGCCGGCACCGACGCGGCCCTCTCGTTCTCAAGAGCGATGCTCATCGTGGGTTCCTCCCTGAGGATCGGGTTCTTCGTCGTCTGCTGTGAGACCTAAGTTAAAAGGGATTGCGGACAGGTTCGGTCCTCAAGGAGACTCCGATTCTTCGGCTTCGGCACCCGATCCATCTGTCGTGGACCTCTGCCGGGAATGGGAACCTGGTGGCATACGCTCACGCAGGACGTGGGAAAGCAGAGACGAGGTCGTGGCCGGATGAGCAGAAGCGCGGGTTCGGACGAGGCGGGCCACTGGCGTGACCTGCTGGCCAGCGAGCGGGACGCAGCGGAGCTGTACACCCGGCTGGCGGACGCCGAGACCGGCGAGCGGCGCGCGATCTTCGAGGAGCTGGCTGGCGTCGAGCGCAGACACGCCGCGCACTGGGAGTCCAAGCTGCGCGACGCCGGACAGGCGGTGCCGGACCCCGGACGACCCAGCTTGCGCACCCGGCTGCTCGGCTTCGCGGCGCACCGGTTCTCCGCGCGCACCGTGCTGCCGATGGTCGAGCGGGCCGAGCGCGCCGACGCCGGGGTCTACGACGCCGACCCGGACGCCGCGCCCGGCATGGCCGCGGACGAGC
>NZ_DASZGI010000155.1:0-20522 GCF_035938995.1 Actinocrinis sp.
TCGAGTCGGACGCGTGCCCGTCCGATCGCCCGCCGCGTCGCGTCATCGCTCAAGAACGTGTGGGTTACTCGGTGACGAGTTCGACCTCGATGTTGCCACGGGTGGCCTTGGAGTACGGGCAGGTTTGGTGCGCCTGCTTGACCAGCGCAGCGCCCGATTCGCCGTGGAGGTCGTCGGGCAGTTCCACGCGGAGGACGACAGCGAGTCCGAAGCCTCCGTCGGCCGGGTCCTTGCCGAGGGTCACCTCGGCGGTCACCGAGACCTCTGACACGTCCACCTTGGCCCGGCGCGCGACCAGCCCGAGCGCGCTGGCGAAGCAGGCGGCGTAACCGGCGGCGAACAACTGCTCGGGGTTGGTGCCCGCGCCGTTCCCGCCCATGGACTTCGGGAACGCCAGCGGCAGGTCGATCTGGCCGTCGGAGCTGACGGCACGTCCTTCGCGCCCGTTGGCAGTGGCGACCGCGGTGTACAGGGCTTCCATGGTCCGCATCCCTTCGCATTGTCTTGCTGTGGAGTGACAGGCATAATGATTGCACACAACTTAGTTGTACACAATAAAGTGACGCACGGCTGGACGGAGGTATGGTGAGAGGATGACGACAACGGCGGATGAGCTGCTGCGCTTGGACAACTTGCTCTGCTTCGCGCTCCACGCAGCCTCGCGAGCCTTCGACAGCGTCTACCGGCCGTTGCTGCGGGACGCCGGAATCACCTATCCGCAGTACCTGGTGATGCTCACGCTGTGGGAACACGGGGAGCTGACCGTCAAGGAGCTGGGGCGGCTGCTTCGACTGGACTCCGGCACGCTCTCTCCGCTGCTGAAGCGGCTAGAGGCGGCGGGATACGTCGCGCGGCGGCGGGGCACCGAAGACGAGCGCTCCGTGACCGTGACGGCTACCGAGGCGGGCGAAGTGCTGCGCGAAAAGGTGCGAGCGGTGGCAGCCAGGATCGCGTCCACGACGGGGCTGGAGTGGGCGGAGGCGGCTGAGCTGCGCGGACGGCTGAATAACTTGATCGTGGCGCTGGACGCGGCGGTCGCGGGACAGGATCAGGGCAACCACTGAGCGTGGACGGACGCTGCGCAAGTCAAGTCGCAGCGAGGGAGGTGCGCCGCCGGGAGATCGGATGGCGGGCCGATCTCCCGGCTCTCAATCCTCGAGGTCGATCCAGTCGAGGGTCCGCGCGACCGCCTTCTTCCAGCTGCGGTAGCCCTTCTCGCGCCGCGCCTCGTTCCACGTCGGCTGCCAGCGCTTGTCCTCGTTCCAATTCCTGACCAGCTCGTCGGTGTTCTTCCAGAACCCGACCGCCAGGCCCGCGGCGTACGCGGCGCCCAGCGCGGTGGTCTCCGCGACGACTGGCTTGGACACCGGCACGCCCAGTACGTCCGCCTGGATCTGCATGCACAGGTCGTTCGCGGTGACGCCGCCGTCGACCCGCAGCACGTCGAGGCGGACGCCGGAGTCCTGCTCCATGGCCTCGACGACGTCACGCGTCTGGTAGCAGATCGCTTCGAGTGTGGCTCGGGCGACGTGCGCGTTCGTGTTGTAGCGGGACAGGCCGACGATCGCGCCGCGGGCGTCGGACCGCCAGTAGGGGGCGAAGAGGCCTGAGAAGGCCGGCACGAAGTAGACGCCGCCGTTGTCCTCGACCTGCCGGGCCAGTGCCTCGCTCTGCGCCGCGCCGGAGATGATGCCGAGCTGGTCGCGCAGCCACTGCACGGCCGAGCCGGTCACCGCGATCGACCCTTCGAGCGCGTAGACCGGCTTGGCGTCGCCGAGCTGGTAGGCGACGGTGGTCAGCAGGCCGTTGTTCGACCGCACCAGCTCGTTGCCGGTGTTGAGCAGTAGGAAGTTGCCGGTTCCGTACGTGTTCTTCGCGCTGCCCGGAGTGAAGCACACCTGTCCGACGGTGGCGGCCTGCTGGTCGCCGAGGTCGCCGGTCAGCGGGACCTCGCCGCGCAGCGGGCCGTCGGCGCGGGTGGCGCCGTAGCCGAGCGGGTCCGACGATGGCCGGATCTGCGGGAGCATTGCCCGCGGCACGCCGAAGAAGGACAGCAGCTCGTCGTCCCAGTCGAGGGTCTCCAGGTTCATCAGCATCGTGCGGCTGGCGTTGGTGGGGTCGGTGACGTGCACTCCCCCGTTCACGCCGCCGGTCAGGTTCCACAGCAGCCAGCTGTCGGTGTTGCCGAACACCGCCTCGCCGGACTCGGCCGCCTCGCGCAGGCCGTCGACATTCTCGAGCAGCCACTGGAGCTTGCCGCCGGAGAAATACGTCGCCGGCGGCAGGCCCGCCTTGCGCCGGATGGTCTGGCCGCGCTCGTCCTTGTCCAGCGCCGCGGCGATCCGGTCGGTGCGGGTGTCCTGCCAGACGATCGCGTTGTGGTACGGGCGCCCGGTGCGCCGGTTCCACACGACCGTGGTCTCGCGCTGGTTGGTGATGCCGAGCGCGGCCAGGTCTGCGGCGTTCAGGCCGGCCGTGTTCAGCGCCGTCTCGACCACCGCGCGGGTGCGCTCCCAGATCTCGGTGGGATTGTGCTCGACCCAGCCGGCCTGGGGCAGGATCTGCTCGTGTTCCAGCTGGTGCCGGGCCACCTCCCGGCCGCTGTGGTCGAAGATCATGAAGCGGGTGCTGGTGGTGCCCTGGTCGACCGCGCCGACGAAGTCAGCCATTGCGCGCTGCCTTTCTCACTGCGTTGTGTGGGGCGTGGATGTCTGCTTACGGATACCACGGCTGCCGGTCTACGCCGCCTGCCTTCAGACGGGCTGGTGCTCGGGGACTTGCTCGACCGGCGCGTCGACCGCGTCGGGCTTGGTCTCGCCGGGCAGGAAGCGCCCGATCAGTGCCTCGTACAAGCCGGCGCCGATCAAACCGCCGAGCAAGGGGGCGACGATATGACTGGCCCCATGAGGCGGTGCAGCAGAGGGCGCGCACCGGGCGAATGAGTGACCGGGATACCGGACCCGGACGACGCGGGCTTCCATCTACCCACAGCCAGCCGAAGGCAAGAAACGGCCTGCCAGAGGCGGCCGAGCCGGGAGCAGGCCGCGGCGCGAGGCTGGGGATCTGCGCCCGGGACGGCGGAGCGCTCGTTGTGCCGGCGTTCACTGATCGGACCGCCGGAAGCCACCGGCGATCAGATCAGCGGACGCTAATACCATCTGACACTGATATTCAGTGATCTTCAGCGCACGCCAAGCAAGTGCTCCAGGGCGAGCTGGTCGAGCCGTTCGAAGGCCATGCCGCGCTTGGCCGCCGCCTCGACGTCGAAGTCCTCGAATGCGGACCGGTCGGCGAGCAGGTCGTCCAGGGTCTCGCCGGCGGCGAGCGTGGTCTGGGCCAGCTGGTCGAGGCGCGAGTTCCTCAGCGCCTCCTGCACCTCGGGGTCGGCCCGGAACGCCGCGGCCTTCTCGCGCAGCACGAGGTAGTTGCGCATGCAGCCTGCCGCGGATGCCCAGACGCCGTCGAAGTCCTCGGTGCGCGGCGGCTTGAAGTCGAAGTGCCGCGGACCCTCGTATCCGGCCGTTTCGAGCAGGTCGACCAGCCAGAACGCCTGGCGCAGGTCGCCCGCGCCGAAGCGCAGGTCCTGGTCGAACTTGATCCCGGACTGCCCGTTGAGGTCGATGTGGAACAGCTTGCCGTGCCACAGCACCTGCGCGATGCCGTGCGGGAAGTTGAGCCCGGCCATCTGCTCGTGGCCGACCTCGGGGTTCAGGCCGACCAGCTCGGGGTGCTCCAGCCGCTCGATGAACGCCAGGCCGTGGCCGACCGTGGGCAGCAGGATGTCGCCACGCGGCTCGTTCGGCTTGGGCTCGATGGCGAACCGCAGATCGTAGCCTTGCCGCAGCACGTAGTCGCCGAGCAGGTCGAAAGCCTCTTTCAGCCGGTCGAGCGCCGCGCGCACGTCCTTGGCGGCGCCGGACTCGGCACCCTCGCGCCCACCCCACGCGACGTATACCTTGGCGCCGAGCTCTACAGCGAGGTCGATGTTGCGGAGCGTCTTGCGCAGCGCGAAACGGCGCACGTCCCGGTCGTTCGCGGTGAAGGCGCCGTCCTTGAAGACCGGGTGGGTGAACAGGTTCGTGGTGGCCATGGGCACGCGCAGGCCGGTCTCGTCGAGCACGGCGCGGAACCGCTTGATCCGGGCCTCGCGGTCGGCGTCGGAGGAGCCGAACGGAATCAGGTCGTCGTCGTGGAAGGTGACCCCGTACGCGCCGAGCTCGGCCAGACGGGTGACCGTCTCGACCGGGTCGAGCGCGGGCCGGGTGGCGTCGCCGAAGGGGTCGCGCCCCTGCCAGCCGACGGTCCACAGGCCGAAGGTGAACTTGTCCCCGGGTGTCGGAGTGTACGGCTGGGTCATTGCGTGCTCCACGGTCGCAGGGGTATTTATAAAGACAGAATACAAATTAGTACGGGAGGGCCTGGTGGGGAAAGTCCCCAGCGGGACGCGGGCTAAGCGAGGAGGCGGCGGGTGACCGAGAGCCGGGTGGTCGTGGGGGTGGACAGCTCGACCCAGTCGACAAAGGCGCTGGCGGTGGACGTGGACTCCGGCGCCGTGGTCGGGCAGGGGCGTGCGCCGCACAGCGTGAGCACGGGCGAGGGCCGGGAGAGCGACCCGGAGCAGTGGTGGAGCGCGCTGACCGAAGCCGTGGGCCAAACGGGTTACGCGGACCGGGCGCTCGCGATCTCGGTCGGCGGACAGCAGCACGGCCTGGTCACCCTTGACGCCGACGGACGGCCCGTGCGGCCCGCGCTGCTGTGGAATGACGTGCGCTCGGCGCCGCAGGCCGCGGCGCTCGTTGAATCGTTGGGCGCCGAGGCGTGGGCGCGGCGGGTCGGCAGTGTGCCGCTGGCCTCGTTCACGATCACGAAGTGGGCGTGGCTGCGGGAGAACGAGCCTGAGGCGGCCGAGCGCACAGCGGCGGTTCGGCTCCCGCATGATTATCTGACCGAGCGGCTGACCGGTGCGGCCGTCACAGACCGCGGCGACGCTTCGGGGACCGGGTGGTGGTCGCCGCAGGGCTACGACAAGGACCTGCTCGACCTGGTCGGCCTCGATCCGGCGAAGCTGCCCGATGTGCTCGAGCCGGGGCAGCCGGCCGGCACGGTGCGCCCGGGATCGCCGCTGCGCGAAAGCGCCTTGGTGGCGGCGGGGACGGGCGACAACATGGCCGCGGCGCTCGGGCTGGGGCTCATGCCGGGAGTGCCGGTGCTCAGCCTCGGGACGTCGGGGACCGTCTACACGGTCGCCCGCTCGCGCCCGACCGACGCGAGCGGCGTGGTCGCGGGCTTCGCCGACGCGCTCGGCGGCTGGCTGCCGTTGGCCTGCACGCTCAACTGCACGCTCGCTGTGGACTGGGTCGCCGCGCTGCTCGGCCGCGACCGCGAGCAAGTCGAACCCGGCGGCAGCGCGGTGGTGTTCCCCTTCCTCGACGGCGAGCGCACCCCGAGCCTGCCGTACGCGTCAGGACTCTTCTACGGGCTCAGGCACGAGACGACGCCGGGGCAGATCCTCCAGGCCGCCTACAACGGCGCCGGGTACGCGCTGCACGCGGCGCTCGACGACGTGCTTCGCCACGGCGGCGAGACCCTGGCCGACGACGCTCCGATCCTGCTCATCGGCGGCGGGGCGCAGGGAGCAGCGTGGCGCGACACGGTGCGGCGGCTGTCGGGGCGCCCGGTACTGGTGCCCGCGACGCAGGAGATCGTGGCGCTGGGCGCGGCGGCGCAGGCCGCGGGGCTGATCACCGGCGAGAGCGCGGACGCCGTCGCCCGCCGCTGGAAGACGGCGGAAGGGGTCCTGCTCGAGCCCCTGCCGAGGGACGAGGCGACGGTGGAAAGGTTTACGACCGTTCTGAGTCGAGCCAGAGGTCTTTTCGAGACCGGACTTGGCTAGGCTGCCGTGTCTAGATCGGCCGCCTTCGCGCCTCCGCCACCGGTGATTCGAGCGTCTGGAACCCCAGTGTCTGCCTCATCAGCGTCAGAACCCGCCTCGCTTCAGGGCATGCGCAGGCAGAACCTGGCGCTCGTGCTGGGCACCGTGGCGGGCGGCGGTCCGCTCTCGCGTGCCGACGTGGCCGACCGCACTGGGCTGACCCGCGCCGCGGTAGGCAACCTGGTGGGGCAGCTGCGCGAGGCGGGCCTGATCGCCGAGCTGGGTCCGGCGGCCAGCGGCCGGGTGGGCCGGCCGGGCAGCAGCGTCGCGCTGGCCGACCGGGGACCGGCCGGGCTCGGGCTCGAGATCGGCGTCGAGCACTTGGGCGCCTGCGTGGTGGACCTGAGCGCGACGGTGCGCACCTGGATCCAGGTCGAGGCGGACAACCGCGGCCGCCCACCCGCCGAGGCGCTGGCCGAACTGGGCGCGGTGGCCGACGCCGCCTACCGGCACGCCGAGGCCCAGGGGCTGCGACCCGCCGGAACCGTCGTGGCGATCCCGGGCCTGATCGGCGACGCGCCCGGAACCGTGCTGCACGCGCCGAACCTCGGCTGGCACAGCGTTCCGGTGGCTCGCGACCTGCGGCCGATGCTGCCGGTGCCGATGCGCGACGCGCCCGTCGAGATCGACAACGAGGCGAACCTGGGGGCGCTGGCCGAGCTGTGGCACGGCGCCAGCGCGGCCGACTTCGTGCACGTCTCGGCCGAGGCGGGAATCGGCGCGGCCCTCGTGATCGGAGGGCGGCTGCACCGGGGCGCAGCCGGGTTCGCCGGCGAGCTCGGCCACGTCCCGGTGCAGCCAGACGGACCGGCATGCACGTGTGGCGCGCACGGCTGCCTCGAGCAGTACGCGGGCCAGGCCGCCGTGCTGCGCGCGGCCGGTCTGGCGGAGGCGCCGGGCGATCACATCGATCTGCTGGAGCAGCGGGCGCTCGACGGGGACGCGGCGGTGCGCGAGGCGTTGGACCGGGCGGGGCGCGCGCTGGGCACGGCGCTGTCCGGGACCGTGAATCTGATCGACCCGGCCGCCATCGTGCTCGGCGGCGCGTATGCCGAACTCGGCCCGTGGCTGCTACCGGGACTCCGCGCCGAGCTCGCGGCGCGGGTGACGGTCCGGCCGTGGGCGCCTGAGGCGCTTTTGGTGTCGGAGCTGGGAAGGCGCGGTCCGTTGCTGGGCGCGGCGACCGCGACCGTGCGCCGCATCATCGAAGACCCTGCCGCACACCTGAAGCTCCTGTCAGAGGTCTGATCCGTCCCGTTGGCATAAACCTGATCTGGCGGAACATCACTCAATCCGGTGATAGCGAACCGCTCCCCCTCGTTCGACGCATCGTGCGTAGCTATGTTCTGTCGCGGCGAAGGCTTCAGGGGAGGGAGCGCTCATGCTGGTGGCACGCCTTTTGCGGCGGGCCGGGGCATTGGTCGGGCTGGCACTGCCGACGGTGGTGCTCCCCGCGTCGGCGTTCCATGCGATGGCGTTCAGCGTGCGGGAATTCAACTCGGCGACGTTCGCGGCGACGGTGTTCGGCTCCTCGGCCGCGCACGCTCCTGCAGCAAAGACGAACGCGGTTGCCGAGCCGGTGATCCCCGGTATCGGTGCCCTGAGTCTGCTGGTGACCGTGCAGGGTCAGCCGATCGGCGACGCGGGTGCCGACGACCCGCCTCCGAGTGTTCCGGCCGGCTCGCCGGTCAACGTCGTCTACGAGGTGCGTAACAACACTCTGTTTGAGGCTCAGGACGTGCAGGTGAGCGATCCGGTCGTCGGCGGCGGCGCGGTGACGTGCCCGGGCGGCGGTCCGGTGATCGCGGATCTGCGACCACTGAGCTCAGTGGTTTGCTTCGCGACCGTGACCGCCGTCGTCGGACGACACGTCGGTGTCGTGGACGCCACCGGTTACCAGACGATCCTCATCTTGCGCTATCGCGTCGCCGCCCTCGCCTTCGCCGGATACATCGGTGTCGCGCAGCCGCCGCCTCCACCCCCACCACCTCCTCCGCCGTCGGCCCCGCCTCCACCCCCGCCCCCGCGGACCCCACCTCCGCCACCGCCGGTCCCGCCGAGTCTCGCTCCGGCTCCGTTTGAATCCGCTGTCGCGCTGGCGCCGGCCATCGTGCCGCCCCCGCCGCCGAGTCCTTCCGCGCGGCCGTCACCCTCGCGCCCGGCCGCGTCGCCGACACCGACTCTCTACCGGGCGCTGATCACCCCCAGCGCGGTCACGCCGCGCGGGCCGGACGTCCCCACCCCGCTCTTCATCCTGATCATGGCCATGCCCGCCGCGGCCGGAGCAGCCGTCGCGCTCAGCCGGCGCACCAAGTAACGACTGAGGGGACCCGCATGACCTCCGTGACAACCGGGCTCATCGTGATTCTCGTCGCCGCCTCGGTCGGCGCGCTCGCGCACCAGACCCGCATGCGGCTCTTCCCGGGGAACAAGACCGAGGAAGAGAAGGAGCACGACATCAGCGAGTACGTGACGATGATGGTCGGGGTCTTCTACGCGCTGATCGTGGGCCTGGCGCTGGTGTCCGTGTGGGAGAACCGGGACAACGCCGAGCAGCGGGCGCAGACCGAGGCCAGCAGCCTCCAGGAGGTGTATCAGCTCGCGGATTCCCTACCCGCGCCGACGCGCGAGAAGATCCAGGCGGACGCGACGACGTACGCCGGCTACGTGGTGCGCGCCGAGTGGCCGTTGATGGACCAGCAGAAGCCGCTCGGTGAGAAGGGCTGGACGCTGCTGGACGATCTGCGCCTCGACGTGACCTCTTACACGCCGACGACGAGCGCTCAGAACAACGTCGCCTCGGACGCGGTCGGGCAGCTGAGCACGCTGGCGGACGCCCGGCGTGGGCGGGAGGCGGCCGCGACGGACCGGATGCCCGACCTGCTGTGGGTGGGACTGATCCTCGGCGGCGTGCTGACCGTCGCGCTGACGTTCGTCTTCGGCATGAAGCAGCACATCAGCCACGTCGCGATGCTCATGGGTCTGACCGCGCTGATCGGGTTCATGATGATCCTGATCTTCAACCTCGACAATCCGTTCAACCAGGGGCTGGGCGCCAGCTCCTCGGCCTTCACCGACCTCTTCCCGTCGGCGTAGCGCGCAAGGGGCACACCGTTCGGTCACACGGCGCGCGACGTGCGCATCCGGGTCCGTACTCACCTCGACTTCCGATGTGCGCCCGCCGGAATACTCAGACGGCCCGCGGGGGCGCGATAGTGGAGGAGGGGCGGGCAAGCCGCGCTTCGAGAGGGTGACGGTGGGGCTGGGGATGGGGCCGGGGGAACGCGTGGCCGATGTGCTGCGGATACCGTGGTGCGACTCGCTGATGGCGTACGACTTCGGCCACGATCATCCGCTCGCTCCGGCGCGCTTGGAGCTGACGATGTCGCTGGCCAGGTCGCTGGGCGTGCTGGGCGTTCCCGGCGTCGCGCTCGCACCGGTCACGCCGGCGCGCGACGACGTGCTCGAACTCGCCCACGATGCCGACTACATCAGGGCGGTGCGGGAGGTCGCTCTCGGCACCCATGCCGACCGGCTGCGCTACGGCCTCGGTACCGCGGACAACCCCATGTTCCCCGACATGCACGGTGCCTCGGCGATCGTGGTCGGAGCGAGCGTGGCCGCGGCGGACGCGGTGTGGTCGGGAGCGGCCGGGCACGCAGCGAACATGGCCGGCGGCCTGCACCACGCGATGCGGGCGCACGCTTCAGGGTTCTGTCTCTACAACGACGTCGCGATCGCGATCGCCCGAATGCTTTCGCAAGGTGCGCGGCGGATCGCCTACGTGGACGTCGATGCGCATCACGGGGACGGGGTGCAGGCCGCCTTCTACGACGACCCGAGAGTGCTGACGATCAGCCTGCACGAGCACCCTCGAACCCTGTTTCCGGGCACCGGCCTGCCCGAGGAGTCCGGCGGACCGGGCGCGGAAGGCACCAGCGTGAACATCGCGCTGCCGGCCGGGACGCGGGACGACCAGTGGCTGCGGGCCTTCGACGCCGTGGTGGACCCGTTGCTGAGCGCCTTCGCCCCCGAAGTCCTGGTCACGCAGCACGGCTGCGACAGCCATGCGCTCGATCCGCTGGCGCATCTGATGCTCACCGTGGACGGGCAGCGCGCGGCGGCCGAGCGGCTGCACGCCCTCGCCCACGAATACGCACAGGGCCGCTGGCTGGTGTTCGGCGGCGGGGGCTACGCGGTCGTCGACGTCGTCCCGCGTATCTGGACCCTGATCCTGGCGGAGGCCGCGCACCGCCCCCTGCCGCCGCGGGCCGAGACGCCGCCCGAATGGCGCACGCACGCCTTTGAGCGCACCGGTTTCGCCGCTCCGACGCGGATGACGGACGGCCATTCGCCGAACCCGGCGCCGCGGACCGGCGGCCGTGATCCGGCAGGCCCGGTGGACCAGGCGGTCCTGGCGACCCGTCGCGCGGTGTTCCCGCACTTCGGGCTCGATCCGGCGCGGTGAACGCGCCGCCGCATTGACCGCCGGAAAGCCAGAAGCCTGATTTCAGCCTGTACGTCAGGGCCTTGTGGCCGGCGCGGGCACCGCGGTCACGGCACGACAGTGACCGGCCAGCGGCCCGACTTCACCAGCCGGACGCCCACCGAGCCGAGGAGGCGGTGACCGGCCTTCGTCGACGCCCCGATCACCACGGCGTCCGCGCGGAGCCGGTCCGCCACCTCGACCAGGCCGTTGTACGCGTCGCCGGGCTGCGAGACGAACTCCCAGCGGATCCCTTCGGCCGCGTCGAGACGTTCGGCGGCTTCGCGGATCTGGCGCTCGAGGTCGGTCGCGAGGTCCTGCCCCAGCTGCACCATGGCCGCGCCCGTCGCCGCGCCGCCTATGGTGTTCATCGGCTGGATGAAGACCAGGACCAGGCGGGAGTTCTGCCGTCTGGCGAGCCCGGCCGCGTACGCGGCGGCCCGCATCGAGGACTCCGACCCGTCGACCCCGGCGACGATCACGGACGGGCCGTCGGTGCCCAGCTCGAACATTTGCCACCCTCTCCGGTCTGCGTCCCGATCCTACCCATCGTGCTGCCCGGCGAGCACGGACCAGGTGCGCTCGGTGTTCGGTCGAGGGATTCGCGGCGGAAAACGAACAGACCGCGGCGCAGATCTGGCCGAGCCGCACCTCCGGCATAAGAATAAGCCACAGAAGGCAACTCACTTGCACATGAAGCACCACGCACTCACAGGAGTCCCGCGTGTCGTACCTGCACCAGATCCCGCTGCCGCGCGGCGTCCTGAGCCCGCGCGCGCATGTGGCCGGCGACGCGGCGCGGCTCGATCTGAACGGCGCCTGGCGCTTCCGGCTCTCGCCCTCGGCCCGGGTCGCGGGCGGCGACGCCTTCGCGGATCCGGGTTTCGACGACAGCGGGTGGGCGCGGCTGCCGGTCCCGTCGCATTGGGTGCTGCACGGCTACGGCGCACCGGCGTACACGAACGTCAACTACCCGATCCCGGTCGATCCGCCGTTCGTGCCGGACGAGAATCCGACCGGCGATCACCGGTGCGTGTTCGACCTGCCCGAGGCGTGGCCGGCGGGGTCCGCCGTGCTGCGATTCGAGGGCGTGGACTCGTGCGGCCGGATGTGGCTCAACGGGACCGAGCTGGGAGTCACCTTCGGCAGCCGGCTGCCGGCCGAGTTCGAGGTCGGCCATCTGCTGCGGCCCGGCGAAAACGTGCTGGCGGTGCGGGTGCACCAGTGGTCGCCGGGCACCTACCTCGAAGACCAGGACATGTGGTGGATGCCCGGCATCTTCCGCGACGTGTCGCTGATCTCGCGGCCGGCCGGAGGAATCCGGGACGTGCGGGTGCGTGCGGACTACGACCACATCACGGGCCTCGGGACGCTCCTGGTCGATGCCGACACTGACGCCGATGGCGAGGGGACGTCAGCCCGGATCACCTGCCCGCAGCTCGGTCTCGACGGCGCCCCCGCAGGCGTCCCGGTGAGCGTGCCAGTCAGTCCGTGGACCGCGGAGACCCCGCGTCTTTACCGGGTCGAGGTGGCCACCGACGCCGAACGGGTGACGGTCGCGGTCGGCTTTCGCACCGTCGCGATCGAGGACGGCATGCTGAAGGTCAACGGCCGCAGGATCCTGCTGCGCGGGGTCAACCGGCACGAGTTCCACCCCGACCGCGGGCGGGCGGTGACCGAGCAGGTCATGCGCGCCGACCTGGAGCTGATGAAGCGGAACAACATCAACGCCGTGCGCACCAGCCACTACCCGCCGCACCCCCGTTTCCTCAAGCTCTGCGACGAGCTGGGCATGTGGGTGATCGACGAGTGCGACTTCGAGACGCACGGCTTCGCGCCGGCGACCGGCTGGCGCGGCAACCCGACCGCCGACCCGCGGTGGAGCGCCGCCCTGGAGGATCGGGCCCGGCGTATGGTCGGCCGCGACCGCAATCACCCGAGCATCATCCTGTGGTCGCTTGGCAACGAGGCCGGCGTCGGTGAGAACCTCGGCCGGATGGCGGACGCGATCCGCACCCTCGATCCGACGCGCCCGCTGCACTATGAGGACGACCGGTCCTGTCAGTACACAGACGTGTACAGCCGCATGTACGCCCACCCGAACGAGGTGGACCTGATCGGCCGACGCGAGGAGCCGCCGCTCGAGGACGCAGAGCTCGACGCGCGGCGCCGAGCCATGCCGTTCATCCTGTGCGAGTACGGACACGCGATGGGCAACGGGCCGGGCGGTCTGACCGAGTACCAGCAGCTTTTCGAGAAGTACGAGCGCTGCCAAGGCGGGTTCATCTGGGAGTGGATCGACCACGGGATCCGCGCGCACACGGCGGCCGGCCGCGAATACTTCGCGTACGGCGGGGACTTCGGCGAGGAACTGCACGACGGCAACTTCGTCTGCGACGGCCTCGTGTTCCCGGACCGCACCCCCTCCCCGGGCCTGATCGAGTTCAAGAAGGTGGTCGAACCGGTCCGCATCACCGGCGGCGACGCGGACGCGAACCCGGACGAGTTCATCGTCGAGAACCGCTACGACTTCGCCGACCTCGCACACCTTCGGCTGCACTGGAGGTATGAGGTCGAGGGCGAGCCGCTGGGCGAGGGGGTCGCGCCCTGTCCCTCGCTGGCGCCCGGCCAGAGCGCGACGCTCAAACTCGACCGGCCGGTGCGGCACGCGGCAGCCGACGGCACGTCGCAGGCCGAGGGCTGGCGGACCGTGCGCGCGGTCCTGGCCACGGATCAGTCCTGGGCGAAGACAGGACACGAAGTCGCCTGGGGGCAGTGGCCGACCTCAAGCCGGAGCAGCGCAGCGGCCGAGTTCAGCGAAGAGGCCGCCGCACCGACCCCAGCCGGCGAGGCGTCAGCCGCCAACCCCCTCCCCCGGCACGCCGTGTTCGACGACCTCGGCCGTCTCACCTCCTTCGCAGGGATCGAATTGGTCGCGCCGCGCGTCGACATCTGGCGTGCGCCGACCGACAACGACGACGGCCGCCAGGAACAGCGGCTCGCCGAGCGATGGAGGCAGCTGGGCCTGCACAGGATGCACGAGCGAGTGATCGGTGTCGCACGCGACGAGCGGCAGGTCACCGTGCACACCCGGCTCGCCCCGGCAGCGACCGGCGTCGGCTTGCTGGCCTCGTATCGGTGGACAGCGCCGGACGAACGGACGCTGCGCCTCGACCTGAACGTCCACCCGGAGGGTGAGTGGCCGGTCGTGTTGCCGAGGCTGGGGCTGCGGATCGGCCTGCCCGGACGCTACGACCGGGCACGTTGGTTCGGCGGCGGCCCGGGCGAGGCATACCCGGACAGTCGCCGGGCCTCGAGGATCGGCCTGCACCGGGCCTCCGTCGACGAGATGCAGACCCCGTATGTCTTCCCGCAGGAGAACGGCGCGCGGATCGATGTGCGCTGGGCCGCGTTGTGGAACGAGGCGACGGGCGCGGGCCTGCGCTGGAGCGGGCCGCGGCCCTTCCAGTTCACCGCTCGGCGCTGGACGACGGAGCAGCTCGACGCCGCCCGCCACCCGCACGATCTCGTGGCCGGTGAACGGGTCTGGGTGAACATCGACGTGGCGCAGAACGGTCTGGGCACCGCGTCCTGCGGACCGGGCGTGCTTCCGGCTTACGAATTGCACGCGGCGCCGGAACATTTCATGCTGCTCTGGGGCGAACTGGATGGGCGGACCTCCTAGGTGACCGGTCTAGACCCACTGAGGCGCACACGATATATTTCAACGGCCTGTCGTTGATCCAAAACCGCCGTCGATCAGGCATCGCCGCCTTGCTGCGGCGCGATGCACGACGAGCGCCGTCGCTGGGGGTTGTCGTCGTGCCGGGTCGCACCGCGCTGGTGTCCGCCGCGATCGGCAGCGTGCTCGCAGCCGCGGTGTGGGCCGCTCCCCCGGCCAGCGCCGACAGCACGCCGAGCCCCGGCATCGGCTCGATCGCGACGACCATCGGCGGGGTTCCGGCGAAGGTCACCGTCGGCGGATCGTTCTCGCCCACCTTCACCATCCGTTCCACCTCGGCCGACCGGATCGAGGTGGAGGGCTTCTCGTTCTCCCTCACCAGCCCCGGCACCGACAGCACGCCGGATCCGACCGACGGCTCCGGCATCGACGTGCTGTGGAAGGACCCTGCGACCGGGGCCTGGCGCTCGTCGTCCGCCGAGCCCGTCGGCGGTGTCTGGGCCCTGAGCGAGCCGCCCCACGCAGTCTGGATCCCGCCGCACGGAAGCCTGTCGATCCGCCTCTACGTCACCATGAACGGCGCCGCAGCGCGAGGCCCCGCCGTGATCACCACCACGGGTATCTGCGCTTATTCGCTGTTCACGATCGGCGGCGTGAACATCTCCGGCGAACTCGGGTACAACCACGCGCACGCGCAGTTCTACTTCGGCGCGCCTTCGAACGGTACGGGAGCGCCGATCACCGCCCCGACCGCATCGACACCTGACACACCGAGCGCTACGTGGCAGCCCTCGTCGACCGGTGCGCCGGCCCCGGACTCCACTGGCGCCTTGAACGCGGGCCCGCCGCCCGGGGGCACCTCCTCGGGATTGGGCGGGAACGCCGCGCTCGTCCCAGCATCGGTTTCGGCTTCCCCGATCGCAGCGGCGAGCACACGCACCACCGGATTCAGCACGTACGCCACGCCGCTCGCCGCCGTGGTGCTGCTCGTCTTCGTGGCGTTCGCGATCGGCATCGCGCTCACCCAACGCGGCCGGGCGAAGCGCTAGTTCGCACACCGTACGCACCAAGCTGACGACACCCGCTTTTCCGCAGAGCCCGCATACCGCGAGAGTCTGTGGTGGATTCGCAGGACACGTGTCCCGCGAATATCGGGCGTGACAAGATCTTTCCACTGCCCGCAAGCTGGAGGGGAGCGCCGCCGGCGGTTCCGCCCTCCTCCCGCCGACCCCGGTTCACGGTGCCGTGGGCACCCGAATCCACCCCTAGCCGAACACCTGTCCGCGAGGAGATGATGTGGATCGCGATATCGAGGACGCATACGTCTTGCGGGGGTCCGACATGATCCGGGTTGCCATCGTCGACGACCATCCGATCGCCCGGCGAGGAGTCGAACAGGTGCTCACCGAGACCGGTTCGGTGGACGTCGTCGCGACCGCGGCGGCGCCCGGCGGGCTGCTCGACGCGCTCGGCCCGGACAGCGCGGACGTCGACCTGATCGTCCTCGACCTCTACCACGACGGCGACGAGCCCTGTCTGGACGCGGTCTCCCGGCTCAGCGGCGGGGCGCGGGTGCTGGTGATGTCGGTCTCCGGGCGGCCCGGGGACGTGCTCGGCGCCATCAGGGCGGGCGCCGCCGGCTACATCACCAAGCTCGCCTCGCCCGAGGCGTTCGTCTCGGCGGTCGAGGCGGTGGCGGCGGGCGGCTTCTACCTCTCGTCTCAGCTTGCCGACATACTGCAGACCGAGCTGACCCATCCGCAGCCGGACCCGCGGCCGCCGCGCCAGTCCGCCGCGCACGCGGGCGTGCTGTCCCGGCGGGAGGAGGAGACGCTCAGCCTGATCGCCCGGGGCTTCACGCACGCGCAGGCGGCGACCCGCATGGGGGTGAGCAAGGCGACCGTCGACACCTACATCGAGCGGATCCGCACGAAACTGCAGGTCGGCAACAAGGCGGAGCTCACCCGGGCGGCGCTGACCCAGCTGTCGGCGCGAGATCCGGGGCAAAGCGAGGGTTGACGGCGGTGTTGGTTGGGGCGGCCGAAGCGGCTGAGGGGAATCGGGCGGACGGAGCGAACGCGGCGGGGGCCGGCGAGGCGCCGACCGCGCTGCGGGTAGAGCGGGTGCTGGCCTGGGCGATGGGCTTCTTCCGAGCCGGCGGGATCGCCCAGGCCTCGGTCGTCCTGGCGATGGCGCCGGCCCACTTCCCACGGTTCGGGGAGTCCGGCGCGCTGCTCGCCGCGATCGCCGCGGAGAGCGCCGTCCTGATCGCGGTCTGCGTGCGCGCCGGGCGGATACGCACCGGCTGGATCAGCGCGGACGTGCTCGTGTGCGCCGCCGGGCTGACCGTGAACGCCGCGCTGACCACGTCGGCCGACGGGAACACGTGGGCCGATTTCATGTATCCGTTCACGATCATCGCCTCGATCGGGATCGGCCTCGGGTATCGCAGCCTCTTCACGGTGCTGGGCGCGGCCGCGTTCCTGGCGACCACGTACGGCACCTCGGCGGTACTCGTGCACCACGATCCGGCGTGGAACACGGTGCCGAACTCGATCAGCTATCTGCCGAACACCGTCGTCGCCTGGGCCGCCGCGCGGTATCTGCGTCAGGTCGCGCGCGCCTCGGACGTGAGCCGGGCTCAAGCGGTGGCGCGGGCGGACGAGCTCGCCGGGGAGCGTGAGCGGGCGCGGCATTCACGGATGCTGCACGACCGGGTGTTGCAGACCATGGAGACACTCGCCCGCGGCGAGTGGGTGCCGGACCGGGAGCTGCGCTCACACATCGCCGTCGAGGCCGCCTGGTTGCGGGCGCTGGTCGAGGGCGCTCCGATGGAGGCCGGGCCGGGCGATCTGCTCTCGGCCTTGCAGGCGGTGGCCCGGCGTAAGACCCGGATCGGCCTGAACGTCGAGCTCAACACCGTCGGGCTGCGGGATGCCGCCCCGCCCGGCGGCCTCGAATCAGACGTCGTCGAAGCCGTCGCGGACGCCGTGCACGAGGCGCTGACGAACGTGGCGAAGCATGCGGGCGTGGATGCGGCCGTCGTGCGCGCGTACAGCGCCGACGGCCGGATCGTGGTGTCCGTGCTGGATCAGGGCTGCGGTTTCGATCCGTCGAGCGCCGCGGGCGGCCTCGGCCTGGAGAGATCCATCCGCGCAAGACTCACGGCGGTCGGCGGCGAGGCGCGGATCGACAGCCAGCCGCGGGCCGGCACCTATGTCGAGCTCTCGGTGCCGGCCCGCGGATCGGATGGTCTACCGGCTCACCCGCCGGAGCAGGGCGAGATTCCCGGCGAGTAGCCGTTCGTCGCGACCGTCGGGGTGTTCATGTACCAGTCGTAGACCCAGGTTCCGTCGTCCAGCTTGTCCCAGGTGGTGAACGGGCGCCCGTACTGAGTGCGGCCGTCGACCTGGTCGCCGTACTTGGTCTGGCAGACCACGTAGAGGGTCGTGCCGTCGGACGCCCAGCCGACCACGTGGTTGACGTGCGGTTGCGACTGGATCGCAAGGCCCTGGCTGTCGGCGCCGGTCACCTGGTACGGCTTGCCGGACGAGCCGATGCCGCCGTCGCCGATGTGCAGGAAGTGGTCGGGCCAGGGCACGAAGAAGGGTCCGTGGCCGTTCGAGGTGTCCGTCGCGCCGCCGTGGCCCATGTGCAGGGTGGAGAACTTGCTGTCCTCCCGCAGGTTGAACTGGGCCAGGTCGATCGAGCCGTCGCTGTAGACGGCGGTGACGTAGGCGACGTGTCCCACTGTGAACTGGCCGCTGTCACTGCCGGTGACCCACTGCGCGATCGCGCCCACGTGCGGAGTGCCGTTGACCGCGAACCCGGCGTTGGCGGCCGAGACGTTCCAGTCGCCCGCGTTGCCCCAGGAGTAGCGCACCGGGCCCTTGGACAGCCCGTCCGACGGGAACCACCCGGCGTCCGGAATGGTCGGCGGGTGCTGATTCCCGCCGAAGTTCTGGTAGATCATCCAGGCGGCGTAGGACACGCACTGGCCGTAGGCCATGCCCCACTGGTCGCCGCCGTTGTTGTAGGTCAGCCCGTTCCACGGATAGTTCGTCGTCACCGGCGTCGTCACCGCGCTGGCGACTGCCGGCGCGGTGACGACATTGACCTTGGTCGCGACGCTGTTCGTCGAATCCGTCTTCGCCGCGGCCCCGTGCACCGCGGCGTGAGACGGCCCGGCAGCCGCGGCGACGGCCAGCACGGCGAGGGCGGCGCCCGCCGCCACCCGCTGCCCGGCCCGGCGCAGCCCGGCGCCTTTTGATAGCAGGATCCCCATATCAGTGCCTTTCAGGGTCGGCCCGGACGTCCCGGGTCGTCGACCACTGTCGGCGAGAGACAAGCCGGCGCGCACGTCGGCCGTTCGCCTGACAGGCGAACGACGGGTGCGCGCGGCAACGGTCCACAGCCGCCCGCGTCCTGCGTTCTGCGACCTGTGCCGCGCGGACGCCGCTTCCTACGGTGAGCCCACCGGCCCCGCACGGCAGGCGTCCGGGGCGACGACAGAACAGGAGTCTGATTCATGTCGCAGAGGGGAGCACACCGGCCATGAAGGCATTTCGAACCCTGCTGCTCACGGCCGCGGCCGCGGGGATAGTCCTGGCCGCCGCATCGGGCGGCGCTCAGGCGGCGAGCCAGCCGAAGACGGTGCCGCACGCCGGCGCCGCGAGCCCGGCGACCGCCGCCTTCCCGCCCGTGACGTATTCGCGCTATGTGACCACCACGAACATGTACACGATGGGCTGCAACCAGGGGAAGGCGTCCGACGCGCAGGGCCAGCACAGCCAGCTGGCACTGCTCAACTTCGGCGACCCGGGGTGGAACAATGCCGGTACGTTCGGCGCCTGGGACAGCTACATCGGCGGCTTCAACTCGAACGCCGCGATCCAGGCCAACGTCGAGAACTACATGCAGGGGTTCTGGGACTGCACCGTCGCGGGCAGCAAGTCGTTCATGAACGTGGCCCCCGGCGTCACCAACAACGGCAGCGGGATCAACTCGAGCAACGACACCGCGCTCGGCACAGCCTGGGGCAACATGGTCAAGAACCTCAGCGCGTGGATCACGGCGAAGGGCTACACCGCCCAGCTCGGCGCGCTCGGCTCGACCGACTTCGAGCCCGGATACGGCGCCCCGTCGCACGCGCTGAACTGGGCCAACGGCTTCCAGTCCACCGGTTCCTACTACTACGACTTCGGCTCGGCCGACGGTTGCCCGCCCTACGGGGGCTGCGACAACGGCTGGACCCAGGCAGACGAGTACCAGCTGGCCTGGGGCAACCCGAACGCGTTCGCCGCGCCGCAGATCTACAACGCGGCGATGGCGCAGGAGTGGGCGTCGATCAGCGCGTGGGGCAAGGCGCACGGCTCGGCCGGGGCGATCTTCTTCTCCGCCGCGCTCTCCCAGTACCAGGCCTGCGCCGACCACAGCGACCCCTGCTCGGGTACCGACTTCACCCCGCAGCAGTCCTGGCAGGCCATCTACTCGGACACCGGCCAAGCGCCGCCGTTCGCGACCGAGATGTCCTACCAGTCCAACTGATCCCCTCGAGAAGACTCGACGCCGCGGCCCGACCGCCACGCAAGCCGAATCAACGCCCTTGCGTCGCGGTCGGGCCGACGTGCTCGTCCAGCCAGGCGGACAGCGGCCGGGTCGCCCGGAAGAACTCGACGATTCGGTCCTTCGCCGCGGCGGTCTCCAGCCAGGGCTCGACCCGCCACTGCTTCCAGGCGATCAGGTCCTTGTTGCGCAGCAGATCAAGCCGCGGGTGGTCCTTCGGGTATCCGCGCGGCGCGTTCTTGAGCGTCTCTCGGACCGCGATCTCGATGTCCTGCTTCGAGATCTGGCCGAGCAGCCGGCGCAGCTGAGCGCCGAGCGCGTCGTCAGCGACCGCGGCCCGATACCGCTCGAGCTGGTCCGACGCCATCACGTAGTACCCGTTCCCGGCAGCGAGCCCGTCGGCCGAGAGCTGGACGTACCCGCCCTTGTCCAGCGACGCGGCGATCGCGGTCTTATACGGCGACTTGTCCGCGCTGAACCGGACGTCGCGGTACGGCCGGAAGATCTTGCTCGAGCCGAACTCGGGCTCCAACTCCTCCACGAGCGCCGCCATCGGCCCGTACACGATGGAGTCGTAGACGGCCTTGTGAGCCGTCCAGTATGTCTTGGAGTTGTCGGCCTCGAGCCCTTCGTAGAACTCCAGCGACTCGGCCGGCCAGCCTTGGAAAGTCACAGTCAGAGCGTATCCGCTTCGACCGACCGGCAGAGGCTCAACTGCCACTCCCCCAGCCCACCGCCTGCCCGCGCACCGTCGCCGCTAGTCCGTCCGGCTGAACCGGAAGAGCACTCCACGCACCGTCACGCGCAGGCGCACCCCGCATCGGCCTTGGCCTGCTCGACGCTCTGGGCCGGATCCA
>NZ_DASZGI010000156.1:0-32329 GCF_035938995.1 Actinocrinis sp.
GCCGCGACGATCTCGCGCGGCGAGCCCAGCGCCTCAAGCACCGCGCTCACGGCTTCGGCGTCGTCGCGTCCGCTCTCGGCCAGGGCGACCTGGATGTGCGAGCGCACGTCGTCGACCAGTTCCCTGCGCCGCCCCGCCGGGAGCGAGCGCGCGGCCGCCTTCAGGTCACTGAGATAGTGCTCGATCCGCCGCGCCGCGCCGGTGTTGCCCGTCCTGCTCACTGTGGTCCCCCACTGCTGGTGTCGGTGCCGTCGTTGTCTGTGTTGCTTGTGCCCGTGTTGCTTGTGTCTGTGGCGATGAAGTGTTCGACCGCATCGCGGAAACTCGCCCATTCGGCGGTGAATTCGGCCAGTGCCCGCCTGCCGTCCGCGGTGAGCGCGTAGTAACGCCGCGGCGGTCCGGAGGGCGACTCCTGCCAGGAGGTCTCCACCAGCTCGTCGCGGCGCAGCCGGGACAGCAGCGGGTAGATCGTCCCCTCGCTGGTGACCATCGCGTCGGCCGAGCCGAGGTCGCGTACGAGTTCGACCCCGTAGCGCGGACCGTCGCGCAGCAGCGCGAGGACGCAGTACTCGAGCACGCCCCGCCGCAGCTGGCTCACCGCCTTGAGTGCGCCGCCAGGTTCCATGCGTCACAAGGTAGCGGAAGGTTGCTTGCGCCGCAAGGTACCCGGCGGCGCACGATGCGGGGGAGGGGAGTGGTGAGGGTCCAGTGGAGTGACGTGGCGCGGGCATCGGCCTGACTCCAGGCAAATTGCCCAGCACGGCGGCGATTAAGAACCTTGACTTATGCGTAATCTCGGACCAATATCGGGTTCGAACCGTCGAGGCCCCGATGAGTAAGTGACATTCGTGGACACGCCGGCGCACCGCGTTCACGCCAGTCGACCCGCCCCGCGAAGCGGCGCCCGCGCCTGCCGGGCCGACGCGCCGGCGTGTCCACGACTTCCCCCGCCTTACCCACGACGATGGAGTCGAGTCGATGAGACGAATACCGTCGCGCCGTCGCCCCCTGATAGCCGCGGGCTGTGCCTTAGCTCTCGCCGGCGCCTTCGCGACCGCTGCCAACGCCGCTCCCACTCGCGGAGCCGTGCGCACTGCCCCTGCGGCGAGCAGCCAGCCCATCTACCTGAACACCAGCTACTCCGCTGAGGAGCGCGCCGCAGACTTGGTCTCGCGGATGACGCTGGCCGAGAAGGTCGCGCAGCTGAGCACGACGAGCGCGCCGGCGATCCCGCGCTTGGGCGTGCAGCAGTACACGTACCAGGCCGAAGCCCAGCACGGCGTCAACTACCTGGGCGCCGACCAGAACAGCGGCAACCATCCGAACCCGCCGGTCGCAACCAGCTTCCCGACCAACTTCGCGTCGAGCATGTCCTGGGACCCGAGCCTGGTGTATCAGGAGACGACGGCGATCTCGGACGAGGCGCGCGGTTTCCTGGACAAGTCG
Organism: Actinocrinis sp.; assembly: GCF_035938995.1. Lineage (GTDB taxonomy): Bacteria > Actinomycetota > Actinomycetes > Streptomycetales > Catenulisporaceae > DASZGI01. Next base: position 1,447 of record NZ_DASZGI010000156.1, read on the forward strand.
TTGTTCGGCACCGGGCAGAACAACCTGGGACCGTCGGCGAGTGATTACGGCAGCCTGACGTTCTGGGCGCCGACCGTGAACCTGGACCGGGACCCGCGCTGGGGACGCACCGACGAGGCCTTCGGTGAGGACCCGTACCTGGTCGGGCAGATGGCCGGGGCGTTCGTCAACGGCTTCCAGGGCAACACCATGTCCGGGCAGTCCATCAACGGCTACTTGAAGGCCGCCGCGACCGCCAAGCACTACGCCCTCAACAACGAGGAGCTGAACCGCCTCGGCGACTCCTCCAACGTCGACGACGCCACCCTGCGCGAGTACTACCTGGCGCAGTTCTCCAGCCTGATCCAGAACGCGCATGTCGCGGGCCTGATGACCTCGTACAACGCGATCAACGGCACGCCGTCGGTGGCGGACACGTACACCGCGAACCAGATCGCGCAGCGCACCGACGGATTCAACGGCTACGTCACCTCCGACTGCGGCGCGGTCGGCACGACGTACCAGAACTTCCCGAGCGGCCACGCCTGGGCACCGCCCGGCTTCTCCACGGATGACGGCGGCACGAACGCGATCTGGACCAACACGGCCACCGGCGCGAAGGTTTCCGGCCAGGCCGGCGGCCAGGCGTACGCGCTGCGCGCCGGAACGGACGTGAACTGCGGCGGCAACGAGAACACCGTCCCGAACATCCAGGCCGCGATCAGCGCCGGGATCCTGAGCGTGGGCGTGATCGACAATGCGCTGATCCACCTGTTCACGATCCGCATGCAGACCGGCGAGTTCGATCCGGCGAGCAGCGTGCCGTACACCGGCATCACCAAGTCGGCGATCCAGAGCCCGGCCCATCAGGCCCTTGCGACGCAGGTCGCGGACAACTCGCTGGTGCTGCTGAAGAACGCGAACGTCTCGGGCACCAGCGCCCCGCTGCTGCCGGCGAGCCCGTCGAAGCTGAACAACGTCGTCATCCTCGGCGACATGGCCAACGCGGTGACCCTCGGCGACTACTCCGGCGCCCCGAGCCTCCAGGTCAACGCGGTGCAGGGCATCACCAGCGCGATCAAGGCGGTGAACCCGAACGCGAACATCCTGTTCGACGCGGCCGGCACCTCCAGCACCGCCACCTCGGCCGCGGTGCTCAGCGCCTCGACGCAGACGGCGATCAAGAACGCTGATCTGGTGATCCTCTTCGTGGGCACCAACCAGAACAACGCCCAGGAGGGCGTCGACCGCACGACGCTCAACATGCCGGGCAACTACGACTCGCTGATCAACCAGACGGCGGCGCTGGGCAACCCGAAGACGGCGATGGTCATCCAGTCCGACGGCCCGGTGAAGATCAGCGACGTCCAGTCCGAAGTCCCCGCAATCGTCTTCAGCGGTTACAACGGTGAAAGCCAGGGCACCGCGCTCGCCGACGTTCTCCTCGGCAAGCAGAACCCCAGTGGGCACCTGAACTTCACCTGGTACGCCGACGACTCGCAGCTTCCTGCGATGAGCAATTACAGCATCACGCCGGCCGAAACCGGTGGTCTCGGCCGCACCTACCAGTACTTCACCGGCACGCCCACGTACCCCTTCGGCTACGGCCTGAGCTACAGCAACTTCTCCTACTCGGCGGCGACCGTCGATAACTCCAGCGTGACTGCGGACGGCACCGTCAACGTCAGCTTCACCGTCACCAACACCGGAAGCACCGCAGGCGCGACCGTCGCGCAGCTCTACGTCGCCACACCCTTCACCGTCTCCGGAGTGCAACTCCCGAACAAGCGGCTCGAGGGCTTCCAGAAGACCAACGTGCTGAACCCCGGCGCCTCACAGCAGATCACCATCCCGGTGAAGATCAGCGATCTGTGGTTCTGGGACTCCACGAACATGAAGGAAGTCGTCTACGACGGCACTTACGCCTTCCAGGTCGGCGCCAGCTCCGGCGACATCCGCTCGACCGTGAACGTCGCGGTCACCGGCGCCATCACCCCGAAGGTCCAATACGTCACCGTTCAGCCGCCGGCCTTCGTCTACAACGCCGGGCAGACCCTCGACCTCACGGCGAAGAACCCGTGGATCGCCGACGACACCACCGGCGTCGGCTCGGTGCCGCAGGGCCGGAACATGAGCGTGACCGCGGACAACATCGTCGAGGCCGCGAACAACGACCAGTCGTTCGTCAACCTTTCCGGCGCCCAGGTCAGCTACTCGACCAGCGACCCGACGGTGGCGACGGTCAGCACCGCAGGCCTGGTCCACGCGGTCGGCGACGGCGTCGCGACGATCTCGGTGACCGTCAACGGCGTCACGGGATCTACGCCGATCGTCGTGCAGCACACGCTGACCCTCAACGCGCCGCCGGTGACGACTGCAAACGGCACGGTCACGGCGACCACGACGTACGTCAACGGCGGCACCGCTGCGCAGAGCAACGTCAACCTGTCCGTCACCGCGCCGAGCGGCTGGACCGCGTCGGCGACCACACCCTCCTCCTTCTCCAGCGTGGCCGGTGGGCAGACGGTGCAGACCACGTGGCACCTGACCGCGCCCGCAGGCGCATCGCCGGGTGCTTACGCGCTCTCCGCGCAGGCCGCAGTGACCGGCACCGGGCCGTACACCGATTCCGGCACGATCAACATCGCCTATCCCTCATTCACCGCAGCCTTCGACAACGTCGGCATCACCGACGACTCCAACACGAAGCCGGGCAACTTCGACGGCCCCAACGGCGCCAGCTATTCGGCGCAGGCCCTGGCCTCGGCCGGATTGTCGCCGGGCGGTTCGTTCACCCACGACGGAGTCACCTTCACCTGGCCGAACGTCGCCTCGGGAACCAACGACAACATCGTGGCCGAGGGGCAGACAGTCCCGCTGTCCGGCTCCGGCACCACGCTGGGCATCCTGGGCTCGTCTGCCTACGGCACGGGATCCGGGACCGGAACGATCGTCTACACCGATGGCAGTACCCAGACATTCGGGCTCGCCTTCGCCGACTGGTGGTCCTCGACCGCAGCCGGTGGCACGGACATCGCGGCCACGCTGTCGTACATCAACAACAACGCCGGCAAGCAGACCCAGACCGTGCACATGTACTACCAAGCTGTCTCGCTCACAGCGGGCAAGACCGTGCAGGATGTCGTCCTGCCCAACGTCAGCGCCGGTGCGACGCCGAATGTCACCGCGACACACATCTTCGCGTTGGCCATATCGGGGTCGTCAACAAGCGGTGTGATCAGCCTTCGTGCACACGCGAACGGCAAGATCGTGACCGCTGACAACGCCGGTGCCAGTCCGCTGATCGCGAACCGCACCGCGATCGGCCCGTGGGAGCAGTTCGATCTGATCAACAACTCGGACGGCAGTGTGAGCTTCCGGGCGCACGCGAACGGCGACATCGTCACGGCCGATAACGCCGGTGCCAGCCCATTGATCGCGAACCGCACCGCGATCGGGCCGTGGGAGGAGTTCGACCTCATCCATAACTCCGATGGCAGTGTGAGCTTCCGGGCGCACGCGAACGGCGACATCGTCACGGCCGATAACGCCGGTGCCAGCCCGCTGATCGCGAACCGCACCGCGATCGGGCCCTGGGAGGAATTCGACCTCATCAATGACTGACCGGTTGTCCGATTGACGGCGTGAACCCGCGCCCGATCGATCAGCGGCCCGCGGGACCTGCCTCGACGCAGGTTCCGCGGGCCGTCGGCGCGCCCGCTGCGCCTGTCGCGCCGCTGTCGTCGATGGTTCGGCCGGCCGTACGGTACAAAGAGATCGCACAGTTGCACGACCTCAGGGAGGAGTCCGCCGTCAACGCGCCGCTGAATCTCCGGGAAGAGGGGCGCCTGCGCGTGCTCCAGGCGCTGTACGACAGCGTCAGGACCAGCCGCCCCGAGCTGATCCGCCGCACCGGCCTGTCCCGCGCGACGGTGTCCGCCCTCGTCGCGGACCTGATCACCACCGGGCTCGTGCAGGAGGAGAACGGGCCGGCCGAACAGGAGACCCGGCCCACCGGGCGCCCCGCGCAGCCGCTGTCGCTCAATCCGTCCGCCGCGTATGCCATCGGCGCCGACATCGGCCACGCGCACGTGCGTGTCGTGCTGTGCGACCTGTTCGGCACGCCCGTGTGGGACCGGGGCGAGATCAAGGAGGTCGACCGGGCGCCGTACGAGACCCTCGACCTGGTCGCGGAGCTGATCGACCAGGCGATGCGGGACTGCGGCGTGCCGCGCGAGCGGGTGCTCGGCCTCGGCGCGGGCATCGCGTCCCCGGTGGACCGCGACGGCGCGCTGGGTGGCGAGGGGATCCTGCCGGGGTGGACCGGTATCCGCCCCAAAGCCGAACTGGAGGAGCGCACTGGCCTTCTCACCCAGCTGACCAACGACGCCAACGCCGGCGCGCTGGCCGAACGGCTCTACGGCGCTGGCCGCACCGCCGACGACATGGTCTACGTGCGCCTGTCCGCCGGGATCGGCGCGGGCATCGTCGCCGACGGCCGACTCCTGCTCGGCGCCGGAGGCCTGGCCGGGGAGTTCGGCCACCTGCCCGCCGTCCGCAACGGCCGGGTGTGCCGCTGCGGCAACCGCGGCTGCCTGGAAACGGTCGCCAGCCCCGTCGCCATCGCCCGACTGCTCGAAGAAAGCTGGGGCCAGCCGGTCACCGCGGCCGACCTGCCGAACCTGCTCGCGCGAGGCAACGCCGGAGCCCGCCGGGTGATCGAAGACGCGGGCGAAGCGGTCGGCCATGCACTGGCCGGACTGGTGACGCTGGTGAACCCGCAGCTCATCGTGATCGGCGGCGACCTCGCTGCGGCGGGCGAGGCCCTTTTCGAGCCCGTCCGCCGCGCGATCGCCCGCACCGCCCTCCCCTCCGCGGCGAACCAGGTCACGGTGGTTGCAGGCGAACTCGGCCCGCGCGCCGAAGTGCGCGGAGCCGCCGGAGGCGTGCTGGCCAGCGCCCCGCGCAGCCTCGCCATCATGAGCGGCGCCGATCCCCTCGCCCTGCCTGACTGACGTCTGCGAAAACAACTGGGGTGACGGCAGAGCGACGGGCATCCGTCGCCGACTGACCCCGGCACACGGGGAGCAGGCCGATCAACGGACTTTGCGCGGGGACCGGGGCCGGATGCGCACTGAGATGAGCGCTCTCTCATGACCTGAGCGAGGATCGCCAGCGCGGCGCGGCGCCTAATCGACGACGTGGAACTCGATCCGGTAGAGGAGCGTGTCGTCGTGGATCGGCCCGGCGTGGGCGGCTCGCCGACGGAGTGATTCGAGGTCGGTCTCGCCGGAGCGTCGCAGGTCGGCGGCGTCGATGGAGGAGAAGGGGAGCAGCTCGACCGAGTCGACCACGATCTGGCCGGTGCCAACGCGGTAGCGGCCGCCGGCCTTCACCTGGGCTCGGCGCCAGAGCCGGAACGAGACGGTGATGTCGCCGGAAAGCACTTCCGCGCGCAATTCCTGGCTGAACTCCATGCGCACACGCTACGGCTGGCCGGCGACACCGACATCTCCCGGCGACGGGTCAGGACGCTTCTTCACGCCAGAATGGCTGGGCGTGGTGCGCCGCGGTCAGAATCGCGTCCGCGTCCAGGACGAGATCGGCGTCTTCCAGGCCACGGTTCGGCCACGAACACGTCAGGGTGAGCAGGCCGGGCGGTGGTGGCAGCGGCGACATCCACAAGGCCTGGCGTACGTGCTCGCTGTTGTCCGGGCCGCCTGAGGAACTCTCGGACTTGCAGACCATAAGCGTGGGCCCGTTCCCGCTGCGCAGCCCCGCTTCGTCATCCAGCGCGACCTGACTGCCGTCGGCGAGCCGAAGACGGAAAAGCAGCTGGCGATGCCCGCTGAAGTCCGTCGGATCAAACGGGGTCTCGGCGAGCGATGGTCCGTGCGCGTGGGCCTCGATCTCGACTTCGACGCCGGTCGGGTAGGCCAGCACTTGTCGTACGGCCAGCACGTATCTGTCCGACTGTGCGATGAGTACCGGCCCTGTGACGTATCCGCCGATCATCTCCGGCGGCCCGTACCACTCCGGCAGATCACCGGAGCCCCCGTTGCCCCGCGTCGCGTGCATGCGTGGAGCGTACTGTCTCGCGGCCGCGCCAGGGCGGGAGCATGTCGATCGGCCGGGTTGTCGTTCGTATAGGAGGCAAAGATGTCGGCCCCGGTCGGCGCAACCTGGTGATACGAGGAGAGAGCGATGTCCGAGCCGAAGGTCCTGCTGACCGGTCTGGGGATTCCCGAGTCGCCGCGATGGCACGAGGGGCGGCTGTGGTTCTGCAACTGGATCGAACGGCAGGTCATGGCGGTCGGCCTGGACGGAAAGGCCGAGGTGATGGCCACGCTGGATCCTGACAGTCACCCGATGGGGTATTCGATCGACTGGCTGCCCGACGGAAGGCTGCTGGTGACGGGCGACAAGCTGCGCCGACAGGAGCGCGACAGATCGATGGCCGTGCATGCCGATCAGCACGCGAACGAGATCGTGGTGGACGGCCGCGGCAACATCTACCTCAACGGCGCGGACTTCGCATTCGCCGCCGGAGCGCCGCCCAAGCCCGGCTACATCAAGCTGGTCACCCCGGACGGCCGCCTGCGTCAGGTCGCCGACGACATCCAGTTTCCCAACGGCATGGTCATCACGCCCGACAACCGGACGCTGATCGTCTCGGAGTCGTTCGCGGGACAGTTGACCGCGTTCGACATCGACGATGACGGGGGGCTGTCGCGCCGCCGGGTCTTCGCCGAAGGGCTCGGTCCGGACGGCATCTGCCTGGACGCCGAAGGCGCGTTATGGGTGTCCACCGGCGGCAACTCGGTCGTGCGGGTGGCCGAGGGCGGCGAGGTGCTGCAACGCGTCGAACTCGGGGTCGACCGGGCGCCGTTCGCGCTGATGCTCGGCGGCCCCGACCGGCGGACCCTGTTCATCATGACCGCCGAGTGGCGAAGCGGCGACGGCATCATGGAGAACCTTCAGCGGCTGAATCAGGGCCCGCGCACCGGGGAGATCCTCACCTTCCCGGTCGCGGTGCCTGGTGCCGGTCGGCCCTGACCAACCTGGTCCAGGCGCGTGTCGGCGCCCGGCTGGAGTCCGGGCGTCGACACCGCTGATCTCACCTCATGCCGCCGAGGTGGCCGGTTGGCCGAGGTGTCGGGCGAAGAACCGGACGGCGCAGTCGGCCTCGAACCGTTTTCAGCCGCCCACGAGTGACCCGACCGTCACCGGCCTAGTCACCGCGGTGGTGGTTATTGTCGGCGTCGGTGCGGCGAGCCTCGGCGGTCGGTGAATCCGGGCTCTCGAAGAGCCCGGATTCACCGACCGCTGTTGTATTGCAGGGAAGGCCGACGGAGCAGCTCTACGGACCCTGCGACGGCTGCCCCGTGCTCAGCACGAAGAACTGGATCTCGCGCACCGCCAGATCGTGCTTCTTCTGGCCCGGGTAGGAGTCCTTGACCGTGAATGTCACCGACGTGACGTGGCGGAGTAGGACCGACCGGTTCTGGAAGTCTGCGGTGTCGTCGAACGTCAGCGTCGTCGCTCCGGTGGCGGAGGCGCCGGGTCCGCCGACGGTGAACGTCAGGTCGTGTGGGCGGGCGGAGGCGCGGAAGTCGGCGGGATCGGCCCCGGACAGGAAGCCGATCTGGTCGATGTCCACCGGGGTCGCGAAGGTCACGGTGATGGTGTCGCCGACCCCGTCCTGGCGCTGTGACGAGGCCCAGTAGGTGTTGTTCAGGCCGTCCACGGCGAGTCCCGCGGCGTGGTCTTTCTCAGCGTCCGCGGTCGCACCGATCGGCGTGACGTTCACGTAGTGCACGCTCAGCGTGGCCTTCGCCTTGCCGAACAGGGTGAACACGTGGTCGGTCACCCACGCGCGGGCCGGTCCGAGCCCGATGCCGATGAATCCGAGGACAATGAACAGCGGCGCGGCCTTGCCGAGCTTGATGTGCCGCGGCAAAAGGTGGCGGCGGCGCTTGGGCAGGTGGGGTGATCCGGCGGCGTGGTGCCGGTCCGGGTGGTCGCGGAACCCGCCGGGCCGCTCGCCCGCCACATAGCCGGTGCGGCGCCGGAACAACCGCTGCCACCAGCGCCGCCGCCGCTCCTTCGGCTGGGCGTCGAGCCGCAGAAGGCTGCCACAGGCGCGGCAGAAGCGGCGGCCCTCCGGGTTGCGCGTGCCGCACGCGGTGCAATAGGGGCCGGTGTATTCGGGCTCGGACTCCAGCGGAACCGGATCGGTGCGGCGGGCCTCCGGGGTCGGGATCCGGCCGGCCGGGTCGATCTGGTCGGGGGGCGGCGCGATCGGTGCGTGCTGCGGCATCGGCTGCGCGTTGAACGAGACTGCCGGGCGCTGCGTGTTCGGCGTGACCGGAGGCGGCAGCAGCGGCGCGGTGAGCTGGGACGGGCGCGGTTCGACGCGCTCGCCCGCCCAGTCCAGCAGCGCGCCGCACGAGGAGCAGAAGCCGTCCGCGGAAGGCGCGGAGTTTCCACACTCGCGGCAGAGGATCATGGTTGACCTCCGTACAATCTCGGTCCGGGCGGCTGCTCGGGAGTTTGGTCATCAGGCATTTGCGGTTCGAGTGCATAGGGTTCGGGCGGCCGGGGTTCCGGCACCGTGGCGCGGGTCACCGCGACCTCGATCGGGCAGTGCACACCGGCCTCGGCTTGCAGCGCGGCGCGCACGTCGTCGGCGACGTCGTCCGGATCCCGGTCCGGTTGGATCAGAACATTGATGCGCGCCGGTCCGCCGGGCCAGTCGTGGACGGCCAGCGGCGCTGTGGACCAGCGGGTACCGCCAGAGTCGTCGAGATGGACGCAGTCGTCCGGCACTTCCGCGGCGCGAGCTGCCGCGATGCGCACCGCCGTCGGCGTTCCGCGCTCCGCATACGTCACCACCGCACCGGCGACCCGCTCGCGTGCGGCGACGGTATCCGGTGGGAGCGGCGCGCATCCGACCAGGTCCGCGAGCCAGGGCAGGAAGTCGTCCGGGGCCAGCCACGGGTCGAGGTAGGCGGCGAAGCAGTCCATCGCGCTGACCAGCGGCGCGATCAGCTCGTCGAACGCATGGCAGAGCTCGAGGAAGAGCGGGTCCTCCTGGTAGACCGCCGGCACCGCGCGGCGCAGCGCCATCGGGGCCGCGACCCCGGGGCCGCCCGGCCGCGCCGCACTGATCAGACCTCTCATCTAGTTCACCCGCACCTGGTGGTCGTAGGAGAACGGCAGCATGTCCGCACCCAGATCGAGCGCCGGCGCGGACTCGCCGCGCGCCCCGGTGACCGGGTCCGCCGGATAGAGCCGCGCCTCCTCGACGTAGTCCGCGCCGGGCACGGTCGCGAGTGCCGCGTGCACATCGCCCAACGTCACTGGGCGTCCGAACGGCCAGCCCTGCCCGTCCGGGCCGCCGAGGCGGGGATGCAGCCAGTGATAGAGCGCCTCGAGCGCCGCGGTCCGCACCGCCTCGGTGTCGGCGCTGCGCGACCGGATGCGCACCGCGACCGTCACCCCCTGATACCGCGGCGGCTCGACCGCGACGCGCACCCCGACCAGGCGGCGCTCCTCCAGCGCGGCGGCGATCGCGGCCAGGCTGGGGGCGTCGGGGGTCAGCGCGTCGAACGGCAGCCGGCCCGAGCCGTAACCGGACACGTCGGGCACGATCAGAACCCTGACCGGTTCCTCGGCGCGCGCCGGGGCGACGCACCGCGCCCGCACGGCGCCGGACACCGCCTGCGCCGCCAGAGCCTCGTAATCCTCCGCGGTCACCGCCCGGCCGCGGCCGCGCAGCGCTTGGGCGGCGCGGACCTTGGCCTCGTCCACCGTCTCGCCGTCGCGTCCGCCGCGGGCCGGCTTCCGGTTGGAAACCGAGGAGACGTAAGGGATCGCCGAACGCAGCACGGCGAGCGCACCGGCCCGGACGTTGCCCACCGAACCGCCGCCGGTCCAGTAGCCGAGTGCCCGCACCTCCGCCGCTTCCGGCGGCACCATGCCATGGCACCGGACGCTTCCGTCGGCCAGGCGCACCGCGGGGCCGAATTCGATGTCGCCGGTCACCGGGTCGAGGGTGAAGTGCCGGTCCTCGACGCCGCTCGCCGAGAAGTCGTCGACCAGCTGCCATTCCCGCCAGCCCGTGCCGTCGGAGACCTCGACGACGATCGGCGGGATGCTCGGAAGCACCGGCGCGCGGTGCAGCCGGAACCGTTGCCCGGGCGCGCCCTCCGCGGCGCCGAGCATGTCTTCGGGGACGTATTCGGCGTGCTGGGCGGCGACCGTCCCGCCGACGCAATCCGCGGTGAGCCGGGTCAGCGTCGGGGTCCTGCTATACGCGGGCACGCCGTCCGCCGGGGCCGTGACGACCGCGCGCAGCCACGCCGCACGCACCCCGTTGACGAGGCAGGAGGCGTGCTCGGGCGGCAGGTGCAGCAGGATCTCGCCCGGCCGGTTCAGGCCGCCGGTGCTGTCCCGGTCGACCTCGCACTCCACCCACCCCGAGCCCTGATACGCCTCCCAGCGCAACGGCGGCCGGTCCGGGTCCACGCCGATACCGTCGATACGGCTGTCCGTGCGCAGCGCGATCAGGCACGACGGAGCGGGCGCGGACAAGCCGACGTAGAGCCGGTCGCCGGGCTGGGGAACGGGGGAGAAACACTCCGCCGTCTCGCCCTCGCGCATCGCCGCCCGCAGGTCGCGCAGCGTGTCGATGCCGCCCGCGGTGTCCGCCGACGCCGCCCGCAGTTCGATCAGGCTCACCGGCACCATCGGCAGTTCACGCAGGGTCGCGAAGGAAACCGGCTGCTCGTTCGGAACGCGGGGCGTGGCCACCCGGAAGCCGGCCGGCACCGTCACCGTTTCGGACCGCGGGGCGGACAGCCGGAAGGTCAGGTCCGCGCGGGCGGCTGCGGGCGGACGGCGCACGATGCCCAGCAGGTCGAGGAACTTGCGGTGATGGCGTTCCGGCACCTGGTTCAGCCGGTACGCCAGCTGGTCCGCGATGGTCGCGACCGCCTCGATCAGGGTGACCCCGGGGTCGTGCACGTTGTGGTCGCTCCACTCCGGCACGCGGCGGCGCACCAGGCGCTTCGCGTCGTCCACGAAGTCCTGGAAGCGGCGGTCGTCGAGGTCGGGGGCGGGCAGCGGCATCGGTGGATCATTCCTCGGGAATCGAGTAGAACGGGAAGACCAGGTTGCGGCGGTCGTTGGTGGCGCTGACCCGGTAGTCGACCGAGATGTGCAGCACGGGCGGGCCGTCCGCGCCGCCGTCCGGGTCGGGCTGCGCGGTGACGCCGAGCACTTCGATGCGCGGCTCCCAGCGGGTGAGCGCGGCGGCGACCATGGCGGACGCCCGTCCGGCCAGCGAGGCGTCCACCGTCTCGAATACGAGTTCGTGCACCGCGCAGCCGAACTCCGGGCGCATCGGCCGCTCGCCCGGCGAGGTGCCGAGGATCAGCCGGATCGCCTCGGCCACGTCGTCCTCGCCCGTGGACAGGCCGAACGCCCCGGAGCTGTCGAGCCGCAGCGGGAAGCTCCAGCCCCGGCCGACGAACTGCGCGCCGTCCGCTTCCGCGGACCCGATCCCGGTCACCGCCGCGGGCTGTCCCATATCAGACTCCTTCCTTGCGTCGTCGGGGCGTGGCCTAGTTGAGCTTGACGATGTCGCCGGTCACCGCGACCTGCGGGCCGCCGTCGATCGACACGCCCGTGTCGGCCGAGAGCTTCAGCTCCCCGGAGGCGTTGAGCTTGAGGTCGCCGCCGGCGGTGATCTCGATGTCGCCGTCGCTGTTGAGCTTGAGCGGGCCGCCGGCGTGGATGGTCACCGTGCCGGAGCCGTCGATGGTGATCTTCGTGTTCGAGGCGTCGAGGGTGATCGTCGCCGAGCCGTCCCCGGTGGCGACGCTGATCTGGGACGCGTTGTCGTCGTCGCTGAGCACGATCTGGTGGCCGGCGCGGGAGCCGAGCACGCGGCGCAGCACCTTGCCGGCGTTGGAGTCCACGAGCTTCTCGTTGAGCGGGGCGTGGTCCACGCCGTTGTAGAGCCCGCCGAGCACGTAGGGATCGCGCACGTCGCCGTGGACGAAGCCGACCAGCACCTCGTCGCCGACCTCGGGCAGCCAGGCCAGCCCGCGGGTGTCCCCCGCGCCGGGCTGGATCACCCGCGCCCACCAGGACTCGTAGTCGTCGGACAGCCACGGGAAGGCGACCTTGACCCGGAACCGCTGTTCGGGGTCTGCGATGTCGGTTACCTGACCGATCACCAGGCCGGGCCAGGGCGGTCCGGCGGCGCGGTGTGAGCCCTTGGTCGCGCCGACCGAGGCCAGGCCCAGCAGGGTGCGCTCCTGGCGGCCGCTGACGGTGAATTCGGTGTGGTACCCGGTCTCCTCGTAGCGGTGCCGTGCGGAGGTGAGCACGTAACGGCCGTCGTGCGGCCAGCCGACACAGCCCACTGAGACGGCGGCGCCGGGGATCAGGCGTGGATCGCCCGACGCGAGGCCGGTCATCTCCGCGTGTGCGCCGGCGATCTGCTCGGCCACGGACGCGGCGATGGCGTCCGCCTCCGCCTCGTCGCGCACCGGGCGGTCGGCGACCAGATACGGCGCGGCGCTGAACTGCGACGCGAGCGCACCGGGGTCGGATCCGGCGGCCGCCGAGACGGTCGCGGTGCGGGCCGATCCGCGCACCGGCTGTTTGGTCGCCGGATCCCAGCCGCGCACCCATACCTCGCCCACCTGCTCGGCGGCGGTGACGCGGGGGGAGAGGCGCAGCAGGTTGCCGCCGAGGGCGAGCTGGAGCGGCTGCGGCTCGGTGCCGAGGTCCTCGGCCGGGGCCGGAGCGCCGCTGTGGTCGCGCGGGGCGTGCCACACCAGCTTGCCGTTCACGACCGCGCACTCCCGGCCGCGCTCGTTCGCCCGGGCCCGCAGGAAGTCCCAGTCGGTGAGGTTGAACTGGCCGACGTGGTCGTGCACCGCCCCGTCGTCTTCGACCTCTCCGACGTCGAGCCCGGCCTCCTGGCCGACCCGGTGGACGATGTCGCCGTCGGTGCAGTCGAGGAAGGTGCGGGTGCGCCGCCCCCGGCACAGCCGGTGCGACAGGTCGTAGCCCCGCACGATGGTCCAGGTGCCCGACGCGTCAGTGTCCTGGGCGAGAGTGGTCACCTCGCCGGTGATCAAGGTGGCCGTGGCCGCGTCGTCCCGCACCGCGCAGGCCGAGACCTCGATCCGGCTGCCGAATTTGATCCCGGCCCGCTGCGCCGCGTCCCGCCCGTTGTCGAGGAATTCGAGCACGAACGCGTCCGCCAGGTGCAGGTGCAGGTCGACCAGGACCCTGATCAGGGTCGGGCGCACCTCTTCGGCGAGCGGCGATCCGTCCACGGAGACCGTGGGGACGACCCCGTACGCAATGGTCATCGGCTCATCACGTCCATCCCTCCCCGCCGCCCACCGCCGCGAGCGCGGCGGCCTGGCCGCGCGGCGGAAGCAGGACCCTGGTTCCGATCGGGACGCGCGCCGGATCCTCGATCCCGTTCGCGAGCGCGATCGCCCGCCACAGCGACGGGTCGCCGTATTCGCGGTAGGCGATCGCCGCGAGCGAATCGGCCGCGGACACCACCGCGCTGGCGCGCCCGGCGATGCCCCCCGAGGTCGGGTTCGTCGGCTTGGGGTCGTCCGCCAGCGACTGGATCATGATGTCGACGGTCGCCCGGCGCGGCTCCCCGCTGGGGGCGAACATCTTGTACACGGCGTTGACCCTGGTGAGCGCCCCGTTGAACGCCTCCCAGGGGCCCCAGGTGAACTTCACCGTGGCCGGTTGGGGAGTCTTCGGGTTCTGCGGCGAGGGGGCCGGGGTGATCCAGGCGAACAGCTGGTCCACCGCCTGCTTGACGGTCATCCTGGCGGGACGCCCGGTCACGTCGAAGGCGTCGAACAGCAGCTGCGCATTGAGCGTGGACGGGGTGGAGCCGGTGAACTGGGAGTGCGGGTCCTTCTTCGCGCCCGGGGTCGGCGCCGCACTCCATTTCGCGGTCTTCGTCACCGTCACGGTGGACGGGTTGAACTGGCAGTCCAGCACCTTGCCGTCTGAGCCGGAGAGCTGCGCCTGGGTCACCTGCGCCAGGCCGGTCATGACGCGAATCCCTGGTGCGAGAGCTCGAGCGACTCGACCGCGACGGCCTCGGCGCCCTCTCCGGCGGAGGCCAGGTTCGGCCCGGTGTACTTGACCGGCCAGGCGGCCGACAGCGTCCAGCTGGTGACCGGCTCGCCGTTACCGTCGAAGAGCTCGATGACGGCATCGCCCCGGGTGGGGGTGAGGGCGTGGCCGGTGAACCAGGCGCGCAGGGCCGTGCTGTCCTTGTCGACCGGCCGGGTGAGCTTGACGTTGGTGTACGACAGCTGGCCGGGAAGATGCAGGACGGCGGTGTTGTTGCCACCCTCCTTCCACTCGAAGGGCTCGTATTCGGCGTCGAGGCCGGAGCAGCCGCTGAACAGCAGCGGGGTCCCGAGCCCGTCGAGGACCACTTTGAACCGCCAGGCGAGGGCGGCCCTGATGATGTCGGCCACGTCGTCCCCTTTCAGGCGAGGTCGGTCAGGAGTTGGGCGCGTTCGCGCTCGGCCAGCAGCTCGTCGGCCAGGCGGCGGGAGAACCGGCCGTAGAGGCGGCGGGCCAGCAGATCGAGCGCCGCCGGATCGGACGGGAGGCCAGCGGCGGCACCGGCATGGGAGTCGGCGGACGCCGCGGACGCCGGTCCGGGTTGGTCGGTGGGCGCTGCGGTGCCGGACGACGAAGCGCCGGCGGTCGGCGGAGCAGGCGGCCCGGCGTCGGGCTGAGGCGGCCCGGGTGCCGAAGCCGTCGCAGACGTATCCACCGCGGCTGGGAGGGAGCGCGGCACGGCGTCCGGCGTCATCGGCGGCGCGGGCACTGCGGGTGCTGACATCGCCGCGACCTGCGACGAGAACTCGGGCGGGAGAGTCGTCGAGCCGGGGACCGCGGACGAGAGTGCGGAAGAGGAAGGCGGCGCTGGCGGAACCGCGCTCGAGAGCGTGCCCGGGAACGACGCCCCAGCGGGGGACGGCATCGCAAAAGGCGATGACGCGGCACCCGTGAGAGCCGCGGACGGAGCGCCTCCTGCAGTGACGGCAGCGGACCGGTTGGCGTAGGTGTCGGTGATCCGCTCGATGTCCCGAACGGGCTGGTCGACAGGGCGCGAGGGGGGTAGCAGCCGGTTCATATTCAGCGTGCTGCGGCTGATGCTCGTACTCGAGATGAGCGGAGCCGTCGCGGCGGGCGGGCTCACGGGTTCGGGCGGAGGCGGAGGCGCAGGGTCCTGAGTCGCCTGCGGCCCGGTGGGGGAGTCGGCGGACGATCCGGTGTCAGGTGCCTGCCCGGCATCGGCAGAGGGCGTAGCGAGCGCGGCGAAGGCGGCTGCGGCGGCCGGTCCAGCGGATGAAACGGGTGACGGCGCACTACTCGGAGCACCCGGCGCCTCAATGGCGGCGGTCTGCGTCGGCATCGATGGCGGTGCGGGAGCGGCTGGCGCCGGCATCGCGCCGGTCGAACTGCCGGGCGCTGAAACAGCGGGGGCTGCGCTGTCGGGTGCTGCGTTACCGAAGTCTGATGCGGTCGCACCAGAGTCCGATGCGGCTGCGGCTGCCGGCACATCGGAGTCCGGTGCGGCGGCCGGGGCGGATTCGGCGGAATCACGCCCCGGCCGCGCCTCGCGGGCCGCGGACTCTCCGAGGGGCCCGGTCGGGATGAGGCTCGATGGGGGCGAGCCGTACTGTCCCGCCTCGGTACGGAGGTCTACGGCCGCTTCGGGCGACGCCGTGGTGCTGTCGGTCACGTCCGCGGGAACGGGGCGACGGTCCCGCGCTTCGAGGGCGACATCCACGGCGGGCAGCGCCCGGCGAGTCTGAAATACCTGGGGAGGAACCGAGGCGGCTGAGAGCGGTAGGGAAGCCTCGGCCGTGCTGCTTTGGGCACTGGTGTCGGCGCCGCCTCGAGTGTCGGCATCAGTGTCGCTTCGCGCATCCGTGGCCGTGTTGACCTGGGCGTCATCCGGTGCGTCGGCCGTCTCGAGGCCGGGCGCTGACACGCTTCCGCTCCGGCCGCGAGCGTCGTAGCTCGAGACCTGATACGCGTCTGCGGCCAGGGTCTCCGCGCCCTGTACCGAGGCCGCGTCGATCGCCCGATATGCGCTTGGCGCAGAGATCGACGACGTACCCGGACTCCCGGCCCGACCCGGTTCGCCGGGAGGAGCCGGACGGCTCAGCACTTGAGCGCGCGGCCCGCCAGCGGCGCGCCAGACCAGCTCGGGGGAGTCGTCGGTGCGTGGCTGCACCGTCCGCGCGACGTCCGACACCAGGCCGCCGAAGACGTCGGGGCGCACGTCATGACCGAGCGGTTGGAGTGCAGGCGGAACCTGCCAACGCGTCGGCAGAGTCGCGCTGAAATCCGCGTCGAGGGTCGCGGGCATCGGGCGGAGCGTCGGCATCGCACTCGACAGGTCGCGCCACGCGCCGCCGCGCGGAGCCGGCGGCGACGGGTCGGTGGAGCCTGCCCCGGCTTCGGTCAGCCCAGTCGCGTCGTCCGCGGATTCCGCGGACGACGTCGCGGTTTCGGTCAGCCCGGTCTCAGTGCCCGTGGATTGCGCGGACGCTGCCCCGGGCTCGGCAAGCCCAGTATCGGCGACCTCGGTTTCGCTCCCGACGTCGCCATCGCCGCGGCCACGGCGGAACGGCCAGAACACGGCTCACCACCACGATCCGGCGCCGCCCGACGCGGCAGTCCCCGCCGCCGCCTCGTCCGGATCCGCCTCACCGGCCGTCAACGCGTTGACGGCCGCGTTCATCGCGCCGATCCGCTGGACGAACTCGCGGCGCAGCGGGTGTTCGAGGTCGAGGATCTGGTCGAACGGCCAGTGGAAGTGATAGGCGACGTACGACACTTCCTCGAGCAGCTGCTGGGTGCCGTACGTCACGATTCCCCCAGGCGGCTCGCCGCGGCACCCACGCCGCCGTCGCCCCGGGCCCCGGTGCTGTCCACCGCGAAGCCGTGCTCGCACGCCGGGCAGGTCACCTCGATGAGCGTGTGCCCCTCGGCGTTGACCCGGCGGTACATGTCCTGGAGGAACGCCAGATCCGCCGCGAACATGTTCTCCACGACGCCGGGATTCACCGACGAGACCGTCCCCAGCTCGGTGATGACCCGGCTGAGCAGGATGACGGTCAGGTAGGCCTCGTTGTCGCGCACTCGCGGATCGCGCAGCGGCAGGATCTCGTCCCGCGCGGTCGCCAACCGCATCCGGCCCTCGCGGTGGCAAACCCCTGCGTCGTCCACGTATCCCACAGGCAGCGTGAAAGCGAACTCCGTCCGCACCGCCGCCGTCGCCCCGGCGCCGGTCATGTCACGCGACCTCGAGCTTTTCGATCGTGATGACCACGGACTCGAGGAGCACCTGGTCCCCGCCGGCGGCCAGCTTCCCGATCTCCACCTTCGAGGGCCAGCCCTGGAAGAAGTGGAACCGGCTGACCTCGCCGTGCGCCAGGTCGAACAGGATGATCGAGCCGTTCTTGCGAGCCTCGTCGATCTTGCCCTCCTGGACCTTCTTGATCCAGTCCCAGAACGCCTTGTCGTTCACCTTGCCGCGGGAGAGGTGGATGTCCTCGTACTTCACCGTCCCGGGCAGCTTCTGCAGGATCGGCAGCCCCTGGTGGTTGTTCGCCCGGTTCTCGATCACCCCCACCGTGATGCCGATACCGTTCACCTCCTTGAACTGGGCGATCGCGACGTCGTCGATCTCGACGGCGAAGCTGTAGTTTGTGAGCGGATCCGTGATCCCGGCCATGACTGACCTCCTGTTATTCGGTCACTGAGGTGCCGGCGGGCAGCTGCGCCAGACGGAACACCACGAACTCGGCGGGCTTGACCACGGCCATCCCGACCTCGCAGACCAGCCGGCCGATCTCGATCGACTCGGACGGGTTGGTCTCGTCGTCGCACTTGACGTAGAAGGCCTCGTCGACGGTGTCGCCGAACAGCCCCCCGTCCTGCCACACGGTGAACAGGAAGGCCCTGATCGTCCGGGTGACCCGCTGCCACAGGTCCCGGTCGTTCGGCTCGAACACCACCCACTGAGTGCCGATGTTCACCGAGGACTCCACGTAGTTGTAGAGCCTCCGGACGTTGATGTAGCGCCAAGACGGGTCGCTGCTCAGCGTCCGGGCGCCCCACACCCGGATGCCGCGGCCGGGGAACGCGCGCACGCAGTTGACCCCGATCGGGTTCAGCTCGTCCTGCTCGGCCCGGGTCAGGCTCGTGGCGACGCCGATCGCGCCGCGCACGATCTCGTTCGCCGGGGCCTTATGCACCCCGCGGGTGGCGTCGTTGCGCGCCCAGACTCCGGCCATGTGGCCGCTGGGCGGCAGGTCGACCGGGCGGCCGCTCTGCGGGTCGAACACCCGCACCCACGGCCAGTACAGCGCGGCGTACTTCGAGTCGTACCCGGCCTCCTCGCGGCGCCAGTGCCGCACCTGCTGGGCGCTCAGGCCCGGCGGCGGGTCGAGGATCGCCATCCGGTCGCCCATCAGCTCGCAGTGCGCGATCATCGCGGTCTGCACCGCGCGCACCCCGTCGGCGTCGATCTGGCCGGCCTGGTGCGCGGCCATCAGGTCGGGCACCGCGACCATCGTCACCGTGTCGATGACCTCGAGCCCGGCGAAGCCGGTGCGGTCCGAGCTGCTGCCCACGTAGTCGGCGGCGCTGACCGCGATCTCGGTGGACGGCGGCTGCGTCAGCGCGACGACGCCGTTCGCGGGCCGGCGCTCGGCCGCGCCTCCGGCCGCGTGGGCGCCGGTCGCGGCCTCGGCCAGCTCGATGAGCGTCGAGGTCGCGTTCACCTGCGTGACCACGTTGGTCCGGCCGCGCCGCGCGGTCACCGGCTCGAAGACCTCCTCGCGCCCGGCGCCGCGCACGACCAGCCGGAACGAGTCCTCGGGGGCTCCCTCGGCCGCCACGTCCGCGATCTCGACGGTGACCGGGGCGCCGCGCAGCGCGGGATCGCGCACCGTGGCGACGTAGACGGCGGAGGCCGGGTCGAGTGCGGACCGCAGCTCGCCGCGCGCGCCGTTCACGGCCGCGCCGTTCGTGCCGGCACCGCCGGCCGCCGGAGCTCCGCCGACCCGCACGATGTACGCGACTCCGCCGCCGTTGAGGAAGTACCCGTATACGGCTTGGCCCAGGTACATGCCGGGGACCGGCTCGCCGAAGATGCTCGTGTACTGGGCCCAGTTGGCGACCATCGTCGGGGCGTGCAGCGGTCCCTCGGCCGCGAAGCCGACGAACGCGGCCACCGCCGTGCCGACGCCCTCGATGGGCCGGGTGGCGGCCTCCGGTTCCTCGATGTAGACGCCCGGAGACAGGTAATTGGGCATTGCCGGGTTGTCCTTCCTCGCCCGCCGGCGGGCTGCTGTCAGGGGATCGCGCGATCGGTCGGGTCGCGCCGGGCGGCGTTAGGCCGCGGTCAGGAGTGCGGCGGTCAGTAGGCGGAGGAGTCGTCCATCGGCTGGTCGTACGAGCCGTCGTCGGCCGCGCCCGGGTCCGTGCCCGGGTCGCTGGAGCCGCCGGCCCCGGGGTCCGAGCCGCCGATGCCGCCCGCGTCGCCCGACGAGTCGCCGCCGTGCACCAAGTTGTAGGCCGCGTCCCCGAGGTCGTTGCCGATCGACTCGAGACCGCCCTGCGCGAGGTCGTGCGCACTGGGCAGCCCGGTGGCGCCCGCGACGGCGTTGTAGGCGTCGCCGGCCAGGTCGGTCAGGCCGCCGGTCGCCGCGCCGAGCGCGTCTCCGGACATCGACAGCGCCTCGCTGGCCGCGCCGTCCCAGTCGCCGCCGAGCGCGTTGCCGACGGCGGCGCCGCCGTGGTACGCGACGCCGGCGATGTCAGCCGCCTCGTTCGCGATCCCGGCCAGGGCCGCGCCGCCCAGGTCCTCGGCCCCCTGCAACACCGAGCCGCCGAGGTCCCCGGCGCCCTGCACGGCCGATCCGGCCAGATCCGCGAGCTCATCCATGTCAGATCCCTTCGTTTATCGGGCGGCAGCCGCCGAAGCGGCCTCGCCCTCGGCCGCTTCGGCCTTCTGCGCTGACTCTTTCGGCGCTTCGTCTTTCGGTGCCGCGTCTTTCTGTGTCGCGGCTGGCGCGGCGGCGGGTTCGGCCGCGGCTTCCGCGCGCGGCGGCGGCTGCACCGGCTGCGCCGCGCCCGCTGCGGGTGGCGCCACATTGACCTGCGCCTGGGCGACCGGCGCCGCCGCGGGCGCTTCCGGCACCGGCATCGGCACCGTCGCGGTCAGCTCGAAGCCGGCCTTGACCTCGCCCGCCAGGTTCAGGAACATGCTCCGCTTCGTGCCGGCGGCCGTGGTCAGGTGCACCTCCAGCGGCGAGGCGGCCAGCGCCTCGGGCAGCAGCTCCCGCGGCAGCGTGGGCAGGCCGCCGAAGCAGCGCAGCACCAGCGCCAGGATCTTGTGCTCGACCGCGATCGGCGCGCCCCAGACGCTCACGGTGTAGTGCAGGTCATAGCGCAGGGCCGGCGGGCGATGCCCGATGACCCTTCCCCCTTCGTCGCGCACCTGCTCGTACATCACATCCCTGAGATGGGTGTTCTCCCTTATGTCGAACAGGAAGAAGTTCACCGCGGGCGTCTTGAGCGCCTGGATCCACGGGCGCGCCGGCGGATCGAAGGTCACGGCGACGGCAGCGTTGCCGAGCACCCTGTTCTTCGTCACGGCGAGCAGCGCCTGGTCGGTCTCGAGGATCACGGGGCAAGACTCCCGCCGCGCCGCCCCGCCGCGGCAGGCCCACAGGTGCAGCCGATCGGGTCCGCCCGGCTGCCCGGAGGGGCAGCCCTCAAGGGCACCCCCGGTAGCCCGGTGAGCTGCCCGGACGCGGCTGCCGCCGAGGCCGCCGCCGGTCTACCGTCGCCG
This sequence comes from Actinocrinis sp., assembly GCF_035938995.1. GTDB lineage: Bacteria > Actinomycetota > Actinomycetes > Streptomycetales > Catenulisporaceae > DASZGI01. The sequence goes on from NZ_DASZGI010000156.1 coordinate 22,379, forward strand.
CCATGGGAGCAGATGCGTCATTGACACCGGCGGTCGTGCCGGTCCGCCCGGGGGGCGAATCACAGGCCGAACTGTCGGTCAGGAACACCGGAGGCGTGGTCGACCGGTTCAGCGTCGAGATCCTGGGCGCGGCGGCCGCCTGGGCCGAGTGCGACCCGCCGACCCTGTCCCTCTTCCCCGGCCAGGCCGAAACAGTCCGCGTGCGGTTCCGCCTACCGGCCGGATCCGCGACGCCGCCCGGCCTGCTGCCGTTCGGCGTCCGGATCGCGGCCGCCGAGGACCCCGCGCATCCCACGGTCGAGGAGGGCTCGCTCGACGTCGCGGCCGTCCCGGTGCTGTCCGCGGACATCTCGCCGCGCACCGGCCGGGCCCGCGGGCGCCGCGCCGGACGCTACCAGCTCGCGGTCGACAACCGCGGCAACGCCGCGGCCGTCGTCGACCTGGCCGGGTGGGACACCCAGGACCTGGTCGACGTCACCGTGACCCCTCCGCGCCTCGAGGTGGCCGCAGGTGCCGCCGCCTTCGTCACGGTCCGCGCCCGCGCGCGCAACCGGATGTGGCGCGGCGCCAACGTGCTGCACCGCTTCAGCGTGGGTGTGCGCCCGGCCGGGGATGCTCAGGGACCGGATGCGCCCGAAGCGCCGCAGCCGCTCGAGGCGAGCCTGCTGCAGGAAGCTGCGATCCCCGGCTGGGTGCCCAAGGTCGCCGGACTCGCCGTGCTGGCGCTCATCGCGCTGGCCGTGCTCTGGTTCGCGGTGCTGCGGCCCGTCGTGCGGGACGCCGCGACCTCAGCCGCGAATCAGGCGATGGCCGCCGCCGGCATCTCGCCCGCCCCGGGCGGCCCGTCCGTGGGCTCGGGCGGCGGCTCGCCGAGCGCGGGCTCCAAGTCGGGCTCGGGTTCGGGCTCATCCCCTTCCGCGTCGCCCTCGCCGGTCACGATCCCGACGACCCCGGCCGCACCGAGCAGCAGCGCGCCGCCCCCGCCGGTCGCGTTCGCGACCGAGTTGCTCTCCAACCAGGACCTGACGGCCGGTACGAAGCAGACGTTCACGGTGACCGACCTGGTCCTGCAGAACCCCAACGGCGACACCGGGACGCTGACGATCACCCGGGCCGGCAAGACGCTGATCTCCACCCGGATGGAGAACTACCGGGACTACGACCTGCACTTCGTCACGCCGATCACCGTCTCGCCCGGGCAGAGCCTCGGCGTGGACGTGGGCTGCGTCAAGGCGGGGGGAGGTAGCACGTCATGCTCTCCGGCGGTTCTCGTCAGCGGAATGTCAGGCACCGCATAGCCGTCAAGCGGCGCCGTCCGTCGGCCACGGCCGCGCCGCTCGTCACCGTCCTGGTGGTGATCTGCGCGGGCCTGGCGGGCGGCCAAGCGCAGGCCGCGAGCCCGCGTGCCGCCGTGCCGAGCTGTGTGGGTGCGAATGCGGGGAGCGTCACGGTCTCCCCGTATGTAATCGGCAATGCTCAGCTGCCTGCCACCTTCACGACGGGTGACCGGTACTTCCCCCCGCGCGGCACTTACTACGACGCGTACACGCTCGACTGTGCACCGCTGACCGTCACTCGAGTTCCGGCGGGCAATGTGACTTACGTCGGCTTCAGCGGTGGCAGCGGGCTGTCCTGCGGGCCGCACTACTTCGATGACAAGTACTACGCCGGTGGAAGCACACCGGACCAGGAGTTCGCCGGGGTCTTCACCGTCTCCTGCATCACCGCGAACCCCAGCACCATCACCTCTACGCAGGAGCCCGTCCAGATCACCCTGACGGGAAGCGAGTTCTTCTCGGACTACAACACGTTCTCGATCACCGTCGACGGCACGCAGGTCAGCACCACCCCGACCTTCAACGGCAACACGGTGACCACAGTCATCACGGCCCAGGGACTGGCCTGCGGCACGCACAACGTCACGCTGAGCGAGAGGCTGCCCGTGATGGTCGCCTCCACCACGCTCACGGTGCAGTGCCCGACGAACGGCGGCCCGCCCGGCAACCCCACGATGACCGCCAACCCGGCGGTCATCGTGGACGGCGATCTCACCCATGTCACCGGAACCGGCTTCACCCCGGGCGCACCGGTGACGGTCACGTGGCAGAGCACTTCCGGGACGGTGCTGTACGCCTGCTCGGCGAACGCCCTGACCGGCAAACCGCTCAACGCCGACGCGTCGGGGAAGATCGACACGTACTGTCTCGCCCTTCCGCACGGCGAGCTGGGTGCCGAGCAGATCGCGGGAGACCAGTCGGCCTCCGGTCAGGTGCCCGCGGAGCACGCGACCGTCGCCGTCGTGGTCGAGAGCGGTTCGATGCAGCCGTCCACCGGTGACCAGTTCATCTTCCGGCGCTGACCCAGCCGGAAGCGCACCACGGGCCGTGCGCCTGTGCGCGGCGCCGGGGATCAGATCCATCCCTGGCGCAGCGCATAGGCCACGGCCTGGGTGCGGTTGCGCAGCTGGAGCCGCATGGTCAGATCCTGGATCACCGTCTTGATGGTCCGCTCGGAGTAGCACAGCTTCAGCGCGACCTCGCGGGTCGACAGGCCGTCCGCGAGCAGCTGGAGCACCGTGCGCTCGCGCTCGGTCAGACCGCTGAACGAGTAGCCGTGCGGCCCGAGCACCTGGCGGTTGAGCCCGGCGAGGTGGTCGAGCAGCTGGCGCAGCAGCTCCGGCGGCAGGTCGCCGTGGCCGGCCGCGGCCGCGTGCACCGCGGCCACCAGCCGGTCGGCAGTCGCCTCGTCCCGCCGCAGCACCCCCCGCACGCCCGCTTCCACCAGCATCGACAGCGCGCGCCCGTCCACCTGCCCGGTCACCAAGACCACCGGGAGGTTGTGCGTCCGGTGCACGCCCCGCAGCCAGCGGGTGCACTCGTCGTCGACGGCGTCGGCCACCGCCACCGCCACGGCGGCCGGCTCCCCGGGACCGGCCAGCCGGATCTCGGCCCGCGGCCGCAGCTGCATCCGCACGCCCGCCTCCGAGATCGGGTCGCGGGCGTCGATGCGCACGGCCACCACCTGCACCCCCGCCGGAACCGCCCGGTGGGCCAGGGCGCGGGCGTCGGTCAGGCCTGGCACACCGGCCGGCAGGCCACGCTGCGCAGACACCGAAGTCGCCCTCGCCGTCAGAGTTGCCACCATTCGTCATCCCCCTAAATCGTCCCGGTCCCGTGGCCGCCTTCCCGAAGCGCACGGGTAATCAATAGAGAGCGGCCTAACGTGCGTCAGATACATCACGTCTTCGCTACGGCGCCGGTTCGAGGTCGAACAGCGTCTGCTCTGCCCTTCGCGGCCGAATCGTTGCCGGTTCGTTATGCGGTGTGCGTATCCCACGTACCCGCGCAGTGCCTTGACTTGCGGTGTATTCGATCGGTGGAAGGGTAGCGATCATGGCAGTGCTCTTCGGCGCGCGTGGGCCGCGCGAGCGGGAACCGGCGCCCGGGCGGGTGGGGAACCTCGGGGTGCCCACGCTGTCGCCGACGCTGGTCAACCGGCACGGTGGACGGGTGCTCCAGCCGGCGCAGGCGGTGCTCGCCCCCGGCGCCCGGCCGCCCTCGGCCACCGGCTACCGGACCAACACGTTGCTGATCGCCGACTCGGTGCTGCGCGACCCGGCGGCCGTCGCGGCGATCGACCAGGCATTGGCCACCGTCGGCCTCACGATCGAAATCCCGCCGCCGCTCGAGGAGTCGCTGCCGTCCCTGCGGCCGTGGCTGGGCGAACTGCGCGACCTGCCGCGCGCCGTGGTGCTGCGGGTGCGCGACGGCGCGCCGCCGACCGCTATCGACGCCTGGGTCGCGCTCCAAGCCTTGCGAGCCGCAGTCGGCAACGGCAATGGCAACAGTGACAGCGGGTCCGGCGGTAGTCGGCCGAACAGTGGCGAATCAGGGGGCGGTATATCGAACCCCGACGAAGATCCGGGCGCCCCCGAACTGACAATGGCCTACCACGCAGTCCCGCTCGACACGGACCTGCTCAGCCAGATCTCCCTCGACCACCTGATGTTCGCCGCGATCTACGGCGACCCGGCGACTGAGGGCAACCCGGCAACCGAAGGCAATCCCGCGACAGAAGGCAACCCGGCGACTGAGGGCAACAGCGGCGGAAACGCCGCCTGGTTCAGCCCCACCTCCCGCATCCCGGTGGAGCTGTTGTCGAGCGCGCCCGAGCGCACTCCGCTGGCCAAGTTGCCCGCCACGCGGCGCCCGGTGGTGGCCGTCCTCGACACCGGCGTGCGCCACCATCCGTGGCTCGGCCGCCCGGACGCCGACCCCGACAGCTTCCTGACCACGGACGACGCCCTGCAGGACGCGATCCACGCGGAGGAGGCCCGGGTCCGGGCCACCGGCGGCCTCGACATCCCCGTGCTGTCCGGCTACCGGGACGTGCGCGACGAGATCGGCCCGACGATCGGCATGCTCGACACCCACATCGGCCACGGCACCTTCATCGCCGGCATCATCCGGCAGGCCGCCCCCGACGCCCGGGTGCGCGTCATCCGGATCATGCACACCGACGGCATCGTCCAGGAGAACGTGCTGCTGCTCTCCGTCGCCGTGCTCGGCGCGCAGATCGCCACCGCCGTCGGCAACGGCGACACCGACGGCCTGGTCGACATCGTCTCGCTGTCACTCGGCTACTTCGACGAGAGCCCGTACGACACCGTCTACACAGGCGTGCTGTCCCAGCTGATCGACCGGCTCACCGACCTCGGCGTCGCGGTGATCGCGGCCGCCGGGAACCAGGCGACCGTCCAGCCGTACTATCCGGCGGCGCTGGCCACCCAGCCGGGCGCCGACCCGGTGCTGCCCGTCGTCAGCGTCGGCGCGCTCAACCCGAACCGGACGAAGGCGATGTTCAGCAACGACGGGTCCTGGGTCACCGCGTGGGCCACCGGATCGGACGTGATCAGCACCTATCCGGTCGACCTCGACGGCAGCGAGGAGCCGCTGATCGCGCCGAGCCCGCCGGGCAGCCGGCTCCACCGGCACCGCGAGACCCTCGACCCGGACGACTTCCGCGGCGGCTTCGCGGTCTGGAGCGGCACCTCCTTCTCCGCGCCCTTGGTCGCCGCCAGCGTCGCGGCCGCACTCATCGACGAGGCCGAGGACCACCCCGGCGACCCGGTGTACGACCTCAACAACACCGACCGGCTCGCGGCCCGGCAGCGGATGGCCGGCGCGCTGAAGCGGATCGGCGCCCATGACCATGATTGACCCGCCGGTACTCGATCCCGCAGTGCCTGAATCGACAGGGCCCGACCCGGCGGCGCCCGATTCAGCAGCGCCCGATTCGGTAGCCGCGCCGCAGCCGGTCCGGCGCCCGGACGCGGACCGGCACGAACGCCTGGCGGCCCTGCTGCTCGCCGCTCAGGCCGGGCGGCGCGAGGGCCTCGAGCAGATCGTCGTCGAACTCAGCCCCCTGCTCTGGCAGGTCGCGCGGGCCCAGGGGCTCGACCGCGAGGCCGCCGAGGACGCCGTGCAGTGCACCTGGCTGACCCTGCTGGGCAACCTCGACCGGATCCACACCCCCGTCGCGCTGACCGCGTGGCTGGTCACCGCGACGAAACGCGAGGCATGGCGGGTGCGGGCGGCGCTGAAAGCCGAACTGCCCGTCGACGGGAGTGCGATGACCGAGATGACCGACACCGCGAATTCGCTGCCCGCACCCGAGGAGAGCGTGCTGCTCGCCGAGCGGCACCGGGACGTCTGGCGGGCCGTGCGCACGCTGCCGCGGCGCTGCCAGGAACTGCTGCGCGTCGTCGCGTTCGTCAACCGGCCCGACTACGACGAGATCGCGGTCGCGCTCGGCATGCCGCGCGGCAGCATCGGCCCGACCCGGGGCCGCTGCCTGGCGAAACTCAGAACCCTGCTCGACACCGAACCGCACCGGAGCACCGCATGAGCGCCGAGAGCCGCGCGGGCGCGGCCGATCAGCTGGACGCCCGGGACGAGGAACTGCTCGGCCTGCTGCGCGAGTGCCACGAGGCGCTGGACCCGATGCCGGGCAGCGTCGTCGAGCGCAGCCTGTTCGCGCTCGCGCTGCAGGATCTCGACGCGGAGGTCTTCCGCCTGGCCGAGCGCTACGAACTGGAGCCGGCCGGCGCCCGCGGCGAGGAGGCGCGGGTGGTCACCTTCGACAGCGACAGCCTCACCGTGATGATCCGGATCCACCCGCAGGACCGCGTCGTGCGCGTCGACGGCTGGCTGGCTCCGCCGCAACCCTGCCGGGTGGAGCTGCGCACCGGCGGGCGGGTGATCTCCACCGGCGTGGACGAGGAGGGCAGATTCGTGCTGGACCAGGTCCCCCGCGGCCTTGCCCAATTGGTCGTGCGGCGCGGCGAACCAATGACAGGAAGCGCCGAACAATCGATACTGACTCCGGCGATCGTGCTGTAGACGACGCTGCGCACGAGGTGCGGCCGTGCAGTAGATGACGCGCGGAGTGGAATGGAAGCTGGGGGGCGCCCGGGCCGGAGTCCCGCGAGCGCGGCGCGTCGGCGTGCGCCCGCGGAATCGCGCGATCCGGACCTGCACACTTCCCGGGACGGGTCGGCGCGTGCGATCGAGCGCGCCGCGGCCCGGCACCGGCGCGGCCTGGCCGTCAACGCCGCGGGCCACCCCCAAGCCGCCGCCGAGCACTTCCGCGCCGGATTGCGGCTGCTCGGCCTCGACCCGGCGTCGCCCGATGCCGCGGCCCTCGCCGCCCGCCTCCTGCTCAGCCTCGCCCACGCCGAGGCGGAACAGGGCCGCGTCGAGCAAGGACTCGAGTTGCTCGGGCGCGCCGAGGCGCTGGAGGCCGACGAGGACCGCGGCATCGTGATCTCCCAGCGCGCCCTGCTGCTGTTCCGCGCAGGTCGCAACCAGGCCGCGCTGCCGATGTTCGACGCGGCAGTGGACCAGCTGGCCGACTATCCCGATCCGGTCGTGCTCGCCCGGGTGCTGCTTAACCGCGGCGTGCTGCACATGATCGCCGCGCGCCTCGGAGCCGCGCGTGCCGACCTGGCGCGCTGCGCCCACCTGGCCGCCACCCACGGCGCCGATCTGGTCGCGGACAAGGCCGTCAACGGACTCGGCTACTGCGAACTGCTGGCCGGCAACATCCCCGCCGCGCTCGACCTGCTCGGCAAGGCAGAAGCCGGATACCGCGAGCACGGACCCGGCAACGTCCCGATCGCCCAAGTGGACCGGGCCCGCGCGCTCATGGCGGCGGGACTGGCGCACGAGGCGGCCGAAGGGCTGCGCGCCGCCATCGAAGCGTTCCGCGAGCAACGGCTGGGCCAGGACCGCGCCGACGCCGAACTCGCGCTCGCCCAAGCACTGGCCGCGGCCGGAGACCCGGAGGGCGCGGCGGAGCAGGCGCGGCTGGCCGAGCGGCACTTCCGCGCGCGGGGCAACGAGACCGGGGCGGTCCTGGCCCGGCTGGCGGCGGCGCGCGCCGACTTCGCCCGCCGCTTCGACACTGATGACCAGGACACGGGCGACCAGGCCACCTCCGCACCCGTCCCGATCCCCGCCGACGCAGCGACCCGCGCCGCCGCCGGCCGCCTGGTGCGCCGCACGGCCGGGCTCGCCGACCGGCTCGAACAGCTCGGTCTGGCCCGCGACGCGGCCCTGGGCCGTCTGCTGTCCGCCAGATCCCTGTTGAGGACCGCCGCGCCTCCGGAGCGCGTCGCCCCTCTGCTCAGGGCCGCGGTGCCGCGTGGTGTCAGCGTTCCCTTGGAGACCCGGCTCTCCGCGCATCTGGCGCGCGCGGAGCTGGCCGTCGTGCGGGGCGACCGCGCCGCGGCCTACGCCGAGCTTCGCAGGGGCCTGGCACAGCTACACGCGCACCGCACGGCCCTGGGCAGCCTCGATCTGCAGACCGGCGTCGCCGCGCTCGGCCGCGAGCTGACCTGCACCGGCCTGCGGCTCGCCCTGGCCAGCGGATCGGCGCCAGCCGTGTTCGCCTGGTCCGAACGCTCGCGCGCACAGGCCCTGCGCATCAGGCCGGTGCGGCCGCCCGACGATCCGCGCACCGCCGACGCCGTCGCGGAACTGCGCCACCTCGACCAGGTCCTGCGCACCGCCGAACTGGAAGGCCGCAGCGACCCCGCCGCCCGACAGCGGCACGCAGCGCTGCGCCGCAGCCTGCTCGAAGAGTCCTGGAAAGCGGGCGGCGCGGGTGCGGACCGAGGTCCGGCGCCACCGAGCCTCGCTGACATCGCCGCCGAGATCGAGGGGACCGGCGGCCGCATGATCAGCCTCCTGCAGCACGGCGACCAGCTGCTCGCCCTGCTCGTCGCCGACGGCGGCGCCCGCCTCGTATCCCTTGGCGGGTATGGCCGCGCGGCGGAGGCGGCCCAGCGCCTGGTCGGAGACCTCGACGCGCGCACCGGCCGCCGCCTGCCCGCGCGGCTCCAGGAGGTGATCGACCGGTCCCTGCGCCGCCAGCTCGACGTGCTGGACGCAGAGATCATGGCCCCGCTCGGGCCGCTCCTACCGGGCGACGGCGCGCCGCTCGTGCTCATTCCGACCGGCGCGCTGTCCGCCGTGCCGTGGAGTCTGCTGCCCGGTCTGCGCCACCGGCCCCTGACGGTCGCCCCGTCCGCGCACATGTGGCTGACCGCGCACCGCGCCTCGTCCAGCGGCCCGGCCGGCGAGCCCGACCCGCGCCCCGTCCTGGCCGCCGGGCCGCACCTCGCACACGCCGAAGCCGAGGTCGCGGCGATCGCCCGGCTGTACCCGGACCCGTGGGTCCTGACCGGCAAGGACGCGACCGTCGAGGCGACGCTGCGGGCGATGGACGGCGCCCGCACGGTCCACCTCGCCGCGCACGGACACCACGAGCGCGGAAACGTCCTGTTCGCCCGGGTCGACCTCGCCGACGGCCCGCTCATGGCGTACGACCTGCAACGCCTGGCGAAGCCGCCGCAGTGCGTGATCCTCTCGGCGTGCGAGGTGGGCCGCGCGGACGTGCGCAGCGGCGACGAGCACCTCGGCTTCACCGCGGCGCTGCTGCACGCCGGCACCGCGACCGTCATCTCCAGCGGCGCGCAGGTCGCGGACGACTCGGCGGCAGCCCTGATGACCGCGCTGCACACCGCCGTGGCGGCGGGCACCGCTCCCGCGCTAGCTCTCGCTGGTGCGGCCGGACAGGACCGGTTCAATCCGTTCGTCTGCTTCGGAGCAGGCTGATGGCCCACGCCGCCCAACGCGTCGACGAATACCGCACGCCAACCGGCTGGCGGCCCTTCGTCTGGTCGCCGCACCCCACGCCGCACCCCATCGCGCGGTCGAACCATTTGCCCCCGAGATTGTTGAAATTTTGACTAGGTAGCGCTAGCATGACGCCGAAGCTTGAAAGTTGAAGTTATCTCGACTCGAGGAGGTTCGCCATGGCAGGCGCCGTTGCCACCCAGATCCCCGGCTACACCGTCGGCACCTGGAAGATCGACCAGGCCCACTCGGACGTGTCGTTCACCGTCCGCCACCTGATGGTCAGCAAGGTGCGCGGCAACTTCCGCTCCTTCGAGGGCACGCTGGTCACCGCCGAGGACCCGCAGAACAGCTCCGTCACCGCCACGATCCAGCTCGACTCGATCGACACCAACCAGGAGCAGCGCAACGCGCACATCCGCTCCGCCGACTTCTTCGAGGTCGAGAAGTACCCGGTGATGACCTACCGCTCCACCGGCGTCCGCCCCGACGGTCACGACTGGATCGTCGACGGCGAGCTGACCCTGAAGGGCGTGACCAAGCAAGTCCCGCTGAAGCTCGAGCTCAACGGCTTCGGCCCGGACGCCTACGGCGGCACCCGCGCCGGATTCACCGCCAAGGCCGAGATCAACCGCAGCGACTTCGGCGTGAGCTGGAACGCCAACCTCGACGGCGGCGGCGTCGTGATCAGCGAGAAGGTGCAGATCCTGCTCGAGATCGAGGCGGTCCTCGACAAGGACGCCGAGTAAGA
>NZ_DASZGI010000157.1:0-19205 GCF_035938995.1 Actinocrinis sp.
GTCGACCAGTCCGGGTTGACGACCGCCTGGTCGAGCGTGTCGGCCCGGGCGAGGTGGAGCACGTCGTCCGCGCCCGCGCCGAGGACGCAGATCACCGGGTCGCAGCCGCCTTCGCGGGCGACCCGGGCCGCGCGGTCGACGAGGTATTCGCCGTGGTGGCGCAGCAGCGCCTTGGGTTGGCCGCCCAGCCGCCGTCCGCCCCCGGCGGCGAGGACGAGAGCGGCGACAGGGAGTGGAGTATCCGACCGCGATGTGCCTCGACTCTCGCGATGAACCGGATCCGGTGGCTGGGCTTGGCTTCGCGGCAGGTCCGGCGACCGCGGGGACGGGTTCCCGTCGATGCGGACCGCTGCCTGATCGCCCACCGCTGCGCTCCCTCCAGCCACACGAGAATCGCGATATAGCGTAACTTAGGCCAGTCCGCGCGCCAACAGTGCCCGCTCGGCGACCGTCCAGAGCGTGGTCGTCGCGATGTAGAGGCCGGCGGCGAGCGGGATGAAGGCGACGCTGAGGACCGTGCCGTAGGGCAGCCAGCGCGCCACTGGGCCGAGTGGGTTAGGTTCGCCCGCCGCGGCGGCGCTCGCCGTAAGCGCCCTGGTCTGCTCCGATGACCACCGTGCGACCGCGCCGACGGCCAGCAACAGGACCGCGAAGACGGCCAGATGGGTGAAGGCACCCGCGGCGAGCACGCCACGCAGGGACGAGCCGAGCGGCACTCCGGCGATGCCGTGGCCGAGCAGCAGGTTGGCTCGGCCGCCGATGGTCCGCGTCGAGAACAGCCGGTACATGAGCGCGAACACCGGCAGTTGCGCGAGCAGAGGCAGGAATCCAGCGAACGGCGAGATGCCGTGCTTACGGTAGAGCTCGACGGTGGCCCGGTTGAGCTGGGCTTGATCGTTGCGGTGCCTGCGCCGCAGCTTGGCCAGTTCGGGTGCGAGCGCGGCGCGGGCGCTTCGGGCGCGGGCCGCCGCTCGGGCCTGGGTGCGGGCGAGCGGGTGCAGCAGCAGGCGGACAGCAAGGGTGAACAGCACGATGGCCACGGCGAAGCCGCCGTCACCGACGACCGGCGCGAGCGCGGCGGCCATGCCGTAGACGGCGTGATACGCGGCGTTGACGGCAGGATTGAGCAGGGCAAAGGGAGACATGGAGCAACGGCCTTTCGAGTGTGGAATCCGGATACTGCGACGTCACGAGGTCGTGCGGCAGTGTCCTGGTGCTCGGGGCCGGGGCTTGCCCGATGCGTCGGGGTCGCGCTGGGGCAGGAAGACGGTGCGTCGCGCCCGGGCTTCGACGGCCGTGCGGGCGGGCCTCAGGTCGGCGCCGACAGCGGCGTCGACCCGGGATCTGAAGGCGAGCGCGAGCGCCACGAAGAGGGCGAACGTCACCGCGACCGTGGCCGTGGCTCCCGGACCTGCGGCGTGCAGGCCGAGGGCGAGGCACACCAGCCAGGCCACCCACACGGGCAGCAGGCTGAGGCCCTTTAGCGGCACTACGACTCCTGACGAGCGGCCGACGGTATTCGAACTCTAGGCTAGACCTCCACGACTCACTAAGAACGGTTGAACTGCATATGAGCGAGCCGGACCAGACGAGCCCGGAAGTGGCGGCGACCCTGTTCGACCTGGCGCGGGAGGGGGCGACCGAGACCCTGACGCAGTATCTGGACGACGGCGCCCCGGCGGGCCTGACCAACGACGCGGGCGACTCACTGCTGATGCTTGCCGCGTACCACAGCCACGTCGACACGGTGGCGGCGCTGCTCAAGCGCGGGGCCGACCCCAACCATGCCAACGCCAAGGGGCAGACCCCGCTGGCGGGCGCAGTGTTCAAGGGCTCGGAAACCATCGTGCGCGCGCTGCTCGATGCCGGAGCGGATCCAGCCGCGGGATTCCCGTCGGCGATGGAGGCGGCCCGGATGTTCGGCAAGACGGACATGCTGGCCTTGTTCGAACGCTGATCAGCCGAGCAGCGCCGTCAGCCGGTCGAGGAATTCGGCCTGCCCCTTGAGGATCTTGGTCCGCGCTTCGGGCAGGCCGAACCACCCGGCGCGGTCGACCTCGGGGAAGCTGGCCCGCTTCCCGCTGCGCGGCGGCCACTCGAGTTCGAAGGTGTTGCTCGTGATCGCATCGGCGTCGATGGAGCCCTCGACGGCCCAGGCCGCGACCACCTTCCCGCCCGGCTGTTTCAACGTCCCGAGTTCAAGCCGGTCGCCAGCCGGCACCGGATGCCCGGTCTCTTCCTCGAACTCGCGCACCGCGGCCTCGAGCGCCTCCTCCCCGTCCAGCTCTCCCGGCGCGCCGTACTCGCCCTTCGGGATCGACCACGCGCCGTCGTCTTTGCGCGCCCAGAACGGGCCGCCGGGGTGCACGAGCAGCACTTCAAGCCCGCCGCCGCCGGGGCCGCCGGTGCGCCGGAACAACAGGACGCCCGCGCTCTGCTTCGCCGCCATCGCCCGCTCCACGTCATCAGTTCGGTTCGGTGTCAGGTGAATTCTGACAACAGTCGACGACTGTCGCACCGCGTGGCGCGCCGGCGCCCAGTCCGGTCAGGTCCGGGCTCGCCGCACGGGTGCAGTGGAGGAGCGGATCACGAGCCACACCGGCAGCAGCCGTCCGCACGGCACGGCGCTGCCTTGCCCGTCGGTCTGCGGGTGCAGCAGCAGTTCGAGCAGCGAGCGGCCGGCCTGTTCGAGCGGCAGCGACACCGTGGTCAGCCGCGGCGCGCTCAGCGACGCCAGCGGGATGTCGTCGAACCCGACGACGCTGATCTCCAGTGGGACATCGATACGCCGGTCGCTCAGCCGGGCGAGCACGCCGAGGGCCACCAGGTCGTTGTAGGCGATGACCGCGGTGACCCCGGCCTCGACGGCGAGGTCGGCGACGCGCGCCCGCGGAGAACACCGGCGGGAATGCGCCGAGGTCGAGGATGCGCATGCCCGTGTTCTGGCACGCCTTCACGAATCCGCGCCGCCGTTCGGCGTCGGCGAAGGATTCCCGCGGCCCTCCGGCATACGCGCAACGGCGATGGCCGAGCGCGACGAGATGGCTGACGATCTGGCGGATTCCGTCGCCGCTGTCGAATAGCACCGCTGGGAAGCCGGGCAGCACGCGGTTAAACAGCACCGTGTTGACGTGCGGCGTGTTGACGTGAGTAGCGCCGTCAACCACCGTTTGCACGCGGCGCGGCCTGTTATCGGCGACGGATTGAGGCGCGCCAGCCGCGCGACCTGTCCCACCTCCCCCATCAGGAGGGCTTCGTGGACGTTCGCTACCCGCCGATCGAGCCGTACGAGCACGGGATGCTGGGTGTCGGCGACGGCAACCAGATCTACTGGGAGGCCTGCGGCAACCCGGACGGCAAGCCCGCGGTCTTCGTCCACGGCGGCCCCGGCTCGGGCTGCTCCGAGGGGACGCGGCGCTACTTCGATCCGGAGCGCTACCGGGTGATCCTCTTCGACCAGCGCGGCGCCGAGCGCAGTATCCCGCGTGCGAGCGACCCGGCGGCGGACCTGAGCGTGAACACCACCGAGCAGCTGCTTTCGGACATGGAGAAGCTGCGCGAGCACCTCGGCATCGAGCGATGGCTGCTCAACGGCGGCTCATGGGGTTCGACGCTCCTGCTCGCCTACGCCGAACGCCATCCCGAGCGGGTGTCCGAGATCGTCATCGTCGGCGTCACGACGGGCCGCCCGGCAGAAATCCGCTGGCAGCAGCCCGCTGGACTCGGCCTGGGAGCTGACGCAGCGTTGGCCGGACGCCGAACTGGTCGCGGTCAGCGATTCGGGGCATACGGGAAGTGATGCGTTCCGGGCGGAGTGGCGCCGTGCGCTCGACCGGTTCACCGCGCGATAAATGGGGTGGAATGGACGTATGTGGATATTGACGGAGGCAGAAGGGGAGCGGCAGCGGGGATTCTGACGGCGGCGCCTCGGCCGCGCCGAGCGTCTGGCAGAGTGAGTGCATGCTGATCGCGGATTCCGACCTTGCCGTAGCTGCTCGCCAGTACCTCGACGCCGAGGGTGCGGCCGCCTGGACAGGCCTGCTGCGCCCGGCCGTCCGGCTGTGCGCCCTCTCCCCCGGCGAACAGGTCGTCGGCTATCTCGGCGGCGACCCGCTGCTGCCCGACGACATCGAGTGGCCGGAGTGGGAGGGCCAGGGTCCGCTGGCGTTCCTCGGCGCGATCGACTGCGGCTCGCTGCCGGTCGGGGAGCTCGACCTCGCGCTGCCGACCGACGGGGCGCTGCTGTTCTTCTACTTCGACGGGCAAGTCGGGGACGACGACACAACGGTCGACTACTGGCGTCCCGAGAGCACGCGCGGCGGCTCGCGCGTCATCTATGTCTCTGCCGACGCCGAGATGACGCAGCGTCAGGCGCCCGAGGGGATCACCGCGTATCCGATGCTCCCCCTCGCTGCGGAACTCATCGCGACCGCGCCGGACTTCGAGCACCCCGCTTTCCGCGCCGCGTTCGGCGACCCGTACGACCCCGACGCCTCGCCGAGCGCGCAAGCCACGGTCGGCAGCGAATTCTCTGCCGCGCTGGACACGGTGCGCCGTGGTCGGGCGCCGTACCACCAGATCGGCGGATACGCCCAGCCCATCCAGGGGTCCGCGGAGACCGAGGCGGCTTACGGCCGGTTCCCGGGCAACGACGACGAGGCTTCTAAGCAGCGCGAGGAGCTGGCCGGACGGCTCGTCCTGCTCGCCCAGCTCGGCAGCGACGGCGACGCCAGCATGAGCTGGGGCGACACCGGAACGCTGTACTGGCTGATCGATCCGGACGACTTGGCCGCGCGGCGCTTCGAGGCGGCGCTGTTCACCTGGCAGTCGCACTGAGCTCAGACGCCCTGTCACCGGCGATCGCGGTCTCGCTACCATGCTTGACATGACGAACGGGGACGTGGTCGCGCGGGCGCAGCAGCGGGTCGGGGACGTCGAGCGCGAGGCGGCGGTCGAACGGCTGCGCAACGCTGCCGGCGAGGGGCGCCTGACCCTCGACGAGCTCGACGGTCGGCTTGAGGCGGCGCTGGTCGCCCGCACGTTCGCCGACCTGGACGTGCTCACCGCCGACCTGCCCGACACCCGGCCGGCGACCCTGCGGCCCGACCGCGAGTCGGTGCGCCTGGCGATCCGCCACGGCAAGATCGAGCGGCTGGGCGGCTGGCACATTCCGCGCGCCGTGACGCTCGAACTCGCGCACGCGGTCGCCACGCTGGATCTGCGCCATTCCCCGCTCCCCGCGGACGGCCTGCGGCTGGAGATCGAGGCGCGGCACTCGGTGATCCATCTTCTGGCACCCGCCGGGATGCTGATCGAGACCGACGAACTGGTGCGGCGCCACTCCAACCTCAGCGACCGGCGCGGACGTCGCGTCGTCGAGTGGACCGGGCCGCAGGTCTACGTGACCGGCTCGCTCGCTCACTGCACGCTGAAGATCAAGCGAGCGCGCTGACGGGTCGTCGGGCGCGAAAGGGCGGGAGCGACTGCCCAGGCGCAGGGACACCGGGCGCGGTCTCGCCGAGTCGGCGGCCGTTGTCAGCATCTGAGCACACGAAGACGCAAAGCCCCCGGCCCGCGGGATACCGATCCTGATCCCGCAGGCCAGGGGCCGCCGTCGGCGAAGCACCGACGAGTCTGGGTCCGTAGTTCCCGGGTCAGTCGTCCGAGCCCGACACGAACAGCAGGCCCTTAGGGCTCTGCAGCGTGACGCCGACCCACAGGTGGGTGACCACGCCGGTCGTCGGGTCGACGACGCCGAGGGCCGGGTCGTTCGGCAGGTCACCGCTGCCGGGCGCCGGCTGCGAGACGAACAGCGTCCCCTCCGCCACGCCGTCGGTGTCGGCCTGGTAGATGTCGCCGCTCTTCTGGTCGACCACGAAGAGCGTGCCCTCGCCGCCGGCCTGCACGATGTCGTCGAGCTGCGGGGTCGCCGCGCCGCCGGACGGGGCGGTCGCGTTGGTGAGGTTCAGCTGCTTGAGCGTCGGGGTCTTGTCGTCCAGGTCGGAGGCGAACACCAGCTTGCTGTCGGCCTGCGAGTCCTGGATCAGCGTGCCGCCGTCGTGGCCGCGGATCCAGCGGTTCGAGTCCGGGTCGGTCAGGCCCAGCGGGGCCCAGGCGGGGGCGCCCGGCGCCGGGTTGATGACGGCCGCGGTGTCGTTGACGCCGAACAGCGGGGTCAGCTTCGCGGTCGAACCGGTCAGCTCCACGGTGTAGACGGCGGCGGCGTCGTTGGGCGCGGGCAGCGAGACGTCAGGGTTGGAGTGCGCGACGTAGATCGTGCCGTCCGAGCTGATCGACACCGAGTCGGTGCCGCCGTTGGTCCCGTCCGAGCCGGTCTGGGCCGGGTCCGGACTGTAGGTGTAGTGCTTGACCGCCTGCCCGGCCCACGGGGTGATCACGTAGAGGGTCGAGTTCAGGTCCTCGTTGACGGTCGCGATCACGCGACTGTGCCGGGTGTCCGCGGTCAGGCCGTCCACCCGTCCGGGGATCGTGTAGCGCTGCTTGATCTCACCGCTGTGCCGGTCGAACGCGACGATGTCCGACGTGCTGCCGGCCGGCGCGCCGGTCGGCCCGGCGTTGTTCTGGTAGGTGACGAAGATCAGGCTGCCGAGCCGGGTGATGTCATCAGGGTTCGAGTACCCGGCCGGGGCGGCGGCGAACAGCCGGAGCGTGAGCGCGGGGGCGGCCGCGTGGTCCGCGGCGTGCGCCGGGGCCGCGGCTGCGACGAGCGCCGACGCGGCCGCCGCGCCGAGGGCGGCCCGCCGGGCCGCCGACCGGGTGGTGCGCTTGGTCATGGGGCACGACTCCTGTGATTGTGATCGCCAGTGGTCTCGATGCGCATCTGCCACACTTGCCCCGTCGCCCGGCCGGATCAAGATCGAAATCCCATTCCGGGCGAGTGTTCACCATGCCGTCATGACGAGTTCCGGCACATAAGAGCCGGGTAACAGCGCGACGCGGGTGGCGGTCGTCCGTCGATCCGGCGGCGCTGCCGTACTCCCTGCGCGACCAACTGCTGCGTTCGGATGAACGGCTCGCGGGTCAGGAGACGCGGCACTCCTCCATGTGCTCCACGACGTGACGGATCGCCAGGTCCTGGGCTCGCAGATGCTCCTGGAGCCGCTCGCAGGCGTGCAGCACCGCTTCGGCGTCGAGGTACGTCTGCAGCGCCCGCTTGTCCGCGGCCCGCCCGATGACCTGCTGCCCGACCATGATCACGAACATCAGCAGAAGCTGCACCAGGCTGGAGAGGAACAGCAGGAAGCTGAACGGATAGGGGTCGAAGGTGATCACCCGGGTCTGGGCCAGGACGATCCAGCCGAGCTGGAAGGCGGTCGCGGCGTAGAAGGCGGTCATGGTGCCCACCTTCGAGGTGATCCAGGCGGCGAGCTTTCCGTTGAACCCCACGTACTCGTCCGCGGTGATCGGCGGCGCCTCCAGCCGCCCGGCCGCCGCGGTGAGCTCCGCCCGCTCGCTCATGTCGAGCTCGACGCACGACTGAAGGTGCGCGTCCTGGGCGATCAGGTGGTTCTGGATCTGCTCGCAGTCGTGCAGGATCGCCTCGGCGTCGAGGTACGTCTGCAGGGCGCGCTTGTCCGAGCTGCGCCCGAGCACTTGCTGGCCGAGCAGGATGATGAAGATCAGCAGCAGCTGGACGACGTTCCCCAGGAACAACAGGAACGGGTACGGATACGGGTCGAAGCCGAGCAGCCGCCGCGAGCCGAGCAGCATCCATCCGGCGGTGACCCCGACGCATACATACACCGTCCACATCGACCCGATCCGGCGGGTGATCCAGGCGGCCATCTTGCCGTTCAGGCCGACGTGCTCATGCTCGAGGCGGACCGGGCCGTGGTGGCGGCGCAGGTGCACCCGGGGATGGCGGACGACGGTGTAAAGGCTCATGGGACCACACGGTAGCGTCCACGCTTGCACCTAAGGGCAACCAAGCGGCATGACATTGCCACAGTGATCAAGCACTCATGCAAACCGGTTAACCATTCGGCGTCGTACAGCGTGCCAGCGCGTGTCAGTCACCTGCGGCGACCTGGTGCGCCATGCGCGCGGCCTGGTCTTCCCAGCATGCGTACTGCGTCGGAAACCCCGAGCGCTGGGCGTCCTGCACCGACTGTCGCGGCTGGAGGTCGTCGTAGTCAGGCGCGGCGCGGGTCAGTGCGCTGAGGAACGCCCCGCCCGCAGCGTGCGCGGATGTCAGGCCGCCCATACCGGCCAGCATGGCGTCCGCTTCGCCGTCTCATGTCAGCTGAGCGCGATCGTGTGCCAACGCAGCGTGGCAATAACTAGGACGAACGGGTACAGATGATCTAATCGCCGGGATCCACGCACCGGGCCCGGCCGCGATTGGGCAGAATGACGGGGTGAGAGAGCTTTCACCCGCCGAGGTGATCAAGCGGCGCGGCGTCCGGCGGATGAAGGCCGTGGCCACCGGCTTCCTCCTCGCGGCCACCCTTCTCTACGTCCTGGCCCGCTGGCAGGAGGGCCGGGGCGCCGGGTGGGCCGATTACCTGGGCGCGGCGGCGCAGGCGGCGATGGTGGGCGCGATGGCCGACTGGTTCGCCGTCACAGCGCTGTTCCGACGCCCGCTGGGCCTGCCCATCCCGCACACCGCGATCATCCCGCACCGCAAGCAGGCGCTGGGTCGCAGCCTCGGCGACTTCGTCGGGGAGAACTTCCTGGCGCAGGACGTGATCCGGGCCAGGCTGCGCGCGGTCGAGCTGTCCCGGCGGCTCGGCGGCTGGCTCTCCGACGAGAAACACGCCGAGCGGGTCACCCGCGAGGCCGCGGGGCTGCTGCGCGGTGTCCTCGCGGTGCTCCGGGACGACGACGTGCAGACCGTGCTCAGCCGCACCACGAACCGGTGGCTGGCGCAGCAGCCGATCGGGCCGCTGGCCGGCACGCTGCTCGCCCGGTTCGTGGCCGACGGAGGCCACCGACCGCTGGTCGACCTGCTGTGCCGCCGTGCGGTCGAGTGGCTGGAGCTGCACCCGGAGGCGATCGAGCGGACGGTCACCGGGGAGGCGCCGAGCTGGACGCCGCGGTTCGTCGACGAGCGGGTGGCCCGCCTGATCCACAAGGAGCTGATTCGCTTCGCGACCGCCGTCCGCGACGACCCGGACCACCAGGCGCGGGCCGCGATCGACACCTTCCTCACCGACTTCGCCCAGGACCTGCGCACCGACCCGGACACGCTCGCGCGCACCGAGCGCTTCAAGCGCGAGCTGATCGAGCATCCCGAGGTGCAGCGGATCGTCGGCTCGTCGTGGCAGGCCCTGCGCGCCGTGATCGTGTCCGCCGCCGAGGACGAGAACAGCGAGCTGCGCTCCCGGATGCGCGACGCCGTGGCCTCGTTCGGCCGGCGGGTCACCTTCGACGAGCGGCTGCGGGCCAAGCTCGACACCTGGGTCGAGGACGCGGCGGTGTACGTGGTCACTACGTACCGTAGTGAGATCACCGCGTTGATCACCGACACGGTCGACGCCTGGGACGCCGCGGAGACCTCGCGCAAGGTGGAGATCCAGGTCGGGCGGGATCTCCAGTTCATCCGGATCAACGGCACCGTCGTCGGCGCGCTTGCGGGACTGCTGATCTACGTCGTCACCCGTATCGGTTGAACGGCCCCACGAACGCGCCTCTCGTGGGAGCGCGTGTGAAGCGAACATGCGTGTCAGCCCGCAGAAGTATGCGCTGGGCTGGCGCGATCACTAGGGTGGGTTTGATCGGCAACCCAAGCCACGGAGGTCCCGATGTCTGACGACGAGCTCATGGGCGACGAGGTCTACCAGCCCGACGGCTCGGAAGTGCAGGACGACGAGGGCGTCCTGGAGCCCGAGGACACGCTCGACGACCGCGGTGCCGTCTCGGCGCTCGACGAGGGATACTCCCCGCCGGAGCGGCCGCTCGGGGCGGAACGCTACGGCGTGACCGCGGCGGAACAGCAGGCGGGCGAGACCCTCGACCAGCGCTTGGCGCAGGAGGAGCCGGAGTCCGACGACGAGGTGGGCGACGGGATCGGCGACTACCCCGACAACGGCGAGCTGGTCGACCCTGAGGCCGGCGAGCGCCGCAGCGGCCGGCTGGTCTCGCACGACGCGGGCATCCCGCTGGAATCGGGCGAGGACGCGGACCTGTGGGCGTCGGACGTGGGGATAGACGGCGGTGCCGCCAGCGCGGAAGAGGCGGCGATGCACGTAGTTGACGACCCCGAGGCGGGCTACGACGAGGACGATCTGGACTGAGGGCGTCGATTCCCGCGCCACCTGCCGGTTTATACCGGCGTATCCGCCCTTTTGCCTTGACTGATTTCGGGGAGTAGTGAATGCCTTCTGCGACGGATCGGACCGGCGCTGAGGAATACCGGACGGATCTGCCGTGACCCAGGACGATGACCTGATCGCCGGACGCTACCGGCTGATCACCGAAATAGGCAGCGGCGGAATGGGCGTGGTCTGGCGGGCGAAAGACGAAACGCTCGGCCGCACGGTCGCCGTCAAGTCCCTGGCGGCCGGGTCGATCGCCGGCACCGCCGACGAGGACGCCGCGCGCCGGGCGATGCGCGAGGCGAGGATCGCCGCCCGCCTGCACCATCCGAACGTGATCGGCGTGTACGACGTCGTCGAGCACGAAGGCCGGCCGTTCCTGGTGATGGAGTACATGGATTCGCGCAGCCTGTCGGAGATGCTCGCGGCGGGTGACCTGCTCGATCCGCGCGAGGCGGGACGCATCGGCGCGCACGTCGCGTCCGCGCTCACCGCGGCGCACAATGCGGGCATCGTGCACCGCGACGTCAAACCCGGCAATGTGCTGGTGGCGAAGAGCGGTGATGTGAAGCTGACCGACTTCGGCATATCCCGGGCAGTCGGTGACACTTCGGTGACCGCGAGCGGCGTCCTGCTCGGCACGATCTCGTACATCGCCCCCGAGGTCGCCCAGGGCCAGTCGGCTGATTCCCGCAGCGACGTGTACTCACTGGGCGCGACGCTCTACGCCCTGCTTGAAGGGGAACCGCCGTCGGGCACGGACGAGAGCGCCATCGCGCAGCTCTACCGGATCGTGCACGGAGACATCCCCGCTCCCGCGCACGCGGGCCCGCTCGCGCCCATCCTGCTCTGGATGCTGGAACGGGATCCCGCGCTGCGCCCGACGCCGGTTCAAGTGGAGCGTGCGCTTGAGTCGATCGAGAGCACTCAGGGCGCGGCGGGCACGGCAGCGATCCCGGTCGAAGAGGCGGTCGCACTGCCGGAAGCTGCCGACCCGCCTGCCGCGCCGCCTCCCGTAGCTGTAGCTGAAGCGCCGCCGAGCCGCACACCCTTCTCGCCGACCGCCAGACGTTCCCTCGTGGTCAGCCTCCTTGCCGCGTTGCTCCTTGTCGGCGTGGTCGTCGCACTGCTTTTGCACGGGAACGGCCACCCGACGGCGAGCGGCTCGGGCGCTCCGGCTGGGCACAGTGCCACGGAAACGCCGTCTCCGAAAGCGTCGCACACGACTGCCGCCGCGGGAGCGGGGATCGGGGCGGGGGCAACGGCGGGTCAGAGCCCTTCATCGGCCGCGTCAGCCCCGGCCGCGCCGCCGTCGGCTTCCGCATCGCAGAGTCTCGCGGACCAGCTGACGTCCACGATCGTCGACTACTACAAGCTGATGCCGGACAACCTGGATCAGGGCTGGAATTGGATGACCGCCGACTACCAGCAGAACCACGCCGGTGGCCGCAACGGGTACCAGTCGTTCTGGTCGAAGGTCCAGCGGGTGTCCGTGTCCGACGTGGTCGCGCAGCCGCCATCGACGGTGGTCGCGACGATCGACTACTTCTACAAGGACGGTTCGACCGCCGAGGAGCGCACCAGCTTCGGTCTGGTGTTCCAGCAGGGCCAGTGGAAAATCGCGAGCTCGGCGGTACTGGGCCAGTAGCGCACGACGTCGTCGGGCCGCTCGCGCAGGGAGCCACGCCGGTGCACCGCACCGCACTACGCAAGAACGTGCATGAAGGCCGTCGTCCCGGGTAAGGAGCTTAGACTTTACTCACTGTGAGGGGACAGATGCGGGACGCATACCACGAACAGCTCGACTCGGTCGGCTGCACTCTTCGGCGCATGGCGGATCTCGTCGCCGTGGCGCTGGCCCGGGCGACCTGGGCCCTGCTCGAGGCGGACCTGCCGGTGGCCGAGTCGGTCATCACCGCGGACGACGCGGTGGACACCCTGCATCGCGAGCTCGACGCGCGGGCCATGGACCTGATCGCCCGTCAGCAACCGGTGGCCGGCGACCTGCGCACTCTGGTGGCGTCGCTGCGGATGAGCGCGGAGATCGAGCGGATGGGCGATCTGGCCGGGCACATCGCGAAGGTCGCGCGCATGCGGTATCCCGACTCCGCGATCCCGCCGCACCTGCGCAGCACCTTCGAGCAGATGGGGCGGATCGGGGTGCGGCTGGCCGGCCAGGTCGGGCAGATCATCGAGGGCAAGGACGTCCATGCCGCCGAAGAGCTCGAACTCGAGGACGACACCGTCGACCACCTGCACCGCACGGTGTTGACCCAGCTTCTGGACGGCGAGCCCGACACCGAGACCGCCATCGACGTGACGCTCGTCAGCCGATACTACGAGCGCTTCGCCGACCACGCGGTCAAGGTCGCCGAGCGGCTGATCTTCCTGGTCACCGGGACCTCTGGCGCGCGCCTGGCAGGTAGCGGCCGCGATCTGGCGGCGTGACGGCCGGGCTGTGTCGCGGCCTCAGCCACCGTCTCCCCCGCCGCTGCGGCCGTGATGCTTTGCATGAACGACCGGTCGAAGCGATTTCGCCGGCTTCGTCGGCGAAGGCTTACTCGGTGTCGGCATCGCGTTCACGAGCTCGGCCAGCGGTGGGACGACGGCGCTGCCAGACCTCTGACTCGACGGGCGGCTGGCGCTCGTCGCGGGCATTGCGGCTCCTGCGTGTCCGGATTCGTTGACGAAGATCCAGCTGGTCGCGGCGGCCAGGAGGGCTGCCGCACCGGAGAGGGCCGCGATCGGCATGCCCTTTCGCCCTCGTGGCCGGGCTGCGGCGAGAGCCGTGATGAAGCGCTGTCGATGTATGTGGGGCAGCGGCAGCGTTCTTGTTGATGTCACCGGCGCGTCTGCCACCGCGTCCTGCGCGGCGACGATCTCCGCGAGGTTCGTCGGCCGAGACCCCGGATTCTTGTCCAGCAGCCGCATGCACAACACCCTGACCGGCGCGGGAATGTCGGCCGGCAACCGCTCAGGTTTGGCGGTGACGTGGGCGTAGAGCATGGCGAGCGTGTCTTCCGCGCGATGCGGCAGACGCCCGGCCACCATCTGATAGAGCACGACGCCCAGCGAATAGAAGTCCGCAGCGGGTCCGGCCGGTGCACCGGTTGCGCGTTCGGGTGCGAAATACGCCGCGGTGCCCACCAGGTTCCGCGCCATCGTCTGGGTCGTGTGCGCGTGGGCGGGGCCGGTGTAGGCGGCTATCCCGAAATCGACCATCCGCGCGCCGTCCGCGGCCAGCATGATGTTGGAGGGCTTCACGTCCCGGTGCACGATGCCGATCCGGTGCGCGGCGTTCAGCGCCTGCGCGCACTCCGCGGCTATCTGGAGCGCCTCGGCGACGGGGATGCGCGGCTCGCGCTCCAGGCGGGCCGCGAGGCTCTCACCGTCGACCAGTTCCATAACCAGGCACACGTCCTGGTCCGTCTCCAACATGTCGTAGATGCTCGCGATGCGCGGCTCAGTCAGCGCTGCGAGGGCGTCCGCCTCTCGGCGCAGCCGTCGCCGGGCCTGGCCGACGGTCCCGCCCGAAGTTAGCGTCGTGTCGGCCAGCTTAAGCGCCACCGGTCTCTCTAGGCGCAGGTCGCGTGCACGCCATACCGAGCCCATTCCCCCGGTCCCCAGACGCTCCTCGACGAGGTAGCGGTCCGCCAGAAGCGCGCCGCGCTCGATGTGCATCCCCAACCACCGCCCCGGTTCGTTCGGCAGAGATCCGATGCCCCGGCTTTACCCCTCCATGCCCCGTGAAACGGTCGGATCCGCCGAAATGACATTCACATGCGACGGGCTGCCAGTGCCTGACCACGCAGGAATCTGGGCAGTGAAGCACCACCAAAACCCTGGTGACGCCTGGTATTCGGCGCCTATGGGCTCGTCTCGGCGAGACGCACCCGCACCACCGTGCCCATCGCAGGAGCCGAACGTATCTGCACTAGATCGCAGAGCTGGTTGGCGATCCACAGGCCTGCGCCGAGATCGTTGACCAAGTCCGGATGCCTGCGCCCGATCAGCGCGTCCGTGACGAGACCTCGATCGCGCACCTCGCACACCACGTGCGAACCGTCCCGCCACAGCCGCAGAACGCCGCGACCGCCGCCGTGCCGGATGCTGTTGGCCGCGAGCTCGCTTGCCACGAGCACGAGGTCCTGGGTGCGCTGCCGTCCGAGGCCGGACACCGCGGCGCAGGCGGCCAGATCCTGCCGCAACTGCGGGAGCTGATCTAGCCCGAACGCGGCCTCGTAGCGGACCGCGCCCGCGTCTGGTTCCGGCAGCGGCTCGGCGAACGTCGTGGGCACCGACAGGCCCGGATGCCGGTAGCTCGTACTTTGCCGAGCGACGCCGCCAACCAGCACACCCGGATGCGCCTGGTACGCGCGCTCGATCACGGGCGCCGGCAGGCTCGAGGTGTCGTAGGGGCACAGCAGCCACCACGCGGGGCCGTCTTGGAAAGCGGTGTTGAGCAGCTGCTCGTGCAGCTGGCATTCCACCAGTTCACCCTGCGTCCGGTCGGCCCAGACCGGTTCGCCGACGCCGCGGAAGCCGCGCCGCGATCCCTCGTTGCGCTCCGTCCACCGCTGCCAGGCGGGGATGATCCGGGCCGGGTTGCGCCCGACTTCGCGCATGGCCAGGAACTCGACGGCCCGGGCGTCGGCGCCCAGCGCGTCGCGCAGGAGCGAGGCGCGCGGTTCGATCACCGCGACCAGGGTGGGTTGGCCCCGGGCCAGGCCGTCGCGGACGAATGCGCCGACGCTCTCGACGAACTGCTCGTCACCCGCGTAGAGCAACGCGTCGTGACGGAACGCATCACCCGGGGGCTCGGCGGATTTCGCGGGTGAAGGGGCTGAAGTATTCATGAACAGAGATTCACGTTCGGGAATTGCTCTCCCAGACGATCAGCTTATACGGCCGCCCATCTCGGTTGCCGCACGGACCGTCCCTGTTTACCCGAAACGGCCTATCCATGCGTGCGTTCGGTCACCCGGATGCACACGCGCACTCCTGCAACCGCCCGGCGATCAGCCGGAGGGCCAGTGCGCTGGCACAGCGGAGTAGTGCGATTACGCACGGTACTCATCTCGCATTTGCAGCTGAAAAACGCCCGTGAGTTGTCGCAGGTAGTAGAGAACAGCAACTTCACGTGAACATTGACAGGTATGGTGGGGGCGGACCACCCTAGAAGACACACCTCCCCCATGTGCGGATGGAAGGAGGAATGGCTATGGCCAACCCGGACTACCGAGGTGTCGCGACCAGCGTCGACACCCAGTCCGCAAGGCTCATATCACAGCGCGCGGCGCTGGATGAGAAGCCGATCCTGCGTACGGCAATGCTCCGGTTGAGCGGCGAGGCAATCCTCGTGCTGGCCGGTGAGCTCGATCTGTCCAGCGGCGAACAGCTGCGCGAGGCGGCGCTCGAGTGTCTCGCCGACCCTCCCGAGCACCTGTCCGTCGACCTGAGCGCGGTCGAGTTCTGCGACTGTGCGGGCCTGCGGATCCTCGAGTGGGTGCGCCTGAAAGCGGAGGCCGGAGGCACCGGCTTCCGATTGTTGGGCGCCCATCCCCGGACGCGCCGGCTGTTGGCCATCGCTCGCGCCGACGAACTGCTCGCTGCCTGTGGCATGACTGCCCCGACCGATGAGGGGCAGCGGGCGCGGATCCCGCGATGAGCACGAAAACGCTACCTGCTCCCCCGGTGGCGCGGCCTGAGCGGACGGCCCCGGCGCTTGTGGCTGCGGCTGCGGCTGCGCCCGTTGTGCTTGAGGCATGGACCGACGGCACCGCGGCGCTGACGGTGCGGGTGCAGCACGGCGCGCTGCACACCACCCTGGTGAGGGTCGAGGGCGAGGTCGATCTGGCGGGCGCGACCCAATTGGAGCGAGTGCTGCTTCCGCTGGTCCAGCACGGCGCGGTCGTGCTCGAGGCCGCCGGGATCACGCTGCTCGACTCGCACGGTCTGCGCGTGCTGCTGGCGGCCGACCGGGTTTCACGCGTGCACGGCGGCAGCTTCCGCATCGCGGCGCTGTCGCCGGCGCTGCGCCAGGTGCTTGACGTGACGCTGATCAGCGAGCGCCTGGAGTTCTTCGACCGCCTCGACGACGCGCTCAAGGCGTGACCCACCCAACCGATCCCACCCGTCAGCTCCGCACCTCCGCTGCCCCGAGTCCGGCGCGTCAGGCGCCGATGTCGGGCACTCCCGCGGGTCGGCGGGTGCCCCGGTCCGCCGCGAGCCGGAACGGCCGGACATATTCGCCGGACAGTTCACGCCGCCACCACGCGCCGGTACGGCGCAGCTCCAGCCACGTGGTGAACTCGTACCGGTACAGCAGCACTCGCACGCACTTCGGCGGCCCCTCGGGGAACGGGTCGCCGCGCAGCAGCCGCAGCATGGCGCGGTCGCCCTCCAGCAGCTTTTCGAGCAGCGTGTGGAGCCAGGGCTCGGCGTAGTGCGGGGAGATAGCAGCGAACCACATCAGCCAGTCGAGCCGCAGGTGGTACGGAGCGAACTGACGCGGCATCCGGTGCGGGTCGCCCGGCTTGCCTTTGAACGCGTACTCCCGCCACTGCGGATTCGCGGCGAGGTCGCCGTCGGCGGTCCCCTCGATCGCCAGCTCAAACCGCGTCCGGTTGATTCCGCCGAACGCGCCGTATGTGTTGACCAGGTGGAGCGGCTCGAAGCTGTAGTTCATCAACTGCCGTCGCACCGCGAGATTGTGCGCGGGACGGTAGCTGAGGCCCACGACCAGCGCCGTCAGCGCCAGCACCAGGGCCTGGAACCACTCGGGTCCGGCGCCCGGCGTGGGACTCGGCGCGGATGCGAACCGGGAGCCGAGCGCGCCGGCCGCTACGGGCAGCGCCAAGACGATCGTGAGCCAGTTGAGCCAGGCGTAGTTGCCGGACAGGACCAGCCACAACTGAGTGGCGATCATCACCGCGGCGGCCACGCCGGCCACGGGTTGCGGGGTGAACAGCGCGAGCGGCACGAGGAGCTGGACGACGTGGTTGGCCGCGACCTCGACCCGGTGCAGGCGGTCGGGCAGATGGTGGAAGAACCAGCTGAGCGGGCCGGGCATCGGCTGGGTCTCGTGGTGGTAGCGCAGGCAGGTGAAGTCGCGCCAGCACCGGTCGCCGCGCAGCTTGATCAGCCCGGCGCCGAACTCGACGCGGAACAGCAGCCAGCGCAGCAGCCACAGCACGAGCGTCGGGGGTGCCGTGCTCGCGTTGCCGAGGAAAACCGCGAGGAATCCGGCCTCCAGCAGCAGCATCTCCCAGCCGAAGTGGTACCAGGTCTGGCCCACGTTGACGATCGAGAGGTAGATCGCCCACAGCACGGCCCACGCGAGCATCGCCGCCCCCAGCGGCACCACGTCAGCCGCACCTGCGACCAATGCGACGGACAGCGCGGCCCCGGTCCAGGCGAGCGCCGCGTACAGCCGGTCGGAGTAGTAGAGATGGAAGACGCTCGGCGACCGGCGGAAGGGCGTCCGCCGCAGATAGGCCGGGATGGGCAGCAGGCCGTGCTCGCCGAGCAGCGCGCGGAACTGGAGGGCGGCCGCGAGGAAGCCGCACAGGTAGATGGCGGCGAGTGCGCGCTGGAAGGCCTCGCGGGCGAACCAGGAGGCTGGATCGGCGAACCAGTGACCGAGCATCGCCGCTCAGCTGCGTTCCGGCGCACTCAGCGGATCGGGACCGGGCGCGGGCGGGATGCGCACGCCGAACACTTGCCGCAACGCCGCGCGCGCCGCGTGGTACCCGCACATGCCGTGCACGCCCGGTCCCGGAGGCGTCGAAGAAGAGCACAGATACACGGCGGGGTTCGGGGTCGAATACGGCGCCAGGATGCGCGTCGGGCTCGGTCGCAGCAGCAGCCTGCCCATGTCGGTGCGTCCTCCCGCGATATCTCCGCCGACATAGTTCGCGTTGCCGGCAGCCAGGTCTGACGGTCCGGTGGAGCGGCGCGCGAGCACCAGGTCGCGGAAGCCGGGGGCGAAGCGGTCGATCTGCGTTTCGATCTCGCCGGTCAGATCTCCCGTCCAGTCGTGCGGCACATGTGCGTACACCCAAAGGACGTGCTGGCCGGAGGGAGCGCGCGAGGGGTCGAACAGGCTCGGCTGCGCGACGATCAGGAACGGCGGCCGAGGCGGCGCGCCCCGGTGCACGCGCCGCAGAGCCGAGCCGATTTCCACTTCGGAAGCGCCCAGGTGCACAGTTCCCGCGCGGCGGCACGGTTCCGCAGTCCACCACACCGGTCCGCTCAGTGCGTAGTCCAGCTTGAACACGGCCGGCCCGTGCCGGTAACGCATCATGCGTGCGGCGAAGCCGGGCGGGAGCATCGTGCCTGCCACTGAGGCCAGCCCGGACGGCGAGGTGTCGAGCAGGTAGGCGCGCGCCGGGGGCAGCTTGTCGAGCGCCCGGACGGGATGCCCGGTCTCGATACGGCCGCCGAGGCCGGTGATCAGGTCGGCGAGCGCGTCGCTGATCGCCTGCGCGCCGCCGCGCGGGAAGGGCCAGCCGACCTCGTGCGCGGCCAGGGCGAACATCAGCGCGAGCCCGCCGGTGCCCGGTGCGGTCAACGGCGCCATGGCGTGCGCGGCCAACCCGGCGAGCAGTCCACGCGCCCGCTCGCCGCGGAACATCCGGTTCAGCAGCGCCGCCGGGGCCGCGGCGCGTAGCAGGAACCTGCCGGTCAGCGCGGGGTTCGCGGGCATTCCGACGAACGGCGCTCGCAGCACGTCCGGGGCCAGTTGGTGCCAGCGCCCCTGGAACGGCCCGATCAGCCGCAGGTAGGCGCCGTGATCGTCGGGTCCGAGCGAGGCCGCGGTTTCGGCGGGGTCCGACGCGAGCACGGCGGCCGAGCCGTCCGGGAACGGGTGCGCGAGCGCGAGATCCGGCTGGACCCACTCGAGCCCGTGCCGGGCCAGCGGGAGGG
>NZ_DASZGI010000158.1:0-1707 GCF_035938995.1 Actinocrinis sp.
CCTCGACCGCGCCGACCGCCGCCGCGGCCGCCGAGCAGATCGGCTGCCCCGTGGCAGCCATCGCCAACAGCCTGATCTTCAACGCCGCGGGCGACCCGCTGCTCGTGCTCACCAGCGGCGCGCACCGGGTCGATACCGCCAAGCTCGCCGCACTGCTCGGGCTGCCAAAGCTCGCGCGCGCCACGCCCGAATTCGTGCGCACCCACACCGGGCAGGCCATCGGCGGCGTCGCCCCGGTCGGGCATCCCGCACCGATCAGGACCTTGATCGATCAGACGCTCGCCGAGCACGGGGAGATCTGGGCCGCCGCCGGACACCCGCATACCGTGTTCCCGATCACCTTCGCAGAGCTCGTCGAGCTGACGAAGGCCGAGACGGTGTCGGTGAACTGAGCGGCGGTGAACTGAGTGGGGTGAACTGAGCGGCGGTCAACTGAACCCAAGCGTCACCGGTTGGGCCGTACAGTGTGGCGATCACCGAGAGTCACCCGATCGGGTGGATTCCGGCCGCCCCTGCGTCATCGATCGCAGGACGCACAGACACTTCTCAGCATGCTGCCGTTAGAGGGCTCGGGCACGATTGCGGCGCCGTGGCCTACGCCGCTCCCGGGTCCCGCGGATTTCCCGACCGGAGTAAAGGTCTACCGGCGGACCCGTGGCGATCAATCGCGTGAGGACCGCGCGACCGACGCCTGGGTCTGTACGCCGCGGACCATCACCCAGGTGGCCGCTGTCGTGAACTGGGCGTGCCGCAGCGGCTGGCGGGTTCGTGTAGTCGGCAGCGGTGCCGGCCTGGCGGCGCACGCGGCCGTCTCCGGCGGCGACCTGCGAGATATGCGGGACGAGCGCGTTGTCCTCGTGGACCTGACTCGGCACCTGGACTCAGTGCGTGTCAATGCCGGGCCGCCCGGGACACGCCTCGGTCGTCGCGCAAGCAGGCGTCACCCTTGAGGCCCTGCTCACCCGGCTCGAACTGCTCGGCTACGGTGTGACGGCCTGCCCTGCTCCCGGATGCCTTACGCTCGGCGAAGCCCTCGCCACCGGCGGCCACGGCAGGCCTCGATGACCCGGCCGACTGCGGAATCGCGGGCGGCGAAGAAGCATGGCTGTCACCTGCGCGCCGACCGGACGGCCGCGATTTCGACACCGCCGTGTGGCTCACTGTCCGCAGCCTTTCCGGAACGCCAGACGTGCGACAGTTCAACGCCGACCTCGGAGAACGGCTGTCTGCGACATTCGGCGGCCCCCGACGCGGCCGTGCGGCCGATATGGCTGACCGCTTCGGCTGCTGATGCGATACCCGGTTGGGCCGCAGCCGCAGCCGCAGCCGAGCTCGAAGCGCTCGATCCGCATCAGGTGTACGGCGACGACCCCGAAGCGTGCGACTTCGCCAGCTGACATGCCCGGAGATTCGGACCGCCGTGCTCTGGCTGCTGGAGCGCTGCGGCGCACTTACCCGAGCTGGATCGAGCGCTTCGCCATGCCCATCCAGAAACCGTCGATCACGCTGCGCTGTGCGGTCAGGTCCGCCTCGCCCGCACCGAGGGTCACGAAGAGCGGGGCGAAATGCTCGGTGCGCGGGTGCGCGAGCCGCCCGGACGGGGACTTGTGCTCGAAGTCCAGCAACGCGTCGAGGTCGCCCGCGTCGAGTGCGCGATGTCCCCAGTCGTCGAACTCGGCCATGATCGAGTGGACCGAGCCGTCGTGG
>NZ_DASZGI010000159.1:0-15302 GCF_035938995.1 Actinocrinis sp.
CATCCCAGACCAGAAACCCTTTCCACCACCCCCCATGCGGGAGACAGTCGTATCCGGTATTAGCCCCGGTTTCCCGGAGTTATCCCAGAGCCTGGGGCAGGTTACCCACGTGTTACTCACCCGTTCGCCACTCACCACCCCGAAGGGCGGTCCGTTCGACTTGCATGTGTTAAGCACGCCGCCAGCGTTCGTCCTGAGCCAGGATCAAACTCTCCAAAAAGAACCTTGACCACTGACAGTCCCGACCGAAACCGGAACAAACCAAACAAAAAACATGGCATCGTAAACAAATGACACACTGTTGAGTTCTCAAAAAACAGACACACAAACCAGGCTCCCAAAGAGCCCCGGCAGGATGCTTGTCTCGCAAACGGAGCGCTTTATCGGCTTCTCCGCGTTGACGTGATTTCGTCGTAATCGACTCTACCACGCCTTTATGATTGCTCTTGCCAACCTTGCGATCTCGGCATAGGCTGAACCTTTTGCCTTCGATCTGGTGGGCCTTTTTTACAGCAACCCCTCTAGCTTAGCCACCGCGACCCGGGCCGTCAACACTCGTGCGAGTGGTTTAGAAGTTGGGTACGCAGGTGGCCCCGCGCGGGGGCTGAACGAGTATGCACCACGAGGCGGGCCCGGCGCCAATCGATTACAGGGCCCGTGGAAACCCGCCGCTCAGCCGACTGCAGGCTGCTCGTCGATCCGGTCCACCTCGTCCAGATCGCCGCCCTCGCCTCGCTTGTAGACGTTGCGGCCGCGCACGAACACGTAGGTGAGGAAGCCCGCTTCGACTGTCACGCCGATGCCGATCCTTGCTGCGGCGGGGAGCGATGACGGCGTCACGAATGCCTCGATGACGCCCGAGCAGAGGAGGGTGAGCACCATGCCGATGCCTACGACGGCCGCTGTGCGCCCTTCGTGCTCGAGGGCGGCTAGTCGCGTGCGGGGTCCGGGGTCGATCATGGTCCAGCCGAGGCGGAGACCGATCCCCGCGGCGATGAACAGCGAGGTCATCTCCAGCAGGCCGTGCGGCGTGATGAGCGTGAAGAAGACGTTGCCGCGTCCGGCCGCCACCATGTAGGCGCCGTCAACGCCGAGGTTCGCGACGTTCTCCCAGAGGACGAAGAGGACGGGGATGCCGAGGAGCGCACCGGAGAATAGGGTTTCCAGGGCGAGCCAGAAGTTGTTGGTCCACACCTGGGCGGCGAAGTCGCGGGCGGGTGCCGAGGTGTAGTACGTCTCGAAGTCGCCACCCGGTTGGGTGAGTTGTCGCACCTCGGAGGACGGGATCAGCGCGTTACGTACTTCCGGATGGGCGACCAGCCACCACCCGAGAACGACCGCGGCGAGGATCGAAAGCATCGCGGTCGTGCCCCACCACCAGCGCGAGCGGTAGATGGCCGCGGGCAACTTGTCCGTGAAGAACGTCGCAATACTGCGCCAGTTCGCCACGCGCGGAGCGGTGAGCGCCGACCGGGAGAGCGCGAGGGTCGCGGAGAGTCGGCCGACCAGCTCTGCATCGGGAAGCGCGGTGCGTACGACGGATAGGTCGGTGGCGGTCGCCTGGTGAAGGGCGAGCAGTTCGTCGACCTCTTCGACGGTGAGTTTCCGGCGGCGGGCCAGCCGGTCGAGCCGGTTCCATTGGGGCGCGCGCCGCATCACGAACGCGTCGATGTCCATTCCGCCCCCGCCCTGCCTGCCGGTATGACAACGCTCACGGTAGAGCACGTGCCTCGCCGGCTTCCAGGCCCCTGCTCTACGGTGGGCACTGTCTCTACGGTGGGCACTGTCTCTACGGTGGGCACCGTTCCTAGCGCTTTGGGGGGTTCATGGCCGACCTGGTGATCGCCGAAGGCGTGGAGCTGGAGCTTCGTCCGGCCCGGCTCGCCAGCCGCTTCATGGGCTGGCTGTTGGACGCCCTCATCCAGTCGGTCCTGTTCGTGGTCTTCATCATGGCGACTCTGGCGCTGACCTCGGGTTCGGGGACCGGCGACGCGATGCACGCGCTGGTGATCATCGCGCTCGTGCTCGTGACGATCGGATACCCGACCCTCAGCGAGACGCTGTCTACCGGCAAGTCGATTGGTAAGGCGGCCGCTGGACTGCGCGTCGTGCGCGTGGATGGCGGACCGGAGCGGTTCAGGCACGCGTTGGCGCGGGCGCTCGCGGGGATGTTCGCCGATCTCAATCTGCCGCTGTTCGCGGCGATCCTGTTCGGAGACGTGCCGGGGCCGTTCGTGCTGATGATCGGACTGCCCGGGGCCGTTGTGAGCGTGCTATCGAAGCGGGGGCAGCGGATCGGCGACCTGCTCGCGGGAACGATGGTGGTCCGGGAGCGCATGGACCTCTCGCGTGGCTCGGTCCCGGTGCCGCCGCCTCCGATGCTGACCGCGTGGGCCGCGAGCGCGACCGTGGGCAACGTGCCGACCGGGCTGATCGTCGCGGCCCGCCAGCTGATCTCGCGCGTCTTCGAGCTCGATCGGCGGGCCGCGGCAGAGCTGGCGAACGAGCTGGCCCGGCAGTTCTCCGCATACGTCAAGCCGACGCCCCCTGAGGGAACGCCGGCGTATCAGTACCTCGTCGCGGTGACCGGCGAGCGGTTCCGGCGAGAGACCGGCGCGGTTTTCGGCGGCGTGCCCTACGTGCCCATGCCAGTGCCGGTGCCAGCGCCGGCACTGGTGGCCCGGCAGGCGCCCCCGCCGAAGCGGAGGCGCCGAGCCTTGTAGCGGCCTCGCCGACCTACCCGCCTCCGCCTAGTAGCGGTAGTGGTCGGACTTGAAGGGGCCTTCGACCGGGACGCCGATGTAGGCCGCCTGCCGGTCGGTGAGCTTGGTGAGCTTGACGCCCAGCGCGTCCAGGTGCAGCCAGGCCACCTTCTCGTCGAGCTGCTTGGGCAGCCGGTACACGCCGATCGGGTACTGCTCCGGCTTGGTGTACAGCTCGATCTGGGCCAGGACCTGGTTCGCGAAGCTGTTGGACATCACGAAGCTGGGGTGGCCGGTGGCGTTGCCCAGGTTCAGCAGACGCCCCTCGGACAGGACGATGATCGTGTGGCCGTCCGGGAAGCGCCATTCGTGCACCTGCGGCTTCACCTCGGTGCGCACGATGCCGGGCAGCACGGCGAGCCCGGCCATGTCGATCTCGTTGTCGAAGTGGCCGATGTTGCCGACGATCGCCTGGTGCTTCATCCGGCCCATCTGCGCGGCCGAGATGATGTCCCGGTTGCCGGTGGCGGTGACGAAGATGTCGGCGGTGCCGACCACCTCGTCCAGCGTGGCGACCTGGTAGCCGTCCATCGCCGCCTGAAGCGCGCAGATCGGGTCGATCTCGGTGATCACCACCCGGGCGCCCTGCCCGCGCAGCGACTCGGCGCAGCCCTTGCCGACGTCGCCGTAGCCGCAGACGACCGCGACCTTGCCGCCGATCAGCACATCGGTGGCGCGGTTGATCCCGTCGATCAAGGAGTGCCGGCAGCCGTACTTGTTGTCGAACTTCGACTTGGTCACCGAGTCGTTGACATTGATCGCCGCGAACTTCAGGGTTCCGGCTTCGAACATCTCGTACAGGCGGTGAACACCTGTGGTGGTCTCCTCAGTCACCCCGCGCACGGCTTCGGCGATCGCGGTCCACTTCTTGGCGTCGGCAGCCAGGGACGCCTTAAGGGTGGCCAGAACGAACGTCCACTCCTCCGAGTCGTCGGCTGCGGCGTCGGGGACCTTACCAGCGGCCTCGTACTCGGCGCCCTTGTGTACCAAAAGCGTCGCGTCGCCACCGTCGTCGAGGATCATGTTCGCCAGCTCGCCGTTCGGCCAGGTGAGCGCCTTCTCGGTGCACCACCAGTACTCCTCGAGGGTTTCGCCCTTCCACGCGAACACGGGCACACCGTTCGGCGCGTCGGGAGTACCGTCCGGGCCGACCGCCACAGCCGCGGCGGCGTGGTCCTGGGTGGAGAAGATGTTGCACGAGGCCCAGCGCACCCGGGCGCCGAGCGCGACGAGCGTCTCGATCAGAACCGCCGTCTGCACCGTCATGTGCAGCGATCCGGTGATCCGCGCCCCACGCAGCGGCTGCGCCTCCGCGAACTCGCGGCGGACGGCCATCAGCCCCGGCATCTCGTGTTCGGCCAGCTGGATCTCCTTGCGGCCGAATGCCGCCAGGGAGAGATCCGCGACCTTGAAGTCGGTGTGCGCCATGCATGTCCTCCTCGGTGAACTGACGCCACCGAGTCTAGAAGGCCGCATCGGCCCTCTGGGCGCGGCGCGTCAACCGACGGTCAGCTGTTGCCCCATAGCTGGTGCAGCGACGTCTCGGCCTCGGTGTAGCTGGCGTGCGAGTTTTCCAGGGCGGCGGCGATCTGCAGCATCACGGCGTGCAGGTCCTGGGCCGCGAGGTCCCAGATGTGCTGCTGGTACTGGTAGTTGCCGGACGCGGCGCCGGTCCACTCCGCGGCGATCGGGCGCAGCATGCTCCGAAGATCCGACAGCAGCATGTCCACGTTCGCGGCGGTACGCCGAACAGCCGCCGCCGCTTCCTCGACGTCGGCGAACCGTACCGAGATCTCCCCGCTCGCTGCCACGCTTCGTACCCCTGTGTCCCAGCCGTCCCGAGCCTCCCCTTCGGGCATTAGGGTAGCGCCTCGGTCTGACGCAACACACGAGTATGGCGACCATCCGTGCTTTGTTCGTCACCTGCGTTGCGCCGCGCTTGCGCGGTCGACGTCACTGGGCGGTGCGCAGCCGGTACTCGTCGATGGTGCGGCCCTGGTCCGGGCTCGCACCGACAAGTACCGCCAGGTAGGCAGCCGCGAAGTCGGCGAGGGCGATCAGAAAAGCAGCGCGGGCCAGCGGGTCCTCCTGCTCGGCGGTGACCGTCGTGAGCAGCAGGCCGCGGTCGCGGACCAGGGACTCGACCACCTTCAGGCGGGGGTCGGCGCCCTGCTCGGCGAGCAGGATCACAGCAGCGGACTGTTCGGCGCCGTCCTCGAACGGATCGCGGAAAATGTCGCCGGCGCCTGACGCGAGCGGACCGTCCAGCAGACCGAGCAGACCGCTGCCGAGCGCCGGCAGCGCGGCGTGGGTGACCGGGAGTCCGGCCCGCAACGCCGTCTGGTCGCCGAGTCGTTCCGCGGCGACGGCGGCCACGTGCCCGGAGGCCCACACGGAGGGCGTGCACTCGCCGAAGCGCAGCGCGATCTCCTTGGCCGGGTTCACGAACGGTTCCTGGCTCGGGCGAAAGCGCACGGCGGCCTCGTCCGCCGCCGACGCAGCCGCCGCGTAGGACTGGGGCGGCAGGATTCCGGCGGTCTCCGCGACCATCAACGCCGGGACCGCGACCGACCATAGGCGCGCCCAGACCGGAGCGGAGTCGTCGTCCATCGGGATCAGCGTTCCGCGAACCTGCTCGCAGAGCCGGCCGATCGCCGACGCGGGCGGCGCGACCACGGCGACACGGGTGCCCCGCCGGCCTGCCTCGGCCAGCGCCGCGGCGATCTCGGGGGCGCGCCCCGCCGTGGACGCCACGAGGACCAAGTCGAGCGGTCCGACCCAGCCGGGCAGCGCCGGACCCGGCACCGGGACGATCGGCACTGCGGCCGCCGCTCCGGCCACCGCCGTGATCAGCTGCGCGACGGTCGCGCCGGTGCCATAGCCGAGGATGACTAAGGCACGCGGGCGACCGTCAGCACCGAGCGCGCGTAGAGCTCGCTCTGCTTCAGGCTCGAACTCACGCAGCGCAGCCGCACGGCGGATGCGTGCGCCGGTCGCGGCGGTAAGGCGGAGCGTGCCGCCGTGGTCTGCGCGCTCCGCGCCCTCGGCGTCAGACAGCAGGTCCTCGTGCAGTTCCATAGCGCCCTTTTTTCGGTGCAGCCTGGATGTCGGTGCGTCTCAGCCCCGCTTGCGCGCCTCGTCGATCAGTAGCACGGGGATGTGGTCGCGGACCGGGTACGCCAGCGCGCAGGACTCGTCGGTGCAGACGAGTTCGTTGGTCTCGAGGTCCTCACGCAGCGGCGCGTGGCACTTCGGGCAGACCAGGATCTCCAACAACGACGGTTCGACGAGGGTGGCCATGACTATTCCTGTTCGTCTCGGTTCACG
This sequence comes from Actinocrinis sp., assembly GCF_035938995.1. Classification (GTDB taxonomy): domain Bacteria; phylum Actinomycetota; class Actinomycetes; order Streptomycetales; family Catenulisporaceae; genus DASZGI01. Next base: position 6,090 of record NZ_DASZGI010000159.1, read on the forward strand.
CACGCACGATCGCGAGGACGGCGTCGCGGACGGCGGCGACCTCGTCGGGCGTGCGGGCCTCGATGTTGAGCCGGAGCAGTGGCTCGGTGTTTGACGGGCGCAGGTTGAACCACCAACCGTCGCCCTGCACGGTCATGCCGTCGAGGTCGTCGATGGTGACGCCGGGCTCGTCCGCATAGGCGGCCCGGACCGCGGCGGTGCGCCCGGCCTGGTCCGCGACCTCGCTGTTGATCTCGCCGGACGCGGAGTACCGGGAGTAATCGGCGACGAGCTCTGACAGCGGCGCTTCCTGCTCGCCGAGCGCGGCCAGCACGTGCATGGCAGCGAGCATGCCGGTGTCGGCCTTCCAGAAGTCCGCGAAGTAGTAGTGCGCGGAGTGCTCGCCGCCGAAGACGGCCCCGGTCTCGGCCATCTTCTGCTTGATGAAGGAGTGGCCGACGCGGGTGCGCACAGGGGTGCCCCCGTGCTCGCGCACGATCTCGGCGACGGCGTGCGAGGTGATCAGGTTGTGGATGATCGTCGCGCCGGGGTGCTTGGCCAGTTCGCGCACCGCGACCAGCGCGGTGACGGCGGACGGCGGGACCGGCTCGCCGCGCTCGTCCACCACGAAGCAGCGGTCCGCGTCGCCGTCGAAGGCCAGGCCGATGTCGGCGCCGGTCTCGACGACCTTCTTCTGCAGGTCCACCAGGTTCTTCGGGTCCAGCGGGTTGGCCTCGTGGTTGGGGAACGAGCCGTCGAGCTCGAAGTAGAGCGCGACCAGGTCGATCGGCAGGCCCTCGAAGACCACGGGGACGGTGTGGCCGCCCATGCCGTTGCCGGCGTCCACGACCACCTTGAGGCGGCGGTTGGCGCTGATGTCGACCAGCGTCCGGATGTACTCGGCGTAGGCGGTGAGCAGGTCGCGCTGGGTGATCGTGCCCTGAGTCGCCGCCGGGGTGAAGACCGTGCCGGGCTCGGCGAGCTCGCGGGCGGCCAGGTCGCGGATCTCGGCCAGGCCGGTGTCCTGGCCGACCGGGGCGGCGCCGGCGCGGCACATCTTGATGCCGTTGTACTTGGCCGGGTTGTGGCTGGCGGTGAACATCGCGCCGGGCAGGTTGAGGTGGCCGGAGGCGAAGTAGAGCTGGTCGGTCGAGGCCAGGCCGATCTTGACGACGTCGGCGCCCTGGGACGCGGCGCCACGGGCGAAGGCGTCGGACAGGGCGGGAGAGGAGGGGCGCATGTCCCAGCCGACGGTGATGGCGGCGGCGCCGGTCACCCGGACGAAGGCCGCGCCGATCACCTCCGCGATGCGCTCGTCGAGCTGGTCGGGGTAGATCCCCCGGACGTCGTACGCCTTGACCAGATGGGTCAGGTCACCTGCGGTCGGGTGCGGGGCGGTCACGGTCTTCGGCTCCGTCTCTTCCAGATGCGCACTCAGCATCACTCTCGTCGGAGCGAGCCTACCGGCTGCGCCGCGAGCGCGGTCAGGCGTCTGTCTCGGTGACGGCCCGCAGATGGCCGCGGCGCGGCGGGGTGTCCCCGTGCGGGGTGGGGACCGCATGCGGCGGCTCGGAGTCCCGGCTGGTCACCGGCGCGCGGGCGGCCTCGCGGACGGCGAGCGCGAGGGCCTCGAGATCGTCGCTCGAGGGGGTGCGCCGACCGGTCTCCGGCGGGGAGAGCCGCACCACCTGCCAGCCGCGTGGGGCGGTCAGCCGTTCGGAGTGTTCCGAACAAAGGTCGTAACAGTGCGGCTCCGGATAGGTCGCGAGCGGCCCGAGAACGGCGGTGGAGTCCGCATAAACGTACGTCAACGTCGCCACGGCCTGGCGACCACAGGCGGTGCGCGAACAGCGACGGACAGGGCTCACATGCGCGAGTGTATTGCCGGGGCCCCTGGCGCTGCCAGACGACGCGCAATCTGTGTCTTGAGAGGGCACGTTCTTGTCCGGGGCGGGACAACTAATCCGCCCGGAGGGGCGGGACGGGTATCGGCACTGTTCGAAAAGCCGGTATAGACCGCTTGTAGGCTTCCCGGGCACCCGAGGGCTACCCTCGATCCGTGCACAGTTCTGCGGAGCCGCGGTCGGGCCGAAGTCCGCGGCCGCGCCGTCGCCGGGGCCGGGACCGCCGTGGCCGCGGGCTGCGCGGGCCCTTGGCGCCGCCGGAGATCCCGCTGAGCCTGACCCGGGCGGAGCAGTTCGACGAGCTGGTCCTGGACTCGGTGGAGCGGCTGGAGCGCAAGTGGCCGCAGCTGGCCGGGGTGGAGTTCGCGGTGGAGGAGGTGCCGCCGCCCGGCGCTGAGCTGCTGTCGGACGAGCCGGTGCCGCTCGGCCGGGTGGTGCGTGCGGGGCGCGACGAGCCGGCCCGCATCGTGGTCTACCGGCGGCCGCTCGAGGTGCGTGCGCCGGGGCGGGCCGACCTGGGCCTGCTGGTGCACGACATCGTGGTCGAGCTGGTCGCGGACCTGCTCGGCCTGGATCCGGAGATCGTCGACCCGGAGTAGCCGCCGATCGGCTCTCGTGCGGCGCGCCGCATGCCCAGGGTCAGGTCGTCCTATCGCCGTATGCCACTACGGCTGGGGCACGGCTCCGGACAGGTCGGAGCGGACGGCCGGGACGTTCACCGTTTCCAGCGCCGTGGACATCGGCTGAATCGTGATCAGGCCGCCGTCACCGGTCATGATGCGTGCGGCGTAGACGGAGGCCGCACCATCCATAGGCACGACGGAAACGGCGAACGGGGCCGCTCCTCCGGTTGGCGCTTGCAGCTTGACCGCCTTGGTGGACCCGGCCGGGACCGTGACGGTCTGCGCGTTCGGCGTTCCGGAGCCCTCGGTGGTGACCTTGACCTGCGCGTCCTTGGCCGCCGTGTTGGTGAGCTCGACCACGGAGCCGTCCGCGTCGTCGGCCACGATCGACTCGCCGGTCAGCGCCGGGACCGGGCTGAGATAGGCCGAATCGTTGCCGCCCTCGGCGACGACCCGGATCTCGGCGATGATCGGCGTCCCGTTGGCCGAGTCGATCTGCAGGGCCGCCGCCTCGCCCGGGACCGGCACATTGGAGAGGTCGACCTGCTGGACCTTGCCCGCCGTCAGATGCGGGACCTGGACGTCGGGGGTGATGGTCGAGCCGCCGATCCAGTGCAGGGTGACGTCGGTGTCCGTGGTCGGCGAGAGCAGGGTCAGCTGGAGCTTCATCTTGCTCGCCGCGTTGTTGCTGGGCGCCGGGATGCCCGGGATGACCAGGCGCGCGGAGGGCTTCTGAGCCAGGATGAAGTCGCGTCCACCGTTGCTGTCGCTGTCCAGGAGCGCGGCGCTGACGCGGCCGGCGGTGGTGGTGAGGTGCACGGCGAGCGGCGTGGTGCCGGTGGCGAGCGCAGTCAGGTCGATCGGCTGTGTGTACTGGGCGGCCGGCTGGACCAGCAGGCCCTGGTCGGTCTGCATGACGCCGCTCGCGACCGGGCCGTCCTGGGTGTAAGCGGTCAGATTCACCTCGGCGGCGATCTGGTCGCTGTTGTAGATGTTGAGCTTGGCTGACTTGGCGTCCGCTGCGGCGCCGATGTACCAGTAGTCGGTGTCGGGCGCGGTGCACGGGGTCGAGGCGAGGCCGTGCAGGGTACCGGTGCCGGTGCTGGCGATCGTCTCGGTGAGGGTGAAGCCGGGGGCGTAGGCGCCGGTGGCCTGGGCGACGACCGGCACGTTGTCCTGGCTAAGGTTGGCGATGTCGCCCGACAGGTTCTTGGCGGTGCTGAGGGCGCCTGGCTGTTTGAGCGTGACCGCCGGGGTCTGGTTGTTGTACGCGGAGACCGTCGCGGTGTCGCCGGTCGCGGGCGCGCCGCCGCCCGCCGGGCTGAACGCATTGACGTTCACATCTGCCTGGCCGTTGACGATCGGGCAGACGACCGTGGTGTTGCGCACAGGGGTGATGGTGGACGCGGCGATCTGATCGGGCGTCGCGGCGGCGGGTTTGACGCCGTATCCGTAACCGAGGCCCGCGACGACGGCGACGCCGACTCCGAGCGCGAACTGGGTTCGGCGGCGGGACACGGGCCTCGCGGGCGCGGAGGCCTTAATGAGGGGGCTCACCGGTTCCATCCGTCCTGCTCGCCGCGGCGCTGGCCGTCGGGGTCGTACTCGTAGTCACGCGGGTATTCGTATTCGTGCGTGTACTGCGGCTCGGCCGGCTGCTCGGCCTGGCGCGGCTCGGGCACGGCGTACGGGTAGTCGCCGCTCGCATAGGGGTCGGCGTTGGTCATCGGGTACTGCTCGTAGGACGGCTGGGCGCCGGCTTCAGCCGAGTACTGGCCGGTCGGGTATTGGCCGCTCTGGTAGTAGTCGGCCTGATATCCGCCATAGCCCTGAGGATCGGCGGCCTGGTGCTGGTGGTCGCCGGACGGGTATTCGGGCACCTGGTAGTCGCCCGCCTGGTAGTCCGCAGCTTGGTAATCCCCTGCCTGGTAGCCGGCGTATTGGCTGGCGTCGGCGGCGGGCTGGGCCTGGTAGTACTGGCCGGTGTCGTACGCGCCGGACTGGTAGCCGTCGTAGGACGGCTGAGCATATTCGCCTTGCTGATATTGCTGCTGGTACTCCGGCTGGTACTGGGATGCGGCGTATTCGGTCTCAGCGGCGTACTCAGTCTCGGCCGCGTATTCGGACCGCGCATAGCCCGGCTGCTCGTACTCGGCTTCTTGGTATCCGTGCTGCGTGTACTCGGGCTCCAGCTCTGGCTCCGGCTCTGCCTCATGCGCCATGGGCGCGGGCACGCGGAGCGGTTCCGGTACTGGCTCTTCTTCGGGCTGTGGCTCAACGCCAAGCTCGGGCAGAAGCTCGGGTTCCGGTTCGCGCTCGGGTCGCCGACGGTCGCCGGGCTGCCGGGTCGCGGCGTCCAGCTCGGCGGCCTCCTCGCCCTCGATCTCCTCATCGGGGCGGCGGCCGAACGGCAGGGCCATGATGGTCGCCGCGGCGGCGGCCACTGCGCCGATGATCAGCCACACGTCGTGCTTGATCGAGTGGTAGCCGATCACCACAGTGCCGGCCGAAGCAGGCAGGTTCCACGCCTGCAACCCGTCCGTCTGTGGGGCGGCGGAGAGTGTCTGGCCGTCCATGGTGGCGGTCCACCCGGACTGCGTGGCCTCGGCGAGGACCAGTACACGGCCGCTGGCGCCTGAGGGGACGGTGACCGTCGCGCCAGTGTCGCCCGAGCAGACCTCCGCAGCGCCCTGCGGCGTACCACCGGTGCACTGGTAGGAGATCGCGACGGGGGCGCCCTTGGCGTCCTGGACGGTGACGCGGCCGACGTTCCCGTTGACCGACCAGAGGTTGAACTGCTGGCCGCTGTTCTGAGCCAGAGAACGCTGCGTCAGGCCGGGCACACCGCCGAGCGCGTGCTGGACAGCGGCCGGCGTGGCGGTGCTGACCAGGACGTAGCCGACGTCCATGACCGCGAGCTGCTGCGCCGCGTCGCCGCCGTTGCCGGACAGCAGCTGGCCGACGAGCGCGTCGAGCTTCCGGGTCTGGTCGGCCGGGATCGTGAGGTCGGCGGCGCCGAGGGTCGCGCCGCTGTCGCGCACGACGGCGTAGTCGACGAGGCCGTCGGCGCCGGGAGTGATCAGCAGGGTGCGGGGACGGGCGGCGGTCTGGCCCTCAGCCGCCACGAACGGGGTGAGCACCTGGGTCGAGACGCGCGCGACCGGGCCCTCGGCGCCGCGGATCAGCCACCAGACCCCGGCGGCGGCGGGGGCGAGCACGGCCGCGCCGGTGATCAGGACCGTGACGGGCTGGCGCCAGCCGAACGCGGCGGTGGCGACGCGCTCCTTAGCGCCCTCCGCGCCGACCACGGTGGCCATGATCAGGCCGAGGCCGAGCATCGCGGTGGGCAGGCCGGGCCACGGCACGACGGTGTGAGTGGTCTGCGGCGGCGTCACGTTCAGGCCCGCGATGACGACCGCGGAGCCGAAGCCGACCAAGGCGAGAGACCAGGCGGAGATGACGACGCGGCGGCGGTCGCCGCGCAGCAGGGCGGCCAGCGCGGCGAGCAGCAGGCCCACGCCGATCCACGCGGGGTAGGTGCCGGGGCCGCCCGGGTCGCCGAGCAGCAGGCCGATCGGAGTGGGCGCGGGCTTGGTCAGCGCGGTGCCGCCGAGGCCGGTTTCGAGGAGGAACGCAGTCGGGTGGCGCAGCAGCGACAGCGACCAGGGGACGAGGACGACCATCGGGGTGGCCAGGACTATGCCCATGCGGACGGCGACCACGACGATGTTGGACCGGGTGCGCCAGGCGACCGTCAGCAGCGAGAGCGCCGCGAAGATCAGCGCCAGGACCCAGGTGACGGGGGCGAAGGCGGTGGCGATGGTGAGCAGGAACGCGCAGGTCCAGGCGGAACGGGTGGAGCCGGAGCGTCCGGGGTGGCCGACGGTCTCGGTGGCCGTCGTGGTGACCAGCGGCAGGACGGCGATCGCGACCGCGGTGCCGAGGCGGCCGGTGGCGATCGCGCCGGTGGCCACCGCGAGGAGCGCGTACGCATAGCCGGCCCAGATGCGCAGCGGGGCGGAGGTGGTGACGCGGCGGAACGCGTAAGAGGCGCTGAGCCCGGCCAGCGGGACCGACCCGATCAGCAGGACCGAGACGGCCAGCCCGGCCTTTCCGAACAGCAGGCTGGACAACATCGCGAGCAGGGCGAGGTACGGCGGGGCATAGGAGGTGGTGCCGAGGCCGACGCCGTGCCAGCCGGCCAGGTACGCGGACCAGAGGTCGGCCGAGCCGCTGGGGGTGGGCAGCAGGGCGCCGCCGGCCAGGGTGCCGCCGAACAGCATGGAGCGGGAGGCGATCAGGGCGATGACGGTCAGGCCGCCGCCGACCGCGACGATCGGGTTGCGGATCAGCCGCTTGATGAGCGCGGTGGAGTCGGTCTCCAGGACCTCGGCCTCTTCGGAGACCGGACCGGTCTCGACCGCGCGGTGGCGGGAGGCGTCCTGCTCGGCGGAGCCCCGGTCGCCGCGCAGCTGGGTCCAGATCGTGTCGAAGGCGTTGCGGGCCAGCGCGCCACGCGGCGGCATGAACTGTTCGATCTCGGCCGGGTCGACCGCGCGCATCTTGCGGCGGGCGGTGCGGCCGCGCACGATCCGGTCGGGCCGGGCGGCGAAGGAGAGCAGCGAGAATAGCTCGTCGGAAGCGGTGCCGGGCGACTTGGCGATGACGAAGCCGAGCGTGCGGAAGAAGGTGCCGAGGAGCAGCCGGAGGTAGAGGGCGGGCCAGAACCGGGTGCCCCGGTTGACCGCGACGGTGTAGAGCGCGTGGCTGCGGTCGAGCAGGTGTGCCCGGTTGGGTCCGGCGTTGATCCGGCGGCGCTCGCGGGCGGCCGCCTCGGCGTGGTACATGACCGCGTCGGGGGCGACGACGACCTGGTAGCCGGCGCTGTTGACCCGCCAGCAGAAGTCGAGGTCGTCGCGGAAGAGGGAGATGCCGCGGTCGAAGCCGCGCAGCCGGTCCCACACGTCGCGGCGCACGAGCATGCCGGCGGAGCTGACGGACAGCACCGGGCGGGTCTCGTCGTGCTGGCCCTGGTCGTGCTCATTGCGTTCGAGGCCGGTCCAGCGGCGGCCGTTGGCGGCGACGGTGGCGCCGACCTCGAGCAGCTGGCGCCGGTCGTACCAGCCGCGGATCTTGGGGCCGAGCACGGCCGCGTCGGGGAAGTCCTCGGCGGTGAGCAGGAGCTGGCCGAGGGCGTCGGGGGCCGGGGCCGAGTCGTCGTGCAGCAGCCAGATCCACTCGACCGGGGCCAGCTGGCTGTCGTAGCCGAATTCGTCGTAGCCGACCGGGGCCGAGGACTTCAGGCCGAAGGCGATCGCGTTGCCGTAGCCGGTGGAGCGCTTGCGGTGCAGCACTTGGTCGGGGCCGAGCGCGGTTTCGAGCAGGTCGACCGAGGCGTCGCGCGATCCGGTGTCGACGGCGATGACGCGCTGGACCGGGCGCTGCTGGTTCAGGAGCGCCTCGAGCACGTCGGGGAGCCACCGTGCGCCGTCGTGGCTGACCAGGACGGCGGTGACGATGTGGTGGCGCAGCGCTTCATGCGGGTTGGCCCCCGCGGCGCGCGGGTCGGCGCCGCGCACGGGGGGGCGCGCCGGTGGTGCGTACTGCTGTGTCATTCGAGGCGACGACCCGGGTCTCGGCGGCAGGTACTCGGCACCGCGCACCTGGCCCGGGTGTCCGCTGGCAGCGTGCCCGGGTGGCGGCGGTTGCCGCCCAACCCTACGCGACGCGGGTGAGGACGGGTACGGATCCCCAGAAGTTGTCAGGGATTGTCCGGTTTCATGCTGTGGATAACTAGGTCCGCCGACTGAAGAGCGTTGCGTTGATCGCGTTCTGCTAAGTCAGGAGGGAATGTGCGGCGGCGTGAATGCGCGTCAGCGACGTCCGACGGGCGGTACGATACAGAGGCGTGATATGCGGCTGTTGGTTCCGCGTCAGGCGGACCGGCGCTTGAGCTTGCGCCGCTCACGCTCGGAAAGGCCACCCCAGATGCCGAAACGCTCGTCGTGACCGAGCGCGTACTCGAGGCATTCGGCCTTCACTTCGCACACGAGGCAGACCCGTTTCGCCTCTCGGGTGGAGCCGCCCTTCTCCGGGAAGAAGGACTCCGGGTCCGTCTGCGCGCACAACGCCCGCTCCTGCCAGGTCAGCTCCTCATCGAAGCCGCCGAGCAGCGGGAAGACCTCAGCCATCGGTACGTCTCCCGTCTCATGTCGTCGGCGCGGCGTCGACCGGATCGAGGTTCCGCGCACCGGCGAGCCGCATCGGGCGCCGGTCCGGAACCGCGAAGATCACTGACTTCTCGTCAGGAACCGGGCGACATGCTTGAAATTACACGCGCGTCGTTCCCGGCCCGTCAAGCCGCGATCTGCTATCGGTAGATTGATTCACTCGTAGGGAGCAGCGCTCGACGATCTAGCCTGTCAGCGTCGTGAGCCGCCCGACGTGGGCTGCGAGGCGCTGGCCGAGTGCGGCGGACCAGTGACGTTGCCACTGTTCGGCGGCGAATGCGCGGCGCTGAGTCCACCCGACCGGGTGAACTGCGGCGATGCGGAGCCGAAAGGGCGAGGACGAGATCTGCCCGAAAGGGCGATCGGAGCGCCCGGCGGTCGACAACCTCGGAATGTCTGGCTGGGGATGACATCGCGCGAGATGTCTGCTTCCGGACCGAGTCGTGCGTTTGGGCTGACTTTAAGACGGGCGGTCGT
>NZ_DASZGI010000160.1:0-12749 GCF_035938995.1 Actinocrinis sp.
GCGAAGCTCAGGGCCAGCGAGAACAGGATCGGCCCGAGGCCGTCGGCGGCCTTGTGCCCGGTCGCGCCGGCAGCCCCGGCGAGCACCGCGCGCACGACGAGCAGCGCGCCCCACAGGTAGAGCGTGTACTTGGTCCCGGCCCTCCACCACCCGCCGTCCTGCTCGCGCCACACCCGGATCGTGGTGCCGCGCCACAGGCCGAGGCCGATCGAGAGCAGCGCGCCGACCACGATGAAGCCCAGGTCCGCGCCGGACTTCCAGGTCGACGCCGGGGTGTCCTTGATGCCGAAGTAGCCCATGATCAGCGGGGCCAGCACGAGCAGTCTCGGCTTGACCGGGGCGGCCTTGACCTGCTTGGCCAGGATCCAGATCACGGCGGCGGCGATGAGCAGGATGTTCGCCGCTGTGTTGACGTTCATGCATTCCCTCCGGACGCTCTTCCGGCGGCCCTCGTCACCGCCTGCGGCCAAAACTAGGCCCGCGCCCCCTGCCTGATCCTCAACCTTGGGGTTGGCATTCGGGTGGCAGGCGACGTCGGCGTCCCACCGCGAGGCGTCAACCCAGGGGTTGAGGACTCGGAGCCATGTGCCGGTCGAGCCGGTCGGAGGGGTCGCGACGTCCGTCGCGTCCTGCCCGGGTCATCGCTTCAGCGCGACGCGGGCCCTGGCGGGGGGTTGGGGGAGAGGACCACCGGTGGACGCGGCGCCTGGCCGAAGTCGAAGTCCGCCATCAGGTCGCCGAGCTGCGGCGCGTTCTCGCGGACGTCGGGCCGGGGGTCCGGGCGGCCGTCGGTGGCCGGATCGAGCCGCTGTCCCTTCAGGAACAGGTCCTCGATGAACTTGTCGTAGGCGTCGAAGCTGAGGGTCTGGTGATCGATCATGCCCTGTTTGGCGTAAGGGCTGATGACCAGGCCGGGCACCCGCAGCCCGTAGCCGTTCTCGTCCACCGTGGGCGGCGCGACGTGGTCGTAGAAGCCGCCCCAGTCGTCCCAGGCCAGGAAGATCGCGGTCGAGTCCCAGTCCGGCCCCTGCATGATCGCGTTGATGAGCGTCGTGACATAGGCCTGCCCGGCGGAGATCTTGGCCGGCGGGTGCTCGCTCACGTCCCCGGAAGGCGCGATCCACGAGACGGCCGGCAGGGCGCCCTTCTGTGCCTGGCCGAGGAAGTTGTCCAGGGACTGGATGTTGCCCAGCTGCCCGTCCGCCTTGACCGTGTCGAAGTAGGGCAGCGGGTTCCAGATCCCCGGGGTCTTCGCGTTCTGCTTGATCGGCGCGCAGGTCACGGCGCTGTCGTCCTCGCAGTCCGGTTCGGTGCCGGTGGCCACGTAGTAGCCCCAGCTCACGCCGTATTCGTGCAGCAGGTACGTCAGGTCGGTCCAGGCGTAGATCGGTGCCTTGCCCGTGCCGCCGCCCGCGCCCTTGAAGTCGGGCGGGTTCCCCGGATTCTGCAGGGCGTTGACGCAACTCGACGGATTGTCGTGCTGGGTGCAGTGGGCCGACCATTCGGAGACCATGAACAGGTGCTCGGGCAGCGACCAGGAGGCGTTGGGTTCGAACATGTGGTCCTGGAGCACGAAGTCCCTGGCGTAGGTCCAGTAGTTCGGGATCTCCCTGGCGTCGTGCCAGCCCATCACGTCCGGCACGCTGCTGTTGGCGCAGGCGGGGTTGTTCGGGTCCAGGCAGCCCTTGCGGGCCTGCTCGGCCTGCGTGACGAAGCCGTTCATCGCGCCGCCGGCGATGTCGGCGGTGGCGTTGGACGCCCCGTGCGGGCCGCCGCCGTTGACGTCGTTCGGATCATGGAAGGGCTTGTCGCAGCCGCCGTTGGCCGGGTCCGGGACGCACACGTTCGCCGGTATGCCGTCCGCGCCGGGGAAGGTGCCGAAGTAGCTGTCGAACGACCGGTTCTCCTGCATGATCACCACGACGTGTTTGATCTTCGCCGCCCCGGACGGCAGGCCCGCGACAGGTCCCGATGTGAAAATCCCCGTCGGGGTCGCACCAGGAGCCGTCGCCGTACTCGTGGTTCCCGGAGCGCCCGATCCGCTCGCCGTACACGCCGCCGCGAGCACGAGGACGCAGAGCGTCCCCAATATCGCACGCGGTCTCATCCCTCTGCCAGCCATGGTGATCACGCTACGCAGCAGGGCGTGTGGGCCCGATAAATAAAAGGTGGGTGTGCTTACACGGCACGGTCCCCAACTGCGCCGGCCAGGCTTAGGTCTAGCAGGTCCTCACGCACGGACCGGGGCGGACGTGCGGCTTCGAAGCCCGACATCCGCCCCGGTATGTTCGTACACGCTTACGGCAGACTCCATGACTGGTTGGAGTTGCCGGAGCAGTCCCAGATCTGGAGCTGGGTACCGGAGCCGCCCCAGCCGGTGTCGTCGAGACATCTGCCGGATTGCGGGTTGAGATATGCGCCGTTGGACTGGTGCTCCCAGACCTGTGCACCGGTGCCGTTGCAGTCGTAGAGGTCGACCGTGGTGCCGTTGGTCGTGCCGCCGCCGTTGATGTCCAGGCACTTGCCGAGGACCTGGAGCTGGTTGCTTGAAGTGAGGGTCCAGGACTGCGCGTTGGTGCCGTTGCAGGTGTAGACCTGGACCGGGTTGAAGTTGGTGGTGCTCGCGGAGCGGTCGTCCAGGCACAGGCCGTTGTAGGCGAGGGTGACCTGGCCCGGGCCGGTCCCGCCGCCACCGCAGTTGCTCGTGCAGCCACCGCCTCCGCCGGTGAACGGCTGGAACGCGCGGGCGAAGTCGCCGGTGTTCTGGCTCACGCCGCTGCAGTTGCCTGCCGCGGCGGTCGCTCCGGGGCAGCCGCCGTTGTCGCGGTTCTCCGACCAGTACGACAGCAACGCGATGCCGCGCGACGCGGCGTACGACTCGACGCTGGACGCGTCGGAGAGGGTGAAGATCTCTCCACCGCTGTCGTTCTGGCCGATCATCGGGGTGTTGCCGAGCTTGGCGTAGGCCGCGGCGGTGGACAGCCCGAAGGCGGAGGCCACCTGCCCGGCGACCGCGTCGACGGCCTGGTTCGCCGCGTTACCCATCTCGGTGCCCGAGCTTCCGTAGTCCATCGTCATGACGTTGACGACGTCCGGGACGAAGCCGTTGGCCTGGGCGTTGTCCAGCAGGTTGACGCCGTCCTGGGTCAGCCCGCCGGGGTTGGTCGGGACGGTGAACGAGATCGACAGCTGGCGCCCGTTGCCCGCGGCCCAGGACCGCACCTCGGCCAGGGCCTTGTCGCGGCGGTCGATCCCGGCGCCGTTCGTCAGCGAGTTCGATTCGATGTCGAAGTCCACGTGGCTCACGTTGAACGTGGCGATCACCGACTCGATCTGGGCGGCGGCGGCCTCCGGGCTGGGACAGGAGTCGCCCAGCTCCGTCAGGTTCGTGTCCGACCCGTAGCCTCCGAACGAGATCGACACGTCGCCGCCCTCGGCGCGCAGATTGTCGATCTGCGACTGCATCGTCGACTGCTCGCCGATCTGCCACTGGCAGTTGGTGCCGTCGATGAAGGCGATGGTGAAGAACTTCGTGCCGGTGTTCGCGGCGACGTCGGTCAGCGTGACGTTGCCGGTCCAGGTGTCCACATAGGGGGCGAAGACGTGGGCGGGCCACGGATTCGGGGAGGAGGCGAGCGCGGATGAGGCGGAGCCCACCACGACTCCACCGGCTCCGGCGGCGACCAGCGCAGCCAGGCCGATGCCTGCTCTCAAGCGTACGAACATCCACGACTCCTTCGGCGGGGACCGGATCCCGTGCCGGCCCAGGACTCGGCCGAGGCCCGACGGGACCTGCGCCGACTCCTCACCGAGGCGAGATCGCCATCCGCGCGCCGACGGATGGATCATTGTGTTTCTGCCGCTCGGCGGTGCTGACCAGCGTCAGGTGTTCTGGTCCGCTGGTGCTCCACCGCCTGCGCGCAGGCGAACCACGCACCCGTCGTCGATACGGCGGCATCGCACAGCGTGAGAGTCACTGGTATAGACCAGGGAGCGTGGGTAGGTATAGGAGAGCGCTCTCTGTGGAAACTGTCAAGATTCAAGGCGCGAACTAAGTGGTCGACCGTTTCGGTCACGCGCTCACTGGGAGCAATCTCGCCGCACAGCAGTGCGAATCGATTACCCGATCCCCGTCCGCGTCGACCGCGGTGGGCCGGGTCGGTCGGAGTCGCACAAGCCGGAAGTGACTAGACGACAGGCCAGATATTGGCGATCCGGTCAATACACACCGGGAGGGCCCTGACGGATCGTCAGGACATGACGACACAGCCAAAGCAACGCGATCCGCGCCGTATCGCCCGCGTCCGCTCGGACACGCTTCCGCCACTTCTCCGGGTCATCAACATCAGCGGACGACGGTGGTTCATCCTTGGCTTGGTGCTGCTGACCATCATGGGGCTCGCCGTCTGGACGGCACACCGCGACCCCGTGGCGATCTCCGCGCTCTTCTTCGCCATTGCGGCGATCCTGCGCGCCGTTCCCAAGATCATGGAGGAGCGCGCCCGCATTCTCCACGAGATCGAGCGGCGCGAATCCAAGCACGCCGGCGATCCGGGACGCGACACCGCGGCCGCGGCCTGACCTCGCCCAGCGGTCATTTCAGCTCGTGCCGCACCCAGACGTCGTTCCACGTAGACGGCGTAGTCGTGGGCCAGGCTGCTGAGCACCGGCACCAGCGCCCCGGGGACTGCCGTGTGACGCAGATCACAGTCTTTGGATTGAGAAATACTCGCCTGTAATTCGTATCGCGCGCGTTCTCTATTTATATCCGGGCCTCGTAAAAAATCTTGAAACTGGATTGAGTAGCCCGCCGACCGCCCGCGTATACACAGGTACAAGCGCCGAACGGGCGCCCGAGAATCACAAAGAATTCCCACGACTTCTCTTCCAGGGGTATCTCCATGTCTGTTTTCAAGCGCGCCGCCATTCTTACCGCTTCGCTCGGTGCCGTCGCCCTCGTGACCACCGCGTGCAACGGGTACGGCAGCTCCTCCTCCGCGGCCCCGGCCGCAGCCGCGACCACCGCGGCCGCGCCGCAGTCCTCGGCAGCGCAGGACTCCTCGAACGGCGCCGCCACGAACGCGGGTGCGGCCCTGGTCGCCGCGGCCTCCCCGCTGGGGCAGATCGTGGTCTCCGGCAACGGCATGACGCTCTACCGCTTCGACAAGGACTCCGCCAAGCCGCCGACCAGCAACTGCTCCGGCAAGTGCGCGACCCTCTGGCCCCCGGCCACCGCCGCCGACACGGTCTCGCTCAACGGCGTCGACAAGTCCCTGGTCGGCGAGATCACCCGGGCCGACGGCACCAAGCAGCTGACCCTGAACGGCTGGCCGCTCTACACCTACGCCGGCGACAGCAAGCCCGGCGACATCAACGGCCAGGGCGTGGGCGGCACCTGGTACGCCGCCACCCCGACCGGCGGCAAGGCCAAGGGCACGGCCGCGGCCGCGGCCGCCACCGGCAGCCCGACTGACAACTCCGGCGGTTACAGCAGCGGCTACGGCAACAACAGCGGCTCGACCTCGTCCAGCGGCTGGTAGACCCCGGTGCGCCTGGTGGGCCGGTCGCCGAGAAGGAGCGGCCGGCCCGCGCCAGGGCCCTGGTTCGGCGCCGATCGGCGATCGCCGGTCCGGCGCCGCGCTCGTGCGGAGCACTCCTCCACAGTGCTTTTCCACACACGGTGCTTTGTTTTTCCACAAATATCGCGTCCGGCACCAGCAAGACAGCGTTCGTCGGACACCGATTCATGTCACGCAGGGCATCGCATGTCGACCGGGAGGACAGGGTGCGGAAGGATAGCGCCGTGACCGAGCGCCCCACCCGCAGACCGGAGGCGGACGAATCGCGCGCCGCCGGCGTTGCGCCCGACGAGGCGATGATGCGCGCCCTCTACCAAGAGCATTCCGGCCCGCTGCTTGGGTACGTGATGCGGCTGGTAGGCGGCGACCGCCACCGCGCCGAAGACGTGGTCCAGGAAACCCTGGTGCGCGCCTGGCACAACGCCGAACAGCTCCAGCCCGGCGCCGGCTCGCTGCGCCCCTGGCTGGTGACTGTGGCCCGCCGGATCGTGATCGACGGGCACCGCAGCCGCCAGGCCCGGCCGCCCGAGGTGGACGCCGGGCCGTTGGAATTCATCCCGGCCGAGGACGAGTTCGACAAGACGCTGCGGATGATGACCATCTCCGACGCGATGACCGCGCTCAGTCCCGCGCACCGCGAGATACTGGACGAGACCTACTACAAGGGCCGTACAGTTAATGAGGCGGCGGAAGCGCTCGGCGTTCCCGCGGGTACCGTGCGATCGAGGGTCTTCTACGCACTTCGCTCGCTGAAGCTGGCCCTGGAGGAGAGGGGGGTGACATCGTGACCACAGAGCAGCGCGCGCCTGAGAGCGACCCGCACATCGATGTCGCCGCCTACGCGCTCGGCCTGCTCGATCCGGCCGAGGCGGCCGCTTTCGAGGACCACCTGGCAGGCTGCGATATCTGCGCCGACGAACTCGAGTCGATGGTCGCCCTCGAACCGATCCTGGCCGAGTTCGGCGCCGAACGGCAGCCACCGGCCGACCCCGGAGCGCCTACGCGCGGGAAGCACGCGGCGGGATTGCCGTCGATGCCTGGGTCGTTGACGCAGCCGCAGCCGCAGCAGGCGTCCGGGGAATCCAGCCCCATGCTCGACGCGCTGATCGGCCGCGTCGCCGAGTCCCGCAAGCGCTCGCGGCTGCGTCGGATGTACGCGCTCGCCGCCGCGATCGTGCTGATCGTGGGTGGGCCGGTGGTCGCGAGCGTCATCACGGCGAGCAACCACAACTCGACCGTGCAGGGCGAGGGCACCGGGCCGACGAACGCGCCGCTGCCGGTCACCGGCGAGCAGCACAGCGCGGTGAACTCCGTGACCGGGGCCTCGGCCACGGTCGGCTTGGTGTCCATGAAGTGGGGCACCCACGTGGCGCTCAAGCTGTCCGGCGTGCACGGACCGCTGACCTGCGACCTGGTGGCCGTCTCCAAGACCGGGCAGCGCCAGGTCGTCGCGACCTGGATAGTGCCGAGCCCGGGTTACGGAGTGCCCGGCGCCACTGCGCCGCTGGTGCTGTACGGCGGTGCCGGGATGAAGCAGTCTGACATCGACCACTTCGACGTGGAGACGACCACGGGACAGAACCTGGTCACGATCCCGGTCTAGTGCGGTGCCCACCAACCTTGACCGGGCGTCGGAACTACGAGAGCCATGCTCCACCGAGGTCGCCAACCCGGCGAGTCCCTGTGCCGTATTCGGCGCGTTGGGCGGATGCCTTCTGCATGATCTCCGCGCGGCGACTGTTCGGGCGACGACGCCTTCGACCAAGTAACCGCGAGGGCGGGACGGTTAGGCGCCTGCTGACGGAGTGGCGGTGGCGGACGTAGCGGGCTTGCGGGCATCCCCCGCCGCGATCTCCGTGGCGATCGCCGCTCCGTTTGCCGCATGCCGCAGCCGCACGTAGACGACCGCTCCGGGCACCAACTGCGCGCGGGTGAACGGCCGTGCGGCCGTGCCGAACTTCGTTCCCGTCGCGATCCGCACCGTGAGGGCCGTGCCGTTGGCTGTCTTGCCGGTGAACGAGTCGGTGCCGACGGCCGTCACGGTTAGCCGCGCGGTCAGCACCTTTCCGGTCTTCGCGCCTTTCGACGAGCCGGCCGATGGGTTCGCGGGCGACACGCTGGTCGTGACCGCAGGCGAGGCGCCGGGTTTGCCGCCTGACGACTGAGTGGCCGCGTATACCCCGACGCCCAGGCCGGCGGCCAGCACCGCGACCGCGCCGAACACGACCGCCGAGCGCGTCTTGCCACGCCACCGGGCCGGTCCCGCGGGCGCCGCGCTCGAGTAATCATCGAAGTCTGACTGCGGCGGAGGCGACGCGAACCCGGCGCCGTAAGCGGCTTCGGACGCGAAACCGGGACCGTAAGCGCCCTCGGCGGAGCCATACGGCGCTGCGCCGTACTGCCCCGCGCTGTACTGGCCCGCGTTGAACTGGGCTGGGTTGAACTGGGCTGGGTTGAATTGGACGGTGGCTTCCGTCTCGACCGGTGGAAGCTCGGCCGTCGGCTCGCTCGAGTACGGCTCGGGGGAGGGGAAGGACTCGACCGGCGCCTGGTCCTCTTCCCGCCGGGCGCGGAAGGCCTCGAACAGGCCGAGCGGGTCCTCCGGGGACTGGGTCTCGCCGAATGGATCTTTCTCTTCGTGACCGGACACGGAAACCTTCCCCGGGTCGATAGTGCTTACCCTGCCAGTCGACCGCATCCGGAGTAAGGACAGCGTCAGTGCCCGCCCGCGCGCTGATCACGGCATGTGCCGGCTCGGAGCGGGAGAACGCTGATCCTTCCGGCGGCCCGTCGGCTTCTTCCGGCGCTCGGTTGACCGTCCCGCGCCGGAGTCGTATCGTCCCACTACCGTCAGTAAAGCTGACTAACCTCGATTGAGTCACACATCTGATCGACCGGGCGGCGCACCGGAGCGCGCAGAGGGCAAACGAGGCTGCGACAAGGCGGGAAATCAGGGTTCGCACGGTGACCCCGTGTCGGCGGGAACCGGATCTCCGCGTTGAGGCAAGTACCCGTACTGCACCGCACCGGAAAGGAATCCCGCATGCGCTTGACCAAGCGCTGGTTCGCCATGCTGGTCGCCGTTTTGGTGACTGTGGCGACGGCGGCCCTGGGCCTGATCACCTCCTCAGTCGCCGCTCAGGCGAGCACCACTCAGAACTACGAGGTCACGCTGTACGGCTGGCCGGACAACTCGCCGCCCGGGGACGCCATCGCGTACCCGGTCATCCACAGCGTGGCCAGCGGCACCGGCACGTACTCGGACCCGATCACCTTCGCCACGGACCAGAACGAGCTGTCGCCCGGAACCATCGTCTACTACCCGTACCTGCACCGGTACTTCATCATGGAAGACGACTGCGTCGAGTGCGACTCCGACTGGAACAACGGCGTCCGCCACATCGACCTGTGGGTCGGCGGCCAGGGCGGCAACTCGGGCGACGTCATCAACTGCGAGGACAACCTGACCCAGGGCTCTTCGCCGGTCATCGTCGCCCCGCCGAGCAACGAGCCGGTCGACACCACCCCGCTGTTCAACTCGTCCACCAACACCTGCTACAACCCGTCCAGCTTCAACGGTGGCGGTGGAGGCGGGGGCGGTGGTGGAGGCGGAGGCTCGACCGGGAAGATCACCGGTTACCAAGGGCTCTGCCTGGACGACCGCAGCGCCAGCACCGCGCTGTTCAACCCGATCCAGGTCTACACCTGCAACGGCACCAACGCGCAGCAGTGGACCGTGGAGAGCAACAACTCCCTGCAGGTGCTCGGCATGTGCCTCGACGTGAATGGCGCCGGCACCGCGAACGGGACGAAGGTCGACCTGTACACCTGCAACGGCACCGGGGCGCAGACCTGGACGCCGGGTGCGAACGGGTCGCTGGTGAACCCGAACTCCGGCAAGTGCCTGGACGACACCGGGTGGGGCGGCTCCGGCACTCAGGTGCAGATCTGGTCCTGCTCCGGCGGCGCGAATCAGTCCTGGACGTTGCCGTAGCAGCTGCATCGGCGGCGGACCGGGCTGAGGCGCTGCTGCACGGTCTGCCTCACGCGCTGGCTCTCTGAGGGCTAGAGCGGGGGCAGACCGGCGCCGCGTGCCAAGCCCCACGCAGTGACGGACCCGTTCTCCGGGCGGCAATTCCTGCCCGGGGAACGGGTCCTCGCATGACGGCTGGCTGTGCCGGGTCGGCCAAGGGCTCTGCTGTAATCGGCGAGCGCAGGCACTCAGCAGACGGTGTGCTCTTCGGTGAAGAACAACCGAGAGTGCCCGAAATCGATGAAGGTCGACTCGTCGTCGAGCAGCTCCTGCATGGCCTTGAGGCCGTCCGGCGCCTCCATGGCCGCGCGGACGGCATCCGCGCTCTCCCACCAGATTTCCGTGATCCCGTCGTACGGAGCCTCGAGACCGCGGGACTGCTGCAGCAAGTCGTTCAGTGCGCCTTCCACCGTGTGACTTTGGACGTACCGGGTCGCCCGCAGTGCCTTCTGCCGTTCGGCGACCTTCGGCGCGTGTTGCTGCAACCAGTAAGAAGCGAATGCCTCAGCGGATATGTCTTCCTTCCGGGTCAGACAATAGACCAGTTTGATCACGTCGACTCTCCCAAAATCATCTTCTCCGGGTGTCCCTTTCACCAGACCGCGGGCGACGGGGTCGGACCATCATGAGCGGGTTGAATGAGCCGCATAGTCAGCGAACTTTGCCCGTTCGGACCATAGTTCGCGGACATCGGATAGGCAACCTGCGCGCTCGGCGCTTTGCTGGGGGAGTAGGCCACTTCTTCCGAAGAAGGAATCGTTCATGGACTCCCAGTCCCAGAAGGTCGCAGTCATCACCGGCGCGTCGCGGGGCATCGGCGCCAGCCTCGTCGAGGCCTACCGCGGGTTCGGCTACGCGGTGGTCGGCACGTCCCGCTCCATCGCCCCCGCCTCAGAGGACGCGTTCCTCGCTGTCCCGGGCGACATCGCGGACGCCGCGACCGCCAAGCGCGTCATCACCGAGGCCGTCGCGAAGTTCGGCCGTATCGACACGCTTGTCAACAATGCGGGAATCTTCGTCGCCAAACCTTTCACGGATTACACGCCGGACGAGTACGCCGCGCTGATCGGCGTGAACCTGGGCGGCTTCTTCCACATCACCCAGCTGGCCGTCGAGCAGATGCTCGCTCAGGGCGGCGGCCACATCGTCAACATCACGACGAGTCTGGTCGACAATGCCGATTCGAACGTCCCCTCGGTACTGACCTCGTTGACCAAGGGAGGCCTGCAATCGGCGACCAAGTCCCTCGCCATCGAATACGCCACGCGCGGCATCCGGGTAAACGCCGTCTCGCCCGGCGCGATCAAGACCCCGATGCATCCCGAACAAGCCCTTCCGATCCTCGCCGGCCTGCACCCGGTCGGCCGGATGGGCGAGATCGGCGACATCGTCGAAGCGGTGACCTACTTGGAGAACGCGCACTTCGTCACCGGCGAAATCCTTCATGTCGACGGCGGCATGAGCGCCGGGCACTAGCGCGGGAGGGGCGAAATGGAGGAGCAGACAAAGGCCGTCGCGCTCGCCGACGTGCTCGCTGACACGGGCGCCATGGACGCGTTGCGCGAGCGCGGCCCGATCCATCGTGTCCTGATGCCGACCGGGACGCCGGCGTGGCTCGTGGTCGGCCACGAGGAGGCGGTCGCGGCGCTGAGCGACACGCGGCTCTCGGTGGCCGCGATGATGGAAGCCGGAGTGCTCGACGGCGGCAAGCTCACCACCGACCAGCGCAACGCATTGCTCAAGGGGCTGACGAACGTCGACCCGCCGGACCACCGGCGGTTGCGGCGGCTGGTCTCGGGGGTCTTCACCGCCCGGCGGATCGAGGCCATGCGGCCCTGGATCAGCCAGCTGACCGACGAGCTCATCGCGGCTTTCGCGGACAAGGGCCGGGTCGAGCTGATGGCCGAGTTCGCAACTCCGCTGCCCGTCCTGGTCATCTGCGAACTGCTGGGCATTCCGGAGGCGAGCCGGGATCGCTTCCGCGCGTGGTCGCGTGCGGTCCTCTCCGGGCTCGGCACTCCGGATTTCCCGGTGGACGCCGCCGTGGAGTTCACGGCCTATCTACGCGGCCTGATCGCGGAGAAGCGCGAGTGCCCGG
Organism: Actinocrinis sp.; assembly: GCF_035938995.1. Taxonomy (GTDB): domain Bacteria; phylum Actinomycetota; class Actinomycetes; order Streptomycetales; family Catenulisporaceae; genus DASZGI01. The sequence goes on from NZ_DASZGI010000160.1 coordinate 11,711, forward strand.
ACGACGGACTGCTCTCCGCCATGATCCAGGCCCGCGACGAGGGCGACGCCTTGAGCGAGGACGAGCTCACCGCGATGGCGACCGTGATGATCATCGCAGGGCACGACACGACCCTGAGCCTGATCGGAAACGGGATCTACCTGTTGATGATCGAGCCGGACCGGGCGGAGAAGCTGCGCGCGGACCCCGGCCTGATTCCCGCCGCGATCGAGGAGTTCCTGCGCTTGGAGAGCCCTGTCCCGGTCGCGAACATCCGCGCCGCGCTCAGCCCGGTCGACATCGGCGGCGCGCACGTGGAGCCCGGCGAACTCGTCATCATCGGCCTGCAGGCGGCGAACCGGGACAAGGCCGAGTTCGCCGCCCCGGACCGGTTCGACATGGCCCGCGCACCCGGCCATCAGCTGGCCTTCGGCTACGGCATCCACTATTGCCTCGGGGCGCCGCTGGCCAGGCTCGAGGGCGAATTGGCGATCGGAACACTACTGCGCCGCTTCCCGGATCTCCGGCTCGCGGTGCCGGCCGCCGAGCTCACCTGGAGCCGGGCGCTCTTCGTGCATCGGCTGAACGAGCTGCCGCTCGCATTCGGATAGGCGCCCGAGTACCGAGATCACACCGATCGTCGACTCGTCTCGGCGCGGATCAGGTCGGCTTCTGGCACGGCCAGCTCGGTATAGATCTTGAGGGCTTCGGATAGGTGGTTCTGTGCCTCAAGGTGTTCGCCGAGGGCCGTGAAATCGTGGGCGAGGCCGTGGTGGGAGCAGGCTTGTTGGTACCTCGCGCCGGTTTGATCGGCCAGGTCGAGCGCTGCCGCGTGATGCGCCAGAGCTTGTTCGGCCTGGCCGCGGGCGAGGAGCGTCTCGCCGAAGCCCAACAGTGCGTCGATCTCTCCGCGGCGGTGGCCCATCTCCCGGCACAGGGCCAAGGACTGGTGCAGCAGTTCGGCCGCGTGCGCGGCGCGGTCCTGGCGCAGCATGGCCAGGCCGAGCAGGTTGAGGGCGTCGGCCTCGGCGTAACGATCGTCGATCTCGCGGCAGCGTTC
>NZ_DASZGI010000161.1:0-35277 GCF_035938995.1 Actinocrinis sp.
GAGTTCTGCGACACGGGCCGCGCCCCCGTCCGCGCGAGACGGTGCAGCGCGGCCGAACTCGATCAGCACGGCGGCGTCCGGGCGCGACTGCATGGCCTCGTCCTCGTCCCACACCGCCGCGTTCTGGTCGAAGGCGAACAGCACGCCCCGCTCCAGTTCGCCGAGCCGGCACATGCCGTCCGCGATCCGCAGCGCCGTGAACGGCGCGCCCGGTCCCTGCTCGGCCACGGAGCACGGCACGGGCGCGCCGGGCAGGCGCTGCGAGAGGTAGCAGCCTGCGACCTCGGAGTAGTAGAGGTCGGGGATGCGGTAGGCCAGAAGCACCGTGTCGAGATCGGGCGCTGTGTCCTGATCGGGCGCTGTGTCCTGATCGAGCGCAGTGCTCAGATCGGGCACCGAACCCGGTTCGGGCACGGCGTCCGGCTCGGCCGCCCCTTCGAGCAGGGCTTCGCTCATCGCGATGAAGCTGTTGCCGGTGCGGTCGAGGAAGGCCTGCAGTTCGTCGCCGCGTCCGTACGCGCGCAGCACGTCCTCGGCCAGTTCGAGGTCGAACCCGATCAGGGGCTGCGGCCTGTCCCGGAACACCCGGTGCCGGATGCCGGTCAGGCGCAGGCCCTGGGCGCGAGGCGGAGCGCCCGGAGGGCCGGGCGGGGCGAGCGTATGGGTCGCGGCCATGGTTCAGACTGCCGGGCTGGGGGTCATGCTGTTCTGGATGTAGTCGGTGAGGCTGCCGACCGTGCGGAAGACGTCCGGCTCCAGGTCGTCCGGGTCGATCTGCAGGTCGATGGTGTCCTCCAGGCTCATCAGCAGTTCGATCACGCTGGTGGAGTCCAGGGCCAGGTCCTCGAACAGGCGGGAGCTCTCGGTCAGGTCCGGGATCTCCCGGCCCAGCACGCTGGACAGGGCGATACGGATGTGGTCGACGGTCTCTGAGCGGTTCATCGTGGTCGCCTTCCTCACGGGAGGGGATGGGGGCAGGTGCGAGGGGCACGGAATGCCGTCGCAGGACGCTGACCGTCCCGCCCGCCGTCCCCCGGGCCGGTTCGTTTTCGTCGATAGTCTTCGGTGCCCTGCGCTCGCGGTAGGTGCCGCCTATGGCACGTTCCGGCCGTGCGAAGCTGCCACCGCGGGGGCCTGCGCGGACAGCAGCCGCGTGGCGCGTGCGGTCAATGCGATCCGGTCGGTCTTGCGGTTGGCGTTGAGCGGGATCTCGTCGAGCCGCTCGAAATACAGCGGGATCACCGCGCGTGGCAACATGCCCGCCAGCTCGCCGGTCAGGCTCGACGGGGAGCGCTGTCCGCCGGTGTAGAACGCGACCAGCCGGCCGTCGGCCGCCACCGCCACGGCGTCCCGGACGCCTGAGCAGCGTCGCAGCGCCCATTCCACCTCCGCCAGTTCGATCCGCACGCCGCGGATCTTCACCTGGTGGTCGCGGCGGCCCAGATAGTCGAGCTCTCCGTCAGGCCGGCGGTGTACCACGTCTCCGGTGCGGTACCAGCGCAGCCCGTCGCGCTCGAGGAAGCGCCCTTCGTCGTCGCGGGGGTCGAGATAGCCCGGGAACATCTGCGGCCCGGTGACGCACAGCTCCCCGGTATCAGCATCGTCGCCGGCCTGCCCGTCGAGGACGTACGGCGACCCGGCGTGCATGGTGCCGATCGACACCACGTCGTTGACGCAGCCTTGCGGCGAGAGATCCGGATCCCAGCGATGGGCGGTGCATGAGACGGTGAGCTCGGTGGGCCCGTACAGGTTGTCCACCCACGAGCCGCCGGTCGCCTCGTACCAGTCGGCGGCGTCCTGGCGCAGCAGCGGCTCACCGCAGAACAGGCTGACCCGCAGGCCCGCCAGCGAGCCCGGAGCCAGCGCGCGCATCCGCCGGGCGAGCGCGATCACGCTGGGGGAGGAGAACCAGACGGTGATGCGGTGGTGCGCGATGAAGGCGGGCAGCGCGGCGAACACCTGCGGGGGGACGCTCACCAGCGTGCCCCCGCAGCCCCAGGCGGCGTAGACATCGAAGATCGACATGTCAAACGTCAGATCCGCGATCTGCGCGAACGCGTCCTGCGGCCCGAGGGGATAGCGGCGGTGCACGTGCTTCATATACGCGTCGACGTTGCGATGCAGGATCGGGACGCCCTTGGGCCGGCCCGTGGAGCCGGAGGTGAACATGATGTACGCGACGTCGTCCGGAGACGACGCCAGCGGGCGATCCAGCGGCGGGCCGGTCGGCTCAGCGATGACCGGCGCCGAGCCCAGCTCGTCGGCCAGCTCCGGCAGGATCTGCGCGCCCGACGCGTCCACCAGCAGCGCGTCCAGTCCGGCCGCGGCGATCATCCGCCGGGTCCGCTCGGCCGGGTACTCGGGATTGAGCGGCACCACGGCTCCGCCGGCGTATCCGGGGGCGAGCATCCCGGCGTAGGCCTGCTCGCTGCGCGCGGCCAGCAGCCCGACCCGGCGCGCCGGCCCGCCCAGGGCCGCGGTCAACGACCCGGCCAGCGCTAGCGCGCGCTCGTGCAGGTGCCGGTAGCTGAAGCTGCGGGCGCCGATGCGCAGCGCCTCGGCGTCCGGGTCGATCGCGGCCCCGCGCAGGAACCAGCCGTGCAGCAGGCCTTCGGCGGTGGCGACGGGCGGTGCGATGCGGCTCATCTTCGCTCCGCGGCGGGTATGACAAGACGCTGAACCCCCAGCAGGTCTTCGACCTCGTCGCGCACTCGGACCACGTGCGCTTGACCGTCCATCACCAGCACCTCTGCGGGGAAACCGTGGCTGAGGAACAGGCCGGGCGACGCGGTCGGTCCGTAGGCGCCCGATCGCAGGACCCCGATGAGGTCGCCGGGACGCAGCCGGGGCAGTGCGACATGCTTGAGCAGCGTGTCGTTCGGCGTGCACAGCGGCCCGGTCACATTCCAAGACTCGGCCGGCTCCTCCTCGTCCCGCGCGCTGAGCAGCACGGCCGGGAAGTTGCGCTTGACGAAGGAGCCGATGCCGACCGCGGCCATGTGGTGGTGCGTGCCGCCGTCGGCCACCGCGAAGCGCTCTCCGAGCGACAGCTTGGTGTAGCGCACGCGCAGGACATAGGTCCCGGCGCGGGCCGCGAGGTACCGCCCGGACTCCATGATCATCCGAGTGCCGGGGTGCGCGGCGGCGAACGACTCGATCAGCGGATTGATCTGCTCGGCGACCGCCTTGGGGTCCAGATCGCACTCGTCGTCGAAGTAGGCCACGCCCAGGCCGCCGCCGATGTCCACCGCGTCGAGGCGGATGCCGGTGGCGGCGGCGACGCGGTCGGCCAGGTCCAGCGCGTAGGCGGTGTTCTTGCCGACGACCTCGGCGTCGAGGATGCGGGTGCCCGCGTAGACGTGCACCCCGGCGACGTCGGCGTGCCGGTAGCGGGACGGCAGGTCGCCCGCGTCGAGCACCTGCGCCTCGTCGATCCCGAACTGGCGCGGCTTGCCGCCCATGGTCAGCCGGGAGCCGCTGGCCGAGATCGCCGGGTTGATCCGCAGCAGCACCCGCTGCGTCAGACCGCGCGCCGCCGCCATGCTCTCGACCCGGTCCACTTCGTCGAAGGACTCGCACACGAGCGCGTAGATCCCGGCGTCGAGGCAGGCGGCCAATTCCTCGTCGCTCTTGCCCGGACCGAGGAAGATGATGTCCTGCGGCGGGATTCCGGCCCGCTGCGCGGTGCGCAGCTCCACCAGCGAGCACACCTCGGCGCGGGCGCCGGCGCGGTTCAGCACGCCCAGGACGCTGATGTTCGGGTTGGCCTTGAGCGAGTAGAAGACCTCGAGGACCGGGGGCAGCGCCTCGCGCAGTTCGGTGAGCGTGCTCGTCATCACCTCGCCGTCGTAGACATAAAGCGGCGTGCCGAACCGCTCGGCCAGCTCCGCGTACTCGATTCCCTGGATCCTCATGCTCCCGCCTCCACCAGTTCGCGCAGGCGCCGTTCGGCCTCCTGACGCAGGCCCAGCGCCGCCTCGGCCGAGCCGGCGATGCAGATCGCGTAGATACGCCCGTGGAAGCCGCCCTCGCCGGTCGCCGCGGCGTTGAGCGTGGCGAAGTTGTTGACCAGGACGCCGTCGCCCCCGGAGCCGTCGAAGACCAGGTCCCCCAGCGCCTCCGCGACCTCGCCGAAGGTGTGCGGGCGGGCCGGGCGCAGCCCGATCGTCGCGGCGAGCGCGTGCCTGCCGTCCGGGATGAAGCGTTCGGCGATCCGGTTCTGGTACGTCGACATGTTGAACCTGGCGTTGATCTCCAGACAGGGGTAGAGCGTCCCGTCCGGGCCGAGCATCGCGTCCACGCCGACCATCCCGACGTAGCCCTCGGCGAACAGGGCCTTGCCGAGCGTCTCGCAGGCCTCGAGGATCCCGTCCATCGCCGCGCCGGGCAGCTCCACCGGGAAGCTGTGCCCTTGGTGCACGCCGCCGCGCAGCACGGCGGCCTTGACCGTCTCGAACCGCACCCCGCCCTCGCGGGAGACGACGAACTGGTAGTTCAGATCCTGGGCCCGCTCGATCCAGGACTCGACGACCAGGTCCGCCCGGGCCTCCTCGCCGCGCCGCTCGATCAGCCGCAGCAGCCGTGCGGCGCCGCGCTCGTCCTCGACGACGACCATGCCGCGGCCCGAGACGCCCAGCGACTCCTTGACGACCACCCGGCCGCCCTGCTCGAGCTGGCCCGACAGGGCGCCGCGCAGTTCGCCGACGGTCCGGCAGATCCGGCCCGGAACGGCGGTGAGCCCCGCGGCGTCGACCAGCTCGCGGCTGAAGATCTTGCCGTTGACGGCCTTGCACACCCGCGCCGGGGAGCCGGCCAGCGGCAGCCCGGTCGCCTCCGCCAGGGCCTCCTCGGCCGGTGAGATGCCGAGCGGCATCAGGTACGTGCGTCCGTCGTTCAAGGCGCGCAGCTCGCTCAGCAGCCCGGGCGACTCTAGGGCGTCCTCGGTGACCGTCCGCTCCGGCTCGCTGTTCTCCGCCCACACCGTGCGACCCACCGACGCTCCCAGGCCGGACAGGTAGGCGGCGAACTGCGGGTCCATCGGGGCCTTGAGCACCACGGTGTCGTCCTCGCCGGCCAGCAGGACGCCCATCTCCTCCATCCGGTTCACGGTGGCCCCGGCGAAGGCGATGCCCGCGCCCGGCAGCTTCGGCTCTCCGGCCGCCCAGGCGCGTTCGACCTCGAAATTGTTCACCAGCACGAAGCGGGCGCCGGCGTCCCCGGTCAGGTCCCGCTTCAGCCGTTCCAGGAAGTTCATCGGACTCCTTCTCCTAGCTGGACGACGGCCGCGGCGAACGCCGCGCCCATCCCGGCGCTGGCCATCAGCACCAGGTCCCCGGCCGCCACCCGCCCGCCGCCCCGGGCCGCCGCCAGGTTGATGAAGGGGTCTGAGGTATAGCAGTGGCCGAGCTTCGGGACGTTGTCGAGGAAGACCCGGTCCGCCGGGATGCCTATGGCGCCGCAGATCTTCTTCCACGACAGTCGATTGACGTTGTGCGGGAGGACGGCGGCGATGGACGCCGGGTCGCAGCCGGCGTCCTCGATCGCGGCCGCCATGGCCCGCTTGAGCTCCTCGACGTAGAGCGTCTTGTATTCCGCGCGCAGCGGATCCGGGCAGTCGAGGCACTGGTAGAACCGGCCGTGCACGGTGAGCGCGCGGCCCACGACGCCGTCGCCGCGCGGATCGGTGCCGACCACGCACCCGGCCGCCGCCTCGCCCAGGAGCGTGGTGTCCGGGATCAACCGCAGCCGATGGGAGAGGATCTTGTCGCCGGTGACGATCAGCGCCTTATGTTGCGGCGGCGCGCCATGCAGAAGGTAGCGGGCGACCTGGAACGCGTAGAGCCCCATGACGCAGTTGAGGTGGGAGAGGCTGACGACGCTCGCGTTGCGCAGCCCCAGCTTGAGCCGCACGCCTTCCAGCAGATGCCGAGACGGCGGTCCGGTGTGCTGCATGGTGTGTGCGTGGAGCAGGTAGCGCACCGAGTCCCGATCGGTGTCTCCGAGCGCGTCCTCCCCGGCGGCCGTCAGCATGTCGGCGAGATCGAGGCCGGGGGCGACGGCGATCCGGTCCAAGCCGAGAAACCGGCTGAACAGCGCGATCTGACCCTCGGTCAACCCGAGCGGCCCGCTCAGCTCCCGGACCGATAAGGAGTCCTCCGGCAGAAACGTGCCGACGCGTTCCAGATAGAGCGTGGTTGTCATCAGCGCCGTTCCCCTCAGCCCCGCACCAGATCGGCCGCGAGCGCGTGCAGCGGCCGGACGCCGCAGAGCCGCCCGACGGGCACTCCGCTCCAGCCCTGTTCCTCCAGCACCGCGAGCACGCGCGGAATGCGCAGCACCCGGCCTCCCGCGGCCGTGTAGCTGTCGGCCGTGTCCAGCCCGCGAAGACCGTTGACGTCTTCGACCACTGCGACGAGCGCTCGCTCGGCGTCGGTGACCGCCGTCCTCCTCGGTGCGTCGCGCCCGTCGCCTTCCGTGACGACGGCGCCGCTGATGCGGAACCAGTCCGGGCACTGCGCCTGCGGATGCTCGTCGATCGACGCGAGGACGTGGGCGCGCAGGTCGGCCGCTGTTACCGGGGCTGCCGCGGTCGCGTCGGCGACCAGCCCGCGGTCGCCCGCCTCCACGCGGACCTCAAGCACCGCGGGATGCGATGCGATCAGGGCTGCGGTCGCGTCCGCGGCCACCGGGTCATACCTGTCGAGATCGGGCCCGTTGCCGAGGATCCGCTGCTGCGGAACGGGAGCGAAGCCGAACAACTGCGCCGCCTCGCTGACCCGAAGATCGGTTCCCGCGTCGCGGTGCATCTCCAGTAGGCGCGCGCAACCTCGCAGGAAGCGCTCGACCGCGTCAGCGTCCATGACGCCCGCCATCGCCTGGAGCGCAAGCGTGACGCCGTCGCTCCACTCGTGGACCCGGAAATAAGCGTCCGAACCCGCGCTGGTCCACTCGGTCGGCTCCGCGTTCCAGGTGAAGCGGTCGCGCCGGGTCGCGCACGAATGCGGGGCGTTGCTGAGGAAGTTGAACTCGCATGCCACCCGCACCGGACGCGCGCGGCGGCGGCTCTCGGCCGCGACCAGCTCCGCGACTTCGTCATACGGGACGTGGGCGTGCTCGATAGCCTGCTCGACCCGGGCCGCGGCCCGCCGCACCGCCACACTGAACAGCGGGTCGTCGCCCAAGTCGGCGGCGACGAGCGTGGGGTACGACAGGCAGGTCATCAGATCCTGATAACCGCTCGCCTCCCGCTGGCTGGTGTACATCCGGTGCGTGACAACCGGCTCGCCGGTGTAGGCCGCCATGCCCACCGCATAGGCCGCAAGGTGGACCGCGGACGGCCACACCCGCAGGCGCGCAGCGGTCTCCCGCGCGGCGGCCAAGAGCGTCGGCGAGGTGAACGAGGCACTGAACGCAGGACCGCGGTCGGCGGGAAGGCTGCGGCGGCGCACGAACCCATCCGCGGGCAGCCGCTCGATCTCGCCGCGCCAGTGCTCGAGGTCGGCGCGCGCCGCTCCGGCCGCTTCGGCGGATTCCTCGTAGCGGGCCAGGTCCACGGGGTGCCGCGACACCGGCGCCAGGCGGGCGGGCCGCCCGGAGACCGCGGCGTCGAGCAAGGCCTCGAGCTCGCACCGCAACGCCTCCAGACTGCGGTCGTCGAAGGCCAGATGGTTGAACACCATCACCAGCCACACCGGGACCGCCGCGGTGGTCACGACGCAGGCGCGCACCGGCCACTGCCGGGCCGGATCGAAGTCCGCCTCCGTGATCTGCCGCACCACCTCCGCGGGTGACGGCGTGCCGTCCTGCTCAGTGGTCGCCTCGCACAGCTGCATCGGTCCGGGCGCCTGAACCACCTGGCGCGGCCACGGCCCGTCCGCCGCCTGGTAGACGGTGCGCAGCCCTTCGTGGCGCCGCACGAGGTGGTTCAGCACGGATCTCAGCCGCGCCACCGACAACCCTGACGGCAGGGTGGAGGTGTCCACGATGTGGGCCTCGTGCCGTGCTCCGGGCGGCACGTGCTGATAGCGGAGCCAGTGGTATCGCTGGCCCCAGCACAGGTTCGCGCTCTTCGGCGGCGGCATCGGGCCTCCTGCTCGACGGGGGATTCGATCCGATGGTCGCGTGCACGGACGCCGCGCGGCAGCACTCCGCGATGGCATTTAGTGGACTGCGCCTTGTTGCCAGCGGAAAACACGTGGGCCGTTTCGCAGCCGCCTTGACACGGATTTCCCGGATCGGTGATTCTCAAGGGGCCGAAGGAAAACTCGATCGGCGCTTGCGTACATTTCCATCCGTTTATCCAGAAGGGAAGTGACCATCGTGGCAAAGTCCGCTGCGAAGGTGGCCGCGAAGTCGGCTGCTAAGTCCGCTGCCAAGGTCGCCGCGAAGTCGGCCGCCAAGAGCGCTGCCAAGTCGGCTGCGAAGTCCGCCGCGAAGTCGGCTGCCAAGTCGGCCGCGAAGAGCGCTGCCAAGTCGGCCGCCAAGGTCGCTGCGAAGTCGGCTGCCAAGGTCGCGTAGTGACCGATGGCATGGCGCCGGCCGGATGCCGCCAGGCGCTGCCGGCGCCATGCCGCCAGGTGGTACGCGCGGCGCACGGGAGGTCGTTTCCGCGCTCACCGAATAACCCTCGGACGCACACTGCGGCGGATCGCGGATAAGCGCGCCTCCGCACGATGTGAATCTGCGCCAGGGGTTTTGCGAGCCGTTTTCATCGCCTTGCCGAATTCATTTCGCCGCTGCGCGAGAAACGGCGTTCACGGAGGATGTCATGCGGGAATCCACGGCCCACGTCGAAGGGCCGGAATCCATTGCCGAGTGCGAGCTCGTCGCGCACACCCACGGCCTGGCCGCCGGCCTCGGTGCGGCCCTCGCCGGAGTGGATGCCGCTGCCGCGCCCGGCCGGGTCGCCGCCCTGCCCGCGGCCCGCGTCGCTCCGGGCGCCACCGTGATCCCGCACCGCATGGCAGACCTCGAAGGAATCAGCTTCGTACGCAGCCAGTCCGCGGCGACCGTGTCGGCCGAGGAACGCACCGCGGTGGGCGCCCGCCTCGGAGCGGTGCGGCTCGGCATCGTGCGACGGCTGGCCGACCGCGCGGTCGAGCACCTGACGGCGCGAGTCGCCGGAGGGGAACCGACCGTCCGCAAGCAACTCGTGCTGGCCACGATCGCCGACCTGGTCGCCGAGACCGAAGCACTCCGCAGACGCCTGATGGTCGCCGCGGCCGTCGCGTCCGCCGTAGCGGACGCGCACGAACGGCTCACCGTCCTCGGCTGGGAGGCGGCGAAGCTGTTCGGCGCGAGCGGCTATCTCGTCGACGGGCCCGCGCGCGGCGCATACGTCTCCCGGCTGGCGGCGAACTGCTGGGTCGTCCCTGAAAGCGGTGCCCGATGACCGGCCGCGATCTCGACCCCGCACTGTTGGAACTGCGCGACGTGTGCCGACAGATCGCGGACGACCTGCGTTCGCGGGCCCTCGCCGTGGACGCCGACCCGGACGACGCGTCCCGGCATCTGGATGCTCCGTCGCTGGCGCTGCTGCGCACCGCGAGCACACCGAAACGCTTCCGGCAGGACGATCTGCCGCTGCGTATCGCCGAATACACCGACAGCTGTCTGGCGCGCGCGGTCGCGAATGTCGAACTCGCCCGCGGCGACGCCGGCATCCTCAGCGCGAACACCGGCCCCTCGCTGGCGGGTCTCGCCATCGACGCGCTCGGCGACGAGGCGCAGCAGGAGCTGTTCTACCGCGCCCTGGCCGACGGCCGGACGTGGACCTTCTTCGCGATGACCGAGCCCGGCCGGGGCAGCGACGCGACCGCGATGAAGACCCGGCTGGAGCGCGATCCGGACGTGGGACACCGCCTCACGGGCGTCAAACGCTATGTCGCCAACGCGGCGCGCGGCTCGATCGGCGTCGTGTACGCGCGGACCGGCCCCTCGGCCCTGTCCATCCGCGCCGCCCTCGTGACCTGCCCGGCGCCCGGATTCACCGGGCGCCCGCTGGAGATGATCGGCCTGCGCGGCGCGCGCTTCGGCGAGATGTCGTTCGACGGCGTCCACGTGCCCGAGGACATGGTGCTCGGCCGGCACCTGCCGGCATCGCAGCGGGGCATCTGGGGAGCCGGTCGCGCCTTCAACCTCATGCGCGTCCAGATCGCCGCCCAGGCGCTCGGCGTCGCGTTCGCGATCTGCGACTACGTGTGCGAACAGCGGCCGGGAGCACCCGGGGCCGAACTGGTCCGCGCGCGGCTGGACGCGGCCCGGGAGCTGTTGTACGACATCGCGGTCGCGGTCGACCGGGCCCCCACCGACCCGCGCCCGCCTTCGATCGTCAAGCTGCACACCACCGCGCTGGCCGTGGAGCTCACCCGCTGGGCCGAGCGGGCCCTGGGCCCCGGCTCGCTGCTGGAGCACCCGTTGCTGGAGAAGTGGTCCCGCGACGTGTGCGCCTTCGAGTTCATGGACGGCACCGGCAACATCCTGCGTCTCCACATCGCGCCGGACACGGCGCCCGTCCGGGAGGATTGATGACGACCACGACTCTCACCACGGCGGATCCCGCCACGGCGGAGTGGGCCGCCCGCGCGTACGGCGACCAGGACCGCGAGGCCGTCCTGAAGATGTTCACCGAGCCGGACTTCTACTACCGCACCGCGCAGCCGGACACCCGGCCCGAGTGGCAGATCCTCGACCTGCTCGCGGACGACACCCGGGTGCTGCTCGCCGACGGCGAGCCGGTGGGGCTCTACGCCCTCGAGAACGAGGGCAGCGACCACGGCTGTCACTACCGCCTCGACCTGCGCCTGCACGCCGCGGCGCCGCCCGCCTGGTGGCGCGCGGCCTTCGACGAGGTGGTGCGGGCCACCCGCTGGCGCCGCGAGGTGGTGCGCCTCGCCCTGCGCGTCGGCGAGTTCGACCAGCGCGGCCTGGCCATCGCCCGGTCGCTCGGCCTCACCGAGGAGGGTGTCCTCGCGGACACCACGCTCCACGAGGGGCGCAGATACGGATACGTGTTCTTCTCCCGACTCTGGACGCCGACATCATGATGCTCAGGGGATACCGCGGCGGCGACGCCCGCCTGTTGTCCGGCCCGTGGCTGGCCGGCGAACTGCTCGGACTGCCGGTACCCGGCCGTCCGGCACTGGCCGAACCCGCGGCCGTCGAGCCGCCGCGCGACGACACCGTGGAGCTGTGCATCGCGCCCGGCGCGGCCTTCGTCCGCTTCAGCGAGCTCGACTGGGCGGCCCGCCGCGCCCGCCTGGAGATCGGCCTGCAGCCTGAGGCCGTCGACGCGGTGGCGATGCTGCTCAAGACAGCCGTCGCACACGGCTTCCACGTGCTGAACCTGCACCGCCTGCACGGCTGGGTCACGCCCGCAGCCGGTCCGCCGGTTTCCGTGCTCGCCGACGCCGGATTCCAGCTCGAGGCGCGCGTGCCGTCCGGCAACTGGTTCGACGGCGCTCCGGTAGAGCGTCAGATCTGGGGAGCGGTGCGCGGTGACTGAGACGGCTTTGAATGAGACAGCTGTGACAGAGACGACTGCGGGCGACATCCGCCGCCTCGACCCCGCGTCCGCCGCGGCGGACCTGCGCGCCGCCGCGGACACCGGCCGCGGCTTCCTCGGCCTCGACCCGGTCACCCAGAACGACGTCCTGCTCGCCGCCGAGCTGACCCGGATGCAGGCCCAGGTCTTCCGCGCCGGCGACATGCTGCTGGGCGCCGTCGCCAACCCGGACCAGCCGCGCCAGGCCTTCGTCGCCGCCACGAGCGCGGACCCGGCGCCGCTGCGCGCCTTCCTCTCGTTCCTCGGCACCCGGCAGCGGTGCACGTCGTTCGTGGCGATGGTGCCCGACGGCGCCGCGTCGGTCGCGGCCTTCGAGCGCTGCGGCTTCCGGCGCGTCGGCGCGCTGCGCGACCACCGCTACCAGTCGGGCGGCTATCAGGACGTCGTCATCTACCACGCCAGCCGGGAGGACACATGTTCGGCGTGACGGTCAGGCACTTCACCGAGGCCGACATCCCGGTCCGCACCGCGCTGCTGCGCGAGTCGCGGTTCCAGGCCAACCTCACCGACTTCGCAGTCGTGGCCGAGGACGACGCGCTGGCGGCCGGACAGCGCCGCACCCTCGAGCAGGAGCACGCGGTCAAGCGGATCTTCACCCTGTGCGGACCCGAGGACCGGATCGTCGGCTTCGCCTGGATCACCTCGATCGACTGGCGCAGCCAGAGCTGCGAGCTCTCCTTCGGCGTGCTGCCGCAGTACCGCGGCGGGTTCGGCGCGATCGCGGTCGCCGCCGCGCACGAGTACCTGCGCACGGAGCTGAACATGCGGGTCGTGATCAACCAGGTGCTCGAGCACAACACGATGCTGCACTCGGCCGAGGCGCTCGCCGCCGAGCAGCGGGTGCGGTGCCCCTACGACTCGTACACGGTCGGGGAGTGGCGCACCTCGTACTACTGGAGCACGACCGAGGACGACATCCGCCGGTACCGCGAGCGGACCGAGACCCGGCGGCGCGAGATCGCCGAGCGGATCCGCGCGCGCCGCGCCGTCTGACCCACTCTCGACACTGACCGGGCGTCCCATATGAATGCGCACCCTGAACCGACGCGGCCGACCCGCGGCTATCTGCGTCAGCCCTCGATCAGCGGCGACACCGTGGTCTTCTGCTGCGAGGACGACCTGTGGCTGGTCGCGGCCGAGGGCGGGCAGGCACGCAGACTGACCACCGCCGCGGTGGAGGCGAACCGTCCGCGGCTGTCGCCGGACGGCGGGACTGTGGCATTCGTGGCGGCCGAAGACGGTCCCACCGAGGTGTACGCGCTCCCGTTGTCCGGGGGACCGGCTCGGCGCCTGACGCATCAGGTAGCGCGCTGCGCCGTCGTCGGATGGCATCCGCGGACCGGCGAGATCGTCTACGCCAGCACCGCAGAGCAGCCGACCGGATTCGGATACCGGTTGTTCGCGGTCGACTCCCGCGGCGGTCCGACCCGGCTGCTCGACCACGGACCGGCCAGCAGCGTCGCGTACGGCCCCGGCGCAGGCACCGTGCTCGGACGCAGCATCGCCGAACCGGCGCGCTGGAAGCGCTACCGCGGCGGCGCCTGCGGACGGCTCTGGGTCGATCGCGCCGGAACCGGAGACCACGCGCCCCTGATCTCGCTGCCGGGAAACCTGGCCGACCCGTGCTGGGTCGGCGACCGGATCTACTTCATCAGCGACCACGAGGACATCGGCAACGTCTACTCCTGCCACCCGGACGGCACCGGGCTGGCCCGCCACACCTGGCACACGGACTTCTACGCGCGCAATCTCGCCTCCGACGGCAGCCGCCTCGTCTACCACGCGGGCGCCGAGCTGTTTCTGCTCGACCCCGACGACGGCGAGGGCCGCCGCATCCCGGTCACCGTCGCGTCCGACCGCGCGCTGCGGGCGCGCCGGTTCGTCCCGGCGGCCGACCACCTCGACGGCGCCAGACTCAGCCCGGACGGCACCACACTCGCCCTCGTCACCCGCGGCAAGCCGGTCACGATGGGCCACTGGAGCGGCCCGGTCCGCAGGCTCGGCGCACCGGACGGCGTGCGCTACCGCCTGCTGGACTGGCTTGGCGACGGCCGCCGCCTGGTCGCGGTGGCCGGCGACGAGCGCCGCGACGAACGGCTCGCCGTGCTGGCGGCCGAGGCGGAATTGGCCGCGGAGGCTCCGGCAGTCTCTAATTCGGCCGAGCTGCCGCTCGGCGACCTCGGGCGCATCACCGAGCTGGCCGCGTCCCCGGTCGGCGCGCTGGTCGCCTTCGCCACCAACCGGCAGCAGCTCTGGATCGCCGACGTGGACGCCGCCGAGCCCGCGCCGCGGCTGATCGACTCCAGCGTGCACGAGCGGATCGAGGACCTGAACTGGTCCCCGGACGGCCAGTGGCTGGCCTACACCTACCCGGACTCGCCGCGCACCTCGGCGATCAAGGTCGCCGACGCCGCTTCCGGCCGCACCTTCCAGATCACCAGCCCGGTCCTGCGCGACTCGACCCCCGTGTTCGATCCGCGCGGCCGATACCTCTACTTCCTGAGCCAGCGCGACCTAACCCCGGAACCGGACCAGGTCCAATTCGACATCGGATTCCCCTTCGGCGCGCGCCCGTATCTGGCGGTGCTCGGGGCCGGCGAGCCCGCTCCGTTCCGCGGGCCGAACCTGCCGCCCGGCGCCGAGCCCGACGAGGAAGGTTCGGACGACGGCGGGCCGGACGAGACACCCCGCGTCGGGATCGACTTCGACGGCATCGGGCGGCGCATCGTCCCGCTGCCCGTGGCGGAAGGCAGGTTCGCCGGGATCGCCGCGCTGCCAAGCCGCGTGCTGCTGCTCACCGTGCCGCTCGCCGCACCCGATCCGAAGCGGCCCGAGGCCGAGCCCGAGGGGTCCGTCGTCTCGGTCGACCTGGCCACCGGGGAGGTCACCGACGACTACCTCGGGCCGGTCGACGAGATCTGCGTCAACCGCGACAACGACGTCCTGCTGTACCGCTGGAACGAGCGTCTCAGGGTGCTGAGCGCGAGCGTCGACCAGGACACCGCCTCCGACTACCTCTACCGAAGCGCGCCGGCGAACCGGCAGAGCGGCTGGATCGACCTCGACCGGGTGATGGTGTCGCTGGACCCCGCGGCCGAATGGCGCCAGATGTTCCGGGAGGCCTGGCGGCTCCAGCGCGAGAGCTTCTGGAACGCCGACATGGCCGGCGTGGACTGGGACGCGGTCTACGAGCGCTACCTTCCACTCGCGGAGTCGGTGTCCTGCCGCTCCGAGCTTTCCGACCTGCTCTGGGAGCTCCAGGGCGAGCTGGCCACCTCGCACGCCTACGAGCGCGGCGGCGACTACCGGCGGCCCGACGAGCACAAGCAGGGCTTCCTCGGCGTCGACTGGGACGTCGTCGGACCGCTCGGCGGCGGCCTGCCGCGCTGGCGAATCGGCCGGATCCTGCGCGGCGACCCCTGGAGTGCGGAGGCGACCTCGCCGTGCCTGCATCCGGGCGTCGACGTGCGACCCGGGGATGCGGTCGTCGCGGTCAACGGCCAGCCGGTGGGACCGCTCGGGCCGGGGGAGCTGCTGATCGGCCAGGCAGGCCGCGACGTGGAGTTGACGCTGCTGCGGGACGGGGCGCCGACGCACCGCGCGGTGGTGCGCGCGCTCGGCACAGAAGCCTCCGTTCGCTACCGCGATTGGGTCGAGCGGCAGCGCGATTACGTGCACACCGCCTCGCGCGGCCGGCTCGGCTACATCCACGTGCCCGACATGTTCAGCCGCGGCTACGTCGAGTTCGTGCGCGGGTTCCTCGCCGAACTCGACCGCGAGGGGTTGGTCGTGGACGTGCGATTCAACGGCGGCGGCCACGTCTCGCCGCTGCTGCTCGACCGGCTCGCCCGGAAGCGAGCCGGAGCGGAGCACGGCAGGTGGAGCGGCGCGGTGCCCTATCCGGCGGAGGCGCCGCAGGGACCGATGGCCGCGCTCGTCAACGAACACACCAGCTCGGACGGCGAGATTTTCAGCCACCTGTTCCGCACCCGCGGCTTCGGACCGCTGATCGGGGCACGCACCTGGGGCGGCGTCATCGCGACGTGGCCGCGGCATCAGCTGGTCGACGGCACGGTCACCACACAGCCGGAGTTCCGGTACTTCTTCCACGGCATCGACGACGAGTTGGAGAACCGGGGCGTGGAGCCCGACATCGAGGTCGAGGCCAGTCTCGCGGACGGCGCGGACGGCGGCCGGGACGTCCAGCTTGAGGTCGCCGTGCAGCACCTGCTCGACAGCCTCGGCGAGGAGCCGTGCACGCAGGGGGAATCGGTGACGGCGGGCGTCGGCCGGCAGCCGCTCGACCTCGTCGCGGCGCGCGATGCGAGACCGGAATGGAGTCCGGCGTGGCCGCGCTGAGCCTCGCGCCGTCCCCTGTGCCACCGCGCTTCGCGGCTTTCGACCACGACGAGCCCGCGGCCGACCACGCGCCTGTCCCCGCGCCTCAAACGCTCAGTGTCCCGCCGCTGGGAGAGTGTCACGTCTGGATGGTGCCGGCGCGCAGCCGGCCCGCCTGGACCGAACTGCTCAGCGACACCGAGCGGGACCGCCTCGCCCAGCTACCAGTCGCGGAGGCGAGGAACACGTTCGTCACCTCGCGCGGAGCCCAACGCGTGATCGGCTCCCGCTATCTCAGCCTGCCGCCCGCCGAGATAGCGATCAGCCGCCTCTGCGAGAACTGCGCGGCGCAACACGGCCGGCCGCGGATCCTCGGATCAACGATCGACTATTCGATCTCGCATACGGAGCGGTGGGTCACGGCGGCGGTAGTCGGCGGCGGGGGCGGCGGTCTGGTCGGGATCGACATCGAAGGCTTCGACTCCTGCCCGGACCCGGAAGAAGTGGCGCCGGCCGCCCTGACCCCCGGCGAGCGGGAGCACTTCGCGAACCTGCCGCGGTGCGAGCGGGTGCCCTGGTTCTTCGCGGCGTGGACGCGCAAGGAGGCGGCGATGAAGCTGACCGGCCTCGGGCTGGCAGCCGCCCCCGACCGCCTTGATGTGCGGGGCCCGGTCATCGCGGCGCACGACGTCGAACGATGGCCCGATATCCCCATCCACCTGCGCAGTATCCCCGCACCGCACGGCCACGCCGCCTCGCTGGCCACAACCGTGCCCGTGTCCGCGGTGCGCGTGTTCAAGCTGCTCTAGCGCCCCGAAGTCGCCCCCCACAGCGCGGTGGGGCGACCCCGGGTCGCGGGCTGCTTCAGTCAGAAGACGATGTCGGCCAGACGGGTGATCTCGTCCGGGTCGGTCGTTGCCGGGTTGAACATGATCTCGTCCGCGCCGATGTCCTCGAAGGTGCTGATCGCCGCCCTGACGGCCTCGGCGGAACCGCAGACCGCGCTGGAGATCATGGTGGCGAACTCGTCGCCCGCCCCGCTGTAGTAGTCGTAGATGTTCCGCTTGCCGGCCTCGGGGTCGTCCAGCGCGTAGTACGCGAGCGCGACCAGCCGCGGCGAGCCCTCGCGCCCGGCCCGCTTCCACGCCTCTCGAGCCGTGTCGAAGCTCGGCGCGACCGCCGGCGCGGGCAGCGAGGCGCCGATGTACCCCTCGCCCCAGCGGGCCATGCGGTCCATCACGGCGGGCGCCCATCCGCCGAACAGCAGGGGGATCTCCCGGGTGCCCGGCGGCACGGCGGGGTTCGGTCCGCCGCCGACCTCCTTGCCCGCCCAGACCTCACGGAATGTCACCAGATCGCGCTCCAGCCGCGCGCCGCGGCCCGCCAGGCCGAACCCGTCGGCCACGAAGTCGTCCGGCCGAATCCCCACGCCGAGGCCCACGCGGAGCCTGCCCCCGGACACCCCGTCGATCCCCGCCAGCTCCTTCGCCAGCAGCGATCCTGGCCACGTCGGAGCCAGCATCACCGCGCTGAGCAGTCCGATCGTGCTGGTCGCCCCAGCCGCCGCCGCCAGCGCCACGGTGTCGGAGACACCCGGATAGGCGTAGCGCCCCACCGTGGTCAGCGTCGAGAAACCGGCCTGCTCGGCGCGCGCCGCCCAGGCCGGGATGAGATCGGGGCGAACGTTGCGCACCTGGTTCGGAAGCCCTGTGCCGATCTGCACTGTCTGATTCTCCTCGCATACGAACACGAATACGATCACGGCCCACACTGCCACAAGATCCATGGCCGCGCCGGGAGGGCGGGACCGTGAGCCGGCCGGGCGGGCGGTGCGCGGCCATTGATTCCGGCGCGATGTAACGGTCCGTCAACGTTGGGTGAAACACCCACGTCGCGAGCGGGCTGCGGCTAGGCTTGCCGATCGTTCCGCGATGCTCGGTGGGAAGAGGCAATGGTTGTGGGGGCGGGGTTTCCATGGGCGCTTCAGAATGATTGGGCCGGGCGCGCTTCGCAGCGTTCGGACCGTTTCCTGCGGGCTGTCGCGGGCCTGAGGGCGCGGGTTGCCGCCTGGGGCACGGCCAAGCGGGGAGACGCGCGGTTCCGCAGGTTCAGCGCCCACTTCGACGTGCTCGACCGCATGCTGTTCCGGATGCTCGACGTGCTCGAGGAGTCCGCGGCGACGGTGCGCGGCCCCTCGAGCGAGGTGTACGGCGCCTTTCGGTCGCTCGAGGCGAGCCTCCTGCGCGTCGAGCGGGTGTTCAGCTGGTACGCGGACAAGTACGATCAGCGGGAGCGCGCCGATGCGGGAGAGGTTCTGCGCGCCGCCGACGAACTGGTCCTCAGCTGCTGGTCGCAGGCGTTCGCCGCGGCCCCGGCGAAGCGCCCCACCGGCCCGCTGGTCTTCCTCGAGGCCACCGCCGGGCCGTGCGCCACGTCGTCCCGCCCGCGCTGCACGCGCCGGGGGACCGACTCCTGAAGAACCTGATAGAGACGGTTCCGATCCCGACGATCATGGTGCCGCCGAGCGTCGTCGACGAGCCCTGGTGGCTCGTGCTCGCGGCCCACGAGACCGGTCATCACGTGTACTACGACCTCTACTACGAGCGCGACCGCAGAATCGACGTGGTGGCCGACCGCGTCGTCGAGGCGCTGCCGGACCGCGCGCAGGACGAAGCCGTGTGGCGCACCTGGGCCTTGGAAGTGTTCGCCGATGCGTTCGCGGCGCTGATGGTCGGTCAGGCGAGCAGTTGGGCGGTGGCGGACCTGCTCCACGGCCCCGCGGCTGCGATGGCGGGGCTGCCCGGCGGCTCGGCGTATCCGATGCCGCTGGTCCGCGCGGCGCTCATTGCAGAGGTCATACGCCTCACCGGGAATCAGGACATTAGCTTCAGCGCTCCGCAGGCGCGGGACCTGCTCGAATCCCTTGCCGACGCGGTGCCGCAGGCCCACCTGCTCGCGACGGCGCACCACCTCGACGCCGTGCCGCGGGTGGCCGAGGCGCTGGCCACGCTGCCCCTCGGCGACACCACGATGCTCGAAGCGTATGCGCCGGCGCCGGACTCGTTCGCGCCGCGCGGCCGCGTGGAGGTCTGGGCCGGGAAACTCGCCCAAGCCAACCCGCTCTACCGGGGCGTCGACCTGCAGCAGCGGCCGGCCGCGCGCTTCGCGATCGCGGCGGGAGTGCAGGCCTATCTCGCGCTCGCACTGGCGGCCGACGGCGCGATCCCGTCCGCGTCGCTGCGGCGCTTGGGCGGAAACCTCGTCAAGCTGCTCACGCAGTGCGAAGAACCCGGCGTGCTGCGGTACAACGAGCCGAGCATCGACCTCGACGCGGCCGCCGACCACCTGGTCGAGCTCCTCCTGGAATCGGCGTCCCCGGTAGCGGAAGCCGGTGCGGCGTGACGGCTCTGCCTCGGGTGATCATCGACGTCAGCGAACCGGCCGACGGATCCGGCTGGCACGTGGACATCGGTTCGGCGCAGGGCGATGCGGCGGTCTCGGCATCGCTCACCATGGACGCGCTCGTCGTCGAGGAGGGCTGGCGCGTCCCCGTGGCGCCGGGCGGCCGGGACGAGAAGCAGGACGATCACCTCCTGCGCCTGGCCCGGCGCGTCGACGTCGGCTCGATCGATCCCGGCGACGTGGCAGCCTACGGGCACTGGCTCTTCCAGTGCCTGCTCGAGCCGGCTTGGCCGCGGATCACCGAGTCGCCCGCGGTCAGAGACCGCGGCGGCGTCGAACTGGCGTTGCGGTGGCCCGCGGACAGCTGTCTGCACCGGCTCGTCTGGGAAGCGATGCACGACGGCACCCGCCCGCTCGCCGCGTCGCCCGACCTCCTCGTGGCGGTGACCAGACTCGTCCCCGTGCGAGGTGGAAACGCCCCGGCACCGACCACCGGGATCCCGCGCGCCCTGTTCGCGACCGGCAGCCCGCTGACCGACGAGACGATCCGGCCCGGCGCGATGATCATGGGGCTGGTCCGCCAGCTGGACGCCGACGGCGCCTGCGTCTCCCGGGTGGAGCAGCACGTCTCCCTGCGGGAGCTGGCCGAGGACTGCCGGGCCTTCGCGCCCGACGTGGTCACCCTGATCGCGCACGGCGACCTCGCGGACGGAAGCGGAGTCGTCAAGCTCAAGAGCCGCAGCGGTTCCGAACCCGAAGGCTACGGCGCCGAGGAGTTGGCGAGCGCGCTGATCTCCCCGGGCCACGCGCCCGCGGCCGTCCTGCTCGCGGTGTGCCAGAGCGCTGTCTCCGTCCGGGCGGCGCCGCTGGCGGCCAGGCTCGTGGAGCTGGGCGTGCCGGTGGTGTCCGCGGTCGCCGGGGACATCAGCGAGCAGGCCTGTCGGCTTTACACCCGCCACCTGGTCAAGGCCCTGGTCGGCGGCGCCTGCGTGGTCGAGGCCGCGGCCGACGGCAGGCGCGCGGCGATCGTCGAGACCGGTGTCGCCGCCGACCGCCTCGACTGGGCGATGCCGGCGTTGTTCGCCGCCGACTGCACGCCGCCCGGCCTGCGCGTGGTGGATCCGAGGCGGGCGGACACCCTCGAGACCGTCGCCAAGGAACTGGAGCTGCGCCGCCGCCCGCTCTACATCGAGCCGCCCGAGGTGATGACGTATGTCAGGCGGCTGTTCACGGATGACCAGCGACAGCGGCTCGGCCTGGTGGCCTTCGGCAGCGACGACTCGATCTCGGGGCTCGGCGGCACCCGCCTGCTGCGCGAGATCGGCCTTAACCTGCTGCGCTCGGGACACATCCCGGTCATGCTCGGACCGTACGGACCCGCGGACGTGCCCGGGTCCGTACGAGCCGTTTTCGGGGAGATCATGCTGCGGGTGGTGCGGGCGAGCCACCACCTGCACATCCGGCCGGAGCTGAGCAGGGTACTGCCGGGAAACAAGGAAGCCGGGGCTCTGGTCGCGAGCGCGGCGGCGGCGCGCGACGAGGAGACGTACCACGAGCTGATGCTCGAGGCCGTCTCGGCGTTCCGCGCCGGATCGGAGCCGTGGCCCGAGGCCGACATCGTCCGCATGCGGTTGAGGCGGGACCTGTACGAGCTGGCCACGGCGGCCGGCGAACTTCCCGAGCCGTTCGGCCCGCACACCCAAGTGGTCGTGCTGGCCGATGAACTGGATCGCTGGTGCGGCGCGCTGGACGGACTCGTCGAGTTGGTCAAGGGAAGCGGCCTGGGCACGTTCGAGCGGCCCGTGCCGTTTATCTTCACCGCCTGCTACACCTCGCCGACGGGTGAGCCGCTGCGTCACCTGCGCGATGCCAACTCCGGCCAACCGGGGTTCGCCTTCCCGAGACTGCAACCACTGCCCCAGCACGTTGCCTCGCTGGGATTCCAGTGGGTGCTGCTGCACCCGTGGGAGGCGCATCCGGAAGTCTTCGTGCGCGCGCCCACCGCGTCACCCGAACAAATCTCTGAAGCGCTGATGGGCCTGGGAGGCAAGCCGACGCAGGTGCGCGACATGCTCTATGTGATTGCCAAGACGCTCGTGACCGTCAATGTGCTCCACTGCGGCGACGACGAGGCCGCGTTCCAGTCCTACCTGCGGAAGTACAAGTGAGCGACGTCGGCCTGAGCGCGGAGTTCGAACGCATCCTGGCCGAGCGGCTCGAGGAGCGGGCGCGGGCCCGGTTCGACGCCTTCGCCGAGCGCACCTTGGCCTGGCTGGCCTTCCTGCCGGAATGGACCGACCTCCTGGCCGACGCGGTCGGCCTGGGCGACGGCGAAGACACGGGCGAGCTGATCCGCAGGCTCGCGCAGGCGGACCTGATCGAGCACCGCGAGACGCTCAGCCCCCGCGGGCTGCTCTGCCGCGCGTTCTGGATTCACAAAGATCTGAGAAAGAGCCTGGGGCGCAGGCTGCGCGAGCGGTCCGCCGCGGCCCTGGACGGTCACCTGACCGAGTTGGCGCTCCGGCTCGCAGGCGTGGACGGCGCGGGAGGCGACGGGTCGGCGTCCTGGCTCGCCGCGGTGGAGGCGCTGTCCGGGTCCGCGCCGACCAGCCGGATTCTCGAGGACATCGATCGCGGCTTCGAAGAAGCGGACCAGGCCCGGACCACCAGGACGCTGGCCGCGGTGGAGGCGCTGGCGGACGTCCTGGGCGGGCGCGTGACCGGCATCGCGATGCAGGCGCGATGCCGGATCGAGTGGTTCCTGCGCCGGGCGGGCGACGAGCGATACCTGAAGCACTACGTCCACCGCCCCGAAGTCGAAAAGGCACTGGGCGCGCTGATCGGCCGCCGCAATGCATACGGCGGCGGTCGCCCCGACGAGCAGAGCGGTGTCTGGGGTCTGCACATCCTGGGCCCGGCCGGCTGCGGCAAGACGATGATCATCCGCTACCTGGCTTCGGGCCGGCTCGCCGCCGAGCGCGCCCTCGGCGGCCTCGCCGTCGCCCAGGTGGACTTCGACCACCTCGACCCGCGGTATCCGGAGCAGCGCCTCGGCGAACTCTTCCTCGCCCTCGCGGCCGATCTGCGCGGCAGCGCGGCCGCACCCGAGTCGGCCGACGCGCACCAGCACCTCGAACTCGCCGTCGCGGCGCTGCACGAGGAACTCAGCGGGGATTCGGGCCGGGGCGGGGGCGGCTCCGCCCGGCTCGCCCGGTTGAAAGCCGAGGCCGCGGAGCGGTTCGCCGCCTATCTCGGCACCGTCGCCGAGCGCGTGGTCTTGGTGCTCGACACGTGCGAGGAACTGGCCAAGTTCTACCTGCCGGGTGAGTCCGCGCCGATCATCGACGAGACCTTCGAACTGCTGGAGGCGGTGCACGGGCTGAACCCCGGTGTCCGCGTCGTGCTGGCCGGCCGCCGGCCGCTGACGCCTCCGTCGTCGCCGCAGGACAAGACGAGCGGGCCGCTGCTCAAGGCGCGCAAGTACGTCGAGGTAGTGCAGCTCGACGGGTACACCTCGGACGAGACGCAGGAGTACATCGGCCGGAGGCTGGCGGCGGCGGAGGCTGCCCGTCTCGACCCGGACCTGCGCGAGGCCATCCTGGCGAGATCGCGGATGCCGACGCCTCGAGGGCTGCGCTACAACCCGTTCGACCTCGCCGGCTATTGCGAGTGGGCGGTGGCGGACGAAGGGCTGGACGCGGCCCGGCTGAACGCTTCCACCGCCGATCCGTACATCGAGCACCGGGTGATCGGGCGGATCACCGAGCCCGGCGTCCGTGCCGCGCTGCCCGCGGCGGCCGAGCTCGGGCGCTTCGACCTCGATCTCATCGAAATGGCGTTGATGCGGGCGGGCGCGGATCCCAGGCTGGCGTTCGACAAACTGGCCATGCAGGAATGGGTGCTCACGGTCGATCGCGACGTGGACGGCCTGCCCACCTGCCTCGAGGTGGACGAGCATGTGCGGGACCGGATGCGCGCGCTGCTGCGCCGCACCCACGGCTGGTCGGCCCAGGACGCGGAGCGGCTCGGCCTGGACGCGGAGCAGATGGTCGTCAACGCGGCCGCGCTCGGCGAGGTCCCGATCCCGACCGTGGAGGCGGCGGTCCTCCTGCTGCCCCAAGACCACGCGGCCGACCTGTGGAGCCGCCTCGAGCAGCGTGTGTGCCGCGAGGCCGCGTGGGCGTGGGCCGCACAGGCGACCCGCAGAGTGGCGGCCGAGATCGAGCGGGCCGACCGGGCGAAGGACGAGGACGAGCCGACGATCCTCGCGGCCGTGCTGGCGACCCAGGCCGTGGCGCGGATCCACACGAACCGCCAGGATCTGGACGGGCTGTGGAAGGCCGTGGCGGCGAGCGCCCGGCGACACCCCGACGCGGCGGCGGGGGACAGGCTGCTGCTGCGGGCGACCCTCGGCCGGATCGCGGCGACCGGCGTCCTCGACGTCGGTGAAGCGCTCGCGGCCACCGTTCTTAAGGACGCAGCGTTTGTGGACGTAGCGCTCGAGGACGCTCCCCCCGATGCGCTGCTCGCCGCGGCTCAGTCCTGCGTCGGCCACGGGACGGTCCCGCCGGAACCGCTCCGGGCGGCGCTGAACCGCCTCACCGAGCACGACGACCTTGAGCTGCGGGTCGCCGCGCTCGCGGTCCGCTCGGCCGCGAACATCCTGCGCGACGGGTGGGACCGCGATGTCAGGGAAACCCGGTCGGCGGTCGAACTCGCGCAACGCGTCCAGCCCGGGCCTCGCATCGCGTGGCCGGACTGGGCTCCGCCGGCGCCTCCGCTGGAAAGCGCGCGGCTCGAGGTCGTCGTCACGCATCTGACCCAGGATCAGCCACCTGACACATCGACGATCGAGCGGTTCCGCGACTGGCTGAACGACTCGCTGACCCATCCCGACAGCGCGGCGGCGGAGCCGTTGGCCGCCTCGGTGATCCGCTTGCTTCGCCTTGCGGTTCCGAGGGCGGAGCTCCCTCGGAGCCTCCCGACGATCTGGCGCGCCGCCGAGGGCGCGGCGCGCACTGTATTCGCGCCGGTATTCCCCCCGACCATCGAAATCGCCGAGGCGTTGAGCGCGCAGGGGCAGCCGTTCCAAGCGTGGACGGAGCTGCGCGACCGGATCGGTTCGCAGGTTCGCACGGCCGGGGTTCAGCAGGTCGAGCCATACCGGCTCGCGCTGCTGAGACTGTGCCGCAGCTACCGCACGACGGTATTCGAGCCCTCGACACCGCGTATCGCGCGCGATGCCGAGGCGTCGCCGGCCCTGCGTGCCGAGGCGTGGAAGGTCCTCGCCTTGACGACGGGCGAGGCGCCCGCGACCGTCGAGGAAGCCGGCAGCGCGCACGCGTGGTGGGCCGCGCAGAGCAGGGAGGTTCTCGGCAGGCGCAGCGACTGGGGCCGTTCGGTGCTTGAGCGTGTGCCCGATCAGGAGTTGACGGTCGGCGGCTTCGCCGACTGGCGCGAGTGGACGATCCTCGTGCGCGAGGCCGGCGGCTTGCGTAACGCGGACTTCACCGGCCCGTCGACACCCACGCGGCGACCGCAGGTGCTGCGCGGGGATGACGAGGACGCGGTCCGCCTGGTCTTCCTCGAAACGCCCGACAGCGTGCGCGAGCGGCTCTCGCCGGTGCCGGACGCCGCATTCGGGTTCGCCGCCCTGCGGGCCGGAGAAGTCCTGGCGCT
The DNA here is from genome assembly GCF_035938995.1 of Actinocrinis sp. Taxonomy (GTDB): domain Bacteria; phylum Actinomycetota; class Actinomycetes; order Streptomycetales; family Catenulisporaceae; genus DASZGI01. The sequence continues at coordinate 24,983 of NZ_DASZGI010000161.1, forward strand.
GCATCTGCCGACTCATGGCGCCGGGTTGCTCCGCTTGGCGGAACAAGCGCTGGGCGCCGCAGGTCACCGGCTCGCCGCCGATCAGGCCGCGGTATTGGCGGATCTTGCGGAAATGGACGCCGGGCAGCGGCAGCGGGGGTCGGCGAAAGCGTCCACGCTGCGTCAGTGCCTTGAGGCTCAAGATCCCTTGTTCGAACCGGAATCAGGCCGCAGAGACTGGACCGGATGGTACGACCTGCTCAGGCTGCACGAGCAGGGCATGCCCACGCCGGCGGGACCGGCCGGACTCCCGCGCTCCGTACAGACTCGTCTCGCCGGGGCAGTATCAGCGCTTATTAGTATACTGAGACGGCGCTTTTGGTGGGTGCTGCTGCCTCTGTCAGCATTCGGCTGGGTGGCCACGACCATCGCCCTCGTCGGTGCTGCCGCTGCCACTGCGGTGGGCATCGCCACGTCATCCCTCATCGACGCGTATGGGTTGGCAGCCGCAACCCTTGCCACCGTCGTGGGCGAGCGAATCGGTGTTCAGACATATCGCTCGTTCAGGTTGCGGAGAACCTCTCCTGCTCAGTCTGCGTCGACACGAATCGCCATCGCGCGTGTGAAAGGCGGGATGGACGTTGCGGTGACCCTCCCGGACGTGGATCCGGGTCGGATCACTCGTGAGCGGGTCCTGATCAAACCCGGGGTACGGGGGATCGACAGGGTCCTGGGTCCGGTGGGAGAGGACTCGGACCTGCTCGCCGGAACCGAGTCCACGCCAGGGGGCCGAGACGGGGCGGGCGCTCACGCGATCACCTTGGAGATCGAGCCGGGACTCGCGGCGTACCCGTGGGAGAGCTGGCTCGCGGACGCGGTGCCGCGCGGAACGGAAGGGGTGTGGGTGAGGGTCAGCCCGCCCCGCCCCGCCGCGCCTGCCGCCGATCCTTCCACAGGGCGGTCGCCGACGGTGTACCGCGGACCTCAGTACTTGGCTCCTGCGAAGTCCCTGCTCGACCATCCGGCCGCGGAGACCGCGCCCTCCCTGGTGCACCTGGTGGGAACACCGTTCGAGACCTCAGCGACCTGGCGCCTCCTCATCGAATCGGAAGAGGGCGACCTCGACGTGCGTTCGGTCGTCCGCAACGGGACGTTTCTGGTGCTCCAGGCCACGCCCACGGAGACCAGGTCCGCATTCGCCGACCGGCGCTGGCTGCCCGGCTTCGTCGAGCTCGCGCTCGCGGCCCTCGGCGCCGGGGCCGCGGCGATTCTGGTCGTTCCGCCGTTGCCCGAGGCTGACGCGGCGGCCGTCTCGTCCCTCCTGTGGCCCCGGATCGCGCGAGGGCTCCTGGACGAAACGCAGATCGTAGATCTGGTCGCGGATATCAAGCACCGGCTCCGCGACGTCGCGGACCCGGACGACGGGGCCGCGGCTCGCGGCCAGGATCTGCTGTTCTTCCAACGAGCCGCGAGACGAGACGAAGAGCACACCACGGAGATCCAATGACTCAGGGACGTGAATCGGATATGTGGACTCGGATCGCGCGGTGGTTCCGTGAAGCCGCGGAGCACACCACCGTGAAATATCTTGAGGAGCCCGGCGCCGGGCCATTGCGCGCGGACCAGGGATACGTCCGCCTTTGGCTCGAGGAGGGATTCCTCGCGCACCGCCGCTCCTGGGGCGCCGAGCACTTCCCGGTGCTTCACGGCGGTCTCGCGCTGCGGCTGCTCGGACGGACCAGCGCCCCGTTCACCAGCTTCTCCCAGCTTCCCGAATCGGTCGCGGCCTCGGGAGCGTACCTGAAGTACGAGGTCACGCCGCTGCTGCCGTTCACCGGCGGGGTCGTCGAGATCGAAGGCGCGCTCTACAAGACCTCGACCAAAAGCCTCCTGGCCGGCGCGGCCATGCTCGCGGGCGGTTTGAAGCCGCTGCTCGTCCCCCCGCTGTCGGCGGCGCTCGACGTCGTCGAAAAGGTGTCCGAGTCGCTGGACCGGGTGCTCGCCGACGCCGATCACGCCCCGGTGCTCGGCGTGCACTGGGCGGCCCAGGCGACCGGCTACTCCGGAAATCTCCTTGTGCCCGGTCACCTGGTGGTTGTCGATGCCAAGCCCGGCGAGCTGCCCGGCACTCTGGCGATCCACGAGGGCCGCTTGGTGCTGGACGGGCCCGGCGGGCACGCGCCGATCACCGGACGCGACTACCTCGTCCTGCGGCTCGAATGCACCACCGAACGGGACGACTGGCACCAGCCCGAGCTCGACCAGCTGATCAGGCAGGCGCGGGCCGCCTTCCTGCGTGGTGAGCAGGACGCCTACGACCGGTATAGCAAGGAAGCCGTGATCCGGGCGATCAACTGCCCCGACTTCGTCCCGAGCGACCAGAAGCGGGTGGCCCTGCTGGTCAGGGAGCTCATCGAAGACGTCGCCGTGCTCGGCGCCGCAAGCGACCCAGAGCTCTCACTCGACGCGGCCGCGCGCGACCGGCTGCCGTCGGCCGACGACCCGAGGGTGCTGAATCTCCAGCTGGAAGATCTCCTGGACTTCCGCTGATCTCGGCAGTACCGCCTCGTCGTCCGGATCACCCGCGGCACCCGGCGGCGGCGACGTGCTGGTCTGGAAGTCATTCCGCCCATGCGTCTTCACCGTTTCCCTCCCCCCAGCCTCGGAGTCGAGTCGATGAGACGAACGCCGTCGCGCCGTGGCCCCCTTATAGCCGCAGGCTGTGCCTTAGCTCTCGCCAGCGCCTTCGCGACCGCGCCGGGGTGGCCACCATCAGCGTCACCGTCAACGGCGTGACAGGCACGGTCCCGATCTCAGTCCAGTAGCGCCGCGCCAACACACCCCCACCGGGTTGTGGAACCCGCACTCCAGCGGGCTCCACAACCCGGTCGTGCGTTGCGCTCCGAAACCGACGGCCGACAACAAACCTTGTCTTGACAAATATAGTTGTCGGTAGGATTCTGGAGTGGTGCTAGACGTTGCTGTGATCGAAGAACCGGCTGCGGCCGAGTCGTCCCTGGACCCCATGCGGTCCCGGGTACTCGCCGCGCTGGCCGAGTCCGGCTCGGCCGCCATGCTGGCCGCCCGCCTGGGCCTGCCCAGGCAGAAGGTCAACTACCACCTGAAGGAACTGGAGCGTCACGGCTTGGTCGAGCTCGCCGAGCAGCGGCGCAAGGGCAACGTCACCGAGCGGATCTACCGCGCCACCGCCGCTTCCTACGTGATCTCTCCCAGCGCCCTGGCCGCCGTCAGCCCGGATCCTTCCCGCTTTCCCGACCAGCTGTCCGCCCGCTGGCTGCTGGCCCTGGGGGCGCGGTTGGTTCAGGAGGTCGGGGCCCTGCTCACGGGCGCCGCCGGGACCGGGCGGCGGGTGGCCACCTTCGGCATAGACGCTGAGGTGCGGTTCGCCTCTGCGGCCGACCGCGCGGCGTTCGCGGACGAACTGACCAAGGCCGTGGCAGCTCTCGTCAGCCGTTACCACGACGAGTCAGCCCCGGGAGGGCGAGGCCACCGGGTGGTCGTCGCCCTCCACCAGATCCCCACGGCGCAGCCCAGCGCCTCATAGTCGGAAACCACACACGAGACAACTAAGGAATCACCATGCGTACCCTGATCAGCACCGCCTTCATCTCGCTCGACGGCGTCGTGGAGGCCCCGGGCGGCGAAGCCGGATACCGCAACGCCGGATGGACCTTCAAGACCGTCGAGTTCGTCCCCGAAGCCTTCGAAATCAAGCAGCGCGAGCAGGAGGAGTCCGCCGCGATCCTGATGGGCCGGGTCAGCTACGAGGCGTTCAGCCCGGTGTGGCCGGACATGGCGGAGTTCGCCCGCTACAAGACGATGCCGAAGTACGTCGTGTCCACCACCCTCGCCGAGGACAAGCTGGTGTCCAACTGGGGCGAGACCACGACCCTGCGCTCACTCGACGAGGTCGCCGACCTGAAGAAGGGCGAGGGAGGCCCGATCATCGTCCACGGCAGCGCCAGCCTGAACCACGGCCTCTCGGACGCCGGCCTGATCGACCGCTACCACCTGCTCGTCTTCCCCCTGCTGCTCGGCGCCGGCAAGCGCCTGTTCAGCGCCACGGACAAGGACATGCAGAAGCTGAAGCTGGTCGAGCACGAGGCCTACACCAACGGCCTGCAGAAGCAGGTCTTCGACGTCGTGCGCTGACGACGGCCGAAAATCTACGTATCCTCGCCTGTTGGCGGGTGGCACTCGGCCGCCCGCCGGCAGGCGCGCGCTGATTCCAAGCAGCAGCATCGGTCGGCCTTGTCAGGCTGCTGTGGCCGTCTAGTATCCGTGGGAGACGCCACCGAGGATCGGGCTTCTCCGGCTTCCTTCGAAGAGCCCAGATTCACGCCTGCTGTCGTCTCACACGCCTCTGACGTGAACGCTCGACACACGAGGTTACAGAAGCCTCATTCCGGGCAGGACCCGCAGCGATGCGTTCGAACAGACTATGCGGTGCCGGGCAAACCGCTCCAGGACTGTTCTGGCACTGGTATGGCATGAGAGGCGAGAGATGCCGCAACACCTACCTTTCGTCATAACCTTTCCGGCGCCGGTCAGTCCACACGCCGAGCGTGCCAGAACCCGACATCTCGACTGGGTGATGTCCCGTGGCCTGGTGCGCAGCGACGCCGGGCTGCTGGAGTACGAGTCCTGGGATCTGCCCCAGGCGGCGGCGCGTACTTATCCCCACGCTTCGGCCGAAGATCTCTATATGCTGATGAACTGGTTCTCGTTGGCGTTCCTGTTCGACGACCAGTTCGACGCGAACTCCGCGGGCCACGCCGAACGGGTCACGGCGGTCGCCCAGGAGATGATCACCATCCCGTTCCGGCCGCCGGGCTCCCTGCCGGACGTCGTCTGCCCGATCACCGAGGCGTGGGCGGAGGTCTGGTCCTGGCTCTCCGAGGGGATGTCGGAGTCCTGGCGCAACCGTTTCGCCTCCTCCTGGGCCCGCTTCCTGGCCGCGCACTCGCACGAGGTGCGGCTGTCCGCGGCGGGGGTGCAGCTGGGCCTGGACGATTACGTGGCCCTGCGCCGGATCACGGTCGGCATCCACCACTCGATCGACGCGGCCGAGCGCAGCCGCGGCTTCGAGGTGCCCGTCCAGGTCCAGGCGCACGAGCTGATGCGGGCGATGCGCAATGCCGCGGCCGACGCGATCGCCTACATGAACGACATCCACTCGCTCGAGCGCGAGGAACGGCGCGGCGATCCCCACAATCTCGTCACGGTGTTGCGCCGGGACCGGGGCTGGTCCCGGCAGGTCGCCATCGAGGAGGCCGTGCGCATGACGAACAGGCACCTCAACCTCTATGAGCGCCTTGAGTCGAAGATGCCGGAACTCTGCGACGAGCTGGGCCTCGACGCCGACGGCCGGCGGTCGGTGGACATGGGCGTCGAGGGCATCCGCAACTGGATCCGCGGAAACTACGACTGGGCGCTGTCAACCGGTCGCTACGCCGAGGCCAAGGCCGGCGCGGCCGCGGAGGCCGAGCGCAAGGGGCAGGGCGCCGTGGACGACCTCCTGCCCCCGATCGGCACCTTCGAGGGCCCCCTGAAGTGAAAGCACCGGTGCCGCAGGCGCGATCCGCCCGCGGCACCGGTGGTTCCGTGCGATCCGGCTACCGGCCGAAGATCCGGCGAATCAGGGCGCGCAGTCCGGACGGCCGGGCCTGCGCGGCCGCGACGGGCGGCCCGGGTTCGGCCGACGCGACCGGAGCGGTTGGCGGCGGCACCGGGCCGACCGGGTGGGCGGTCGCGGCTTCGCTCGGGCCGCGCTGCCCGGGCACCGTGGACGGAATGCGTCCCTTCGCTGCCGCCGGCGCCTTACCGGCCCCGCCCGCCGCCGTCGGCACCGGGCGGCGCGGGGTGAACTCGGCCGGCAGCCGGTCCAGGTGCCGCGACCAGGTCGAGGAGGTCCAGCTCAGGTCCGTCTCCGGTACGGCCAGATGGATGTCCGGGAGCCGGACGAGCAGCGCGTCCACCGCGGTGTCCGTGATGGCCCGGCCGATGTCCTGGCCGGGGCACTCGTGCGGCCCGCGGTTGAACGCGAGGTGCGACCGGTTGCCGTGCACGGCCGTGGCCGGGTCGGGCCGCACCGCCGGGTCGGCGTTGCCCGCGGCCAGGCCCAGCACCAGCAGGTCGCCCTGCTTGATCTGCTGGCCGCCGAACTCCGTGTCGCCCGTGGCGAAGCGGCCGGGGCAGACCATCAGCGGCGGCTCGTCCCACAACACCTGCTCGACCGCGTCGGGGATCGTCATCAGCCCGCCGGTCAGGGACGCGCGGAAGCGGGCGTCCGTGAGCACCACCCGCAGCGTGTTCGCGATCAGGTTTGTGGTGGTCTCGTTCGCCGCGATGAGCACGAGCCGCAGGTGGTTCATGACCTCGTCGTGCGTGAGCCCGGTCGGGTGCGCGATCAGCCAGGACGCGAAGTCGTGGCCCGGATTCGCCCGCTTCTGCTCGGTCAGGTCGCTCAGCACCTCGTTGATGTACTCGTGGTAGGCCATCGCCTTCTCGCCGCCCTTGATCAGGCCGGTGCAGGCCTCGACCATCTGCGGACCGACCTCTTCGGGCATCCCGAACAGGCGGCTGAGCACGAGCATGGGCAGGTGCTGCGCGTACTGGCCGAGCAGTTCCGCGCTGCCGGCCGTGGCGAAGCCGTCGATCAGCTGGTTCGCGTAGCGCTGGATGTGGCGGCGGATGCCGTGCTTGTCCAAGCGAGCCAGGCTGTCGTTGACCGCGGCGCGCAGCCGGTGGTGCTCGTCGCCGTCCTGGGACACGCAGTCGGGCCGCCAGCCGAGCATCGGGATCAGCGGCGAGTCGGGCTTGATGTTCCCGTCCAGCCAGTCCCGCCAGATGCGCGAGTCGCGGGAGAAGCGCGTCGGCGTCCGCGCGACGTCCATGTTCTCGCGGTAGCCGAGCACCAGCCAGGCCGGCACATCGCCCTCGAGCAGGACGGGCGCGACCGGGCCGTGCTGTTCGCGCAGCTTCTCGTACAGGCCCGCGGGGTCGGCCTCGGCCTCGCCGCCGTAGAGCCGGACGAGATCGTGAGCGGGGCAGCCGGGGGGCGGGACCGCCGCCGAGTCGGCTTGGGGAAGATCGTGGGGGAGGGTCACAACAGCTCCGGCACAGGGGTATTGGTGAGGGTGAACAGGTAGCGCATCAGTGCGAGCAGCACGTCGCGGCTGGAGGCGCGGTCGCGCGCGTCACAGTCGACGATGGGCACCGCTTCGGGCAGGTCGAGGGCCGAGCGCAGCTGCTCGACCGGGTGGTCCGGCGAGTCCGGGAACCGGTTGATCGCGACGACGAAGGGCACGCCGCGCTCCTCGAGCTGCCCGAGCACGTCGAAGCTGGCGGCCAGTCGGCGGGTGTCGATCAGCACGACGGCACCGAGCGCGCCCTGGAACAGGCCGTTCCACAGGAACCAGAACCGCTCCTGCCCGGGAGTTCCGAACAGGTAGAGCACGAGTTCGTCGCTCAGGCTGATCCGGCCGAAGTCCATCGCCACCGTGGTCGCGGTCTTCAGCTCCACGCCGGTGGGGTCGTCGACCCCGACTCCGGCCTGCGTCATCGTCTCCTCGGTGGTCAGCGGCCGGATCTCGCTCACCGACCCGACCATCGTGGTCTTGCCGACACCGAAGCCGCCGACGATGACGATCTTGACCGCCGTGGCGACGGAGGACGGCAGGACGTCCTCCTGCCGAGGCTCGGCGAGCGCCTCAGAGCTTTGAGAGCCCATACATCACCGCTTTCAGCAGTTCGGGGTCCGGCAGCGAGCCGGCCGTGACCGGTGCGCGCGCCTCCACTAGGTTCTCCGCCACCAGGTCCGCGACCAGGACCGCGGCGGCGCTGAAGGGGAGTCGCAGATACGCGGAGATCTCCGCGACCGACAGGGGGTACCGGCACATCCGCAGGATCGCGGCGGGCTCGGGTTGCATGCCGGGCCGGGGCTCGGAGCGTGACACGACGAGCGTCACCAGGTCGAGCGCCGCGGCGTCACCACCGCTGCGACCGCCGGTGATCACGTAAAGGCGTTCGGGACTGCCTTCGTCCCAGTCGGGGAGTTGTCCGCTCACGCGACCACCGGCCCCTCGACGCGCGGGGGACTGGTCAAGTGCTCGCCGATGCGGGCGACCAGGTCGCGCATCTGCTGCCCCATCAGCCCTGCGTCCACGCCTTCGTCGGCCAGGACCGCCAGGTACGCCCTGGCTCCGGCCGCCATCAGGTAGAAGAAGCCGCCGCCGACCTCGATCACGACCAGGCGCATGGTGCGGTCGCCGTCCGGGAACTCCGAGGCGATCGCGACCGAGAGGCTCTGCAGGCCGGCGCAGGCGGCGGCGAGCCGGTCGGCGGTGTCCTCGTCGGTGCCGTGTTGCGCCATCCGCAGGCCGTCGCCGGTGAGCACCACCACGTTCCGGGTCCCCGGGACGCTCTCCGCGAGGTCCTTGAGCATCCAGTCCATGCTCGGCCGCAGCTGACTCACGGCTGCTCCCCTTCCTTGCTCGACGGATCATCGCCCGCGGGGCGTGGCGACGCGGACGACGGCTCACCCGACACGGCGTTCTGGAACGCCGCCAGCCACAGGCCGGGCGGCACGGGGGCCTCGGCCCGGGCGTGGGCGGCGTTCCCGTTGGCAGCGGTCCCGTTGGCCGCGGCCGCGGTCGCGCTGCGGCGGTGGCGCTGGGGAAGGCCGTGGCCGTTGCGTTCGTACTCTTCCTCGCGCGGTTCCGGCACGCGGGCCGGTTTGGACGCCGGTTTGGGTGCCGGCGGCCGCGCCGCCGCCGTCACCACGCCCGCGCCGGGGATCGCCGCCGAAGGCGCCGGCACGGTGGTGACCAGCTCGCGCGGGATGACGAGCACCGCCCGCACCCCCGCGTACGCCGACGGGCGCAGCGAGACCTGGAAGCCGTTCGCGTGGGCCAGGCGGCCGACCACGGAGAGGCCGAGGCGCGGAGTCTCGCCCAGGTCCACCAGGTCCAGTCCGGCCGTCATCTGCGAAAGAACGCGCTCGGCGCGGACCCGCGCCTCCTCGCTCAGGCCCACTCCGCCGTCCTCGATCTCGACCGCGACCCCGGACTGGACCTCGATCGCGGTCAGGTGCACGCGGGTGTGCGGCGGCGAGTACCGCGTCGCGTTGTCGAGCAGCTCGGCCAGCGCGTGGATGAGCGGTTCGACCGCGGGTCCGACGACCGCGACCTCGAGCACGGAGTGCAGCTCGACCCGCTGGTAGTCGGTGATCCGCGACATCGCGCCGCGCATCACGTTGAACAGCGGCACGTTCTGCTGCCACTGCCGGCCGGGCCGCGAGCCGCCGAGCACCGCGATGCTGTCGGCCAGCCGCCCGATCAGGGCCGTGGCGTGGTCCAGGTGCAGCAGATCGCCGAAGACGCGGGGATCGCCGCCGTGCCGGTCCTCCATCTCGCGCAGGTCCTGGAACTGCTGGTGGACGATCGCCTGGACGCGGCGCGCGATGTTGACGAACGCGCGCTGCGCCGAGCCGCGCAGGTCCTCCTCGGCCTTCACCGCGTCCAGCGCCGAGCGCAGCATCGCCTCGTGCGCGGCCAGAAAGGCGGGGTTGAGCTCGCCGCTCGCGGTGAGGGCGTCGACCACCTCGTCGACCGAGTCGCCCCGCTGGAGGTGGTTGATCGCCTCGGGCAGCACGACCTCCGCGAGCCGGACGGTCTGCGCCTCCTGCTCGGCGAGGCGGCCGCGCAGGCCGGCGTCCTGATCGGCGTATCGACGGCGCAGGTCGTCCGCGAGCCGGCCGCGGCGGGCGGCCTCCGCGGCCAGGGCGGCGACCGCGAGGGTCCCGACCGCGCCGCACAGGGCGACCGGCACCCGGGCCGCGGACGAGACCAGCGAGGCGGCGATGACCACGCACGCGGCCATCACGGCGGGGGGTATGACCACCCCGGCGAGCGCGGGGGGCCGGGAATCTCCGGGTGATGAGCGCGCACGAGCCATCGGCATCCTCAACTCCTCGTCGGTTCGGGTCCGCGCGACCGCGGTCGCGCAGGGCCCCCTGCGGGGGCGCGAAGGCAGGCCGAAGAGACACCGCGGCCTGATGCCCGGTGTGGGAAAAAACGACGGCTTGACGCGCGTCGCCGGACAGCGATGTCTCGAATCGGCAGTGTTCGTGGGTGGGTAGGCGCGGTGGTGCGCGCGGCAACTGAGGATCGCCCGAGCAAACGCCGCACGCGCCGAGCCGAAGGCAGCATAGCCGCTTTCGAAACACCTTGGTCAGAACCCGCACACGCCACAACCTGCCACGCGCAAGAGCTCTGATGTCCGTCAGATCTTTT
>NZ_DASZGI010000162.1:0-11798 GCF_035938995.1 Actinocrinis sp.
GCGGCAGCGCGGGACCCGTGGCAGCCCGCTCCGCCTTGGCCTGATCCTCCGCCGCGCGCTTGACCGGGTTGCCCGAGCGGCTGCGCCCCTTCTTGCGGGCGGCCTGCGCGTTCGCCTTCTGCTTCGCGGACATCCGGCGGCCGCCACCGGGGCCGAAGCCGGGCATGCCCGGCATGCCGGGGAAGCCGCCGCGGCCGGCCGACTTCATCATCTTCTGCATCTCGAAGAACCGGTCCACCAGGTTGTTGACCGCGGACACGGTCACCCCGGAGCCCTTGGCGATACGGGCGCGGCGGGAGCCGTTGAGGATCTTCGGGTCGGTGCGCTCAGCCGGGGTCATCGAGCGGATGATCGCCCGGACCCGGTCGACCTCGCGCTCGTCCACATTGGCGATCTGCTGCTTGAGCTCCGCCATGCCGGGCAGCATGCCGAGGATCTTCTGCAGCGAGCCCATCTTGCTCAGCTGCTCCATCTGCGCCAGCAGGTCGTCCAGGGTGAACTGGTCGCCGCCGAGCAGCTTGCGGGTCATCTCCTCGGCCTGCTGGGCGTCGAAGGTCCGCTCGGCCTGCTCGATCAGGGAGAGCATGTCGCCCATGCCCAGGATCCGGGAGGCCATCCGGTCCGGGTGGAAGACGTCGAAGTCGTCGAGCTTCTCGCCGTTGGAGGCGAACATCACCTGACGGCCGGTCACCTGCGCCACGGACAGCGCCGCGCCGCCGCGGGCGTCGCCGTCGAGCTTGGTGAGCACCACGCCGTCGAAGCCGACTCCGTCGAGGAACGCCTGCGCGGTGGTGACCGCGTCCTGGCCGATCATCGCGTCGACGACGAACAGGACCTCGTCCGGCGAGACCGCATCGCGGATGTCCGCGGCCTGCTTCATCAGCACCTGGTCGATGCCCAGGCGGCCGGCGGTGTCGACGATGACCACGTCGTGGAGCTTGGCCTGGGCGAACTCGATCGAGTCGCGGGCGACCTTGACCGGGTCGCCGACGCCGTTGCCCGGCTCCGGGGCGAACACCGGCACGCCCGCGCGCTCGCCGACCACCTGGAGCTGGGTGACCGCGTTGGGCCGCTGGAGGTCGGCGGCGACCAGCACCGGGGTGTGGCCCTGGCCCTTGAGCCAGAGGCCGAGCTTGCCGGCCAGCGTCGTCTTTCCGGAGCCCTGCAGGCCGGCCAGCATGATCACGGTGGGCGGGCGCTTGGCGAAGCGGATCCGGCGGGTCTCGCCGCCGAGGATCCGGATCAGCTCCTCGTCGACGATCTTGATGACCTGCTGCGAGGGGTTCAGCGCCTGGGAGACCTCGGCGCCGAGCGCGCGCTGCTTTACCGCCGCGACGAACGGGCGCACCGCGGCCAGCGCGACGTCCGCCTCGAGCAGCGCGATGCGGATCTCGCGGCAGGTGGTGTCGATGTCCTCCTCGGACAGTCGCCCTTTGCCCCGCAGGGCCTTGAAGGTCGCTGCCAACCGGTCGGAAAGCGTGTCGAACACGGCGCCGTCAGATCCTCGCTGCTTCGAAGGAACAGTTTCTGTAAGGAACAGTTCTCTGTGTGGTCTCCAGGTTGCCCCGGTACTGCTTCCCAGGGTATCCGGTGGCCGTTCGTTGTCGGTGCGGTCGCCTATCGTGAGGGTCAGTCGAGCTGAGAGGTCGGTGGCGGCATGGCGCCGAACCGGTACGCCGGTGCATGCAAGACCTGCGGAGACACCGTTCCCGCTGAGAGCGGGGAACTGCGCCGCGAGTCCGGGGCGTGGGCCGTCTACCACTCCGGCTGCCTACCCGCGCCCTCGCCAGGATGGCACAGCGGGCTGCTCGGTTCGTACGACTGCGAGACCACCGGCACCGACCCCTTCTCCGCCCGGCTGGTGTCGGCCGCGTTCGTAACCTCGGCCGGGGCGCGGCACGAGTTCTTAGTGGACCCGGGCGTGGAGATCCCGGCGGGTGCGGCCGCGGTGCACGGGATCAGCACCGAGCACGCGCGGTTGCACGGCGGCGATCCGGCGGTGGCGTTGGAGCGGATCGCGACGTTGCTCGCCGAGCACCTTTCCGCGGGGGCCCCGCTGATCGTGTTCAACGCCCCGTTCGATCTGACGCTGCTGGAGGCGGAGCTGGAGCGGCACGGTCTCAAGGCTCTGCGCGACCGGGTGCGCGCCGTCGCCCCGATCGTCGATCCGCTGCTGATAGACCGCACGCTCGACCGGTACCGGAAGGGAAGCAGGACCCTGGAAGCGCAGTGTGCGTATTACGGGGTGGTGATCGAGAGCCCGCACGACGCCTGCGCGGACGCGCTGGCCGCTCTCGGTGTGGCCAAGGCGCAGGCGGCGCGGTTTCCGGATCTGGCGGCGGCGACGCCGAGCGAGCTGCACGCGCGGCAGGTGGAGTGGAAGGTCAGATCGGACGAGGATTTCGCGGCGTACAAGGCCCGGCGCGGCGAGGTCTACCAGCCCGAGCCGGGTTGGCCGCTGCGGATCCGGCAGTCGCCGGTGCCGCCGCCGTCTGCCGCGCCGGCACCATTCACCGCGCCCGTGACGACGCCGCGGGTCAGCGATCTGAGCGAGGCCGGGTCAGGGTGAACGTCTCGAGCGGCGAGACGGCGCCGTCGGGCTGGGAGACGTTGAAGTAGGTGACCCGGATGCTGGTCATGCCGCCGGGGCGGTCGCCGGGGTCCACGTCGAAGGCGGCGAAGCCGTACGGGTGGGTCAGGTCGCGGAAGGCCGACCAGACCGCCTGCTCGGTCACGTAGACCGGGGGCCGCTTGCCGCTGGGGCCGACCGGGCCCACCGCCGTGATCACCTTGCCGGTGCCGTCGGTGAAGAAGGCCGAGTTGGAGGGCGATCCGGTCCCGCCCCCGCCGAGCACCATGTGCACGGTGCCCTTGGAGGTGTCGATGTTGTCGGTGGCCGAGGAAACTGGGTTGGGGGTCAGCGTCTCGGAGCCGGGGACGGTACCGCGCACCGCGAGGGAGCGCTCGTAGTCGTGCTCGTGGCCGCACAGCACCAGGTCGACCTCGTACTGGTCGAACAGCGGGCCCCAGTTCTGCCGGATGCCGAGGTCCGAGCCGTTCGCGTTGGACGAGCTGACGATCACCTGGTGCATGCACACCACAATCCAGTCGGTCTCCCGGGAGGACCGGGCCGCGCGCAGCTGCTTCTCCAGCCACGCCTTCTGCTCGCCGCCGCTGTAGCCGCTGACGTAGGAGTTGCCGGCGTCCTGGAGCGCGACGTCGTCGTTCTGCAGGACGATGACGCGGACGCTGCCGACGGTGAAGGCGTACCAGAGCCCGTTCCAGTCTGCCGAGCCGTTGCTCGGGACCGCGAAGCGGGTCTGGAACGCCTGGTAGCCGATCGGGCCGTTGCCGAGTTCGTTCTCGTGGTTGCCGGCCGCGGGCATCCACGCGCGGTAGCGGGCCGAGCGGGTGTTGTTGGCGAAGAAGGAGTTCCAGGTACGGATGCGGTCCGTGGTGAGATTCGCGTAGCACAGGTCGCCGTTGAGCAGGTGGAACAGCGGCTGGACCTGCTCGATGCCGTGGACGATGTCGAACGACGCGGGCGAGGCGATGCCGGTGATCCCGGCGCTGTAGCTGCCGGTGGCCGCGCCGGGTACCCAGCTGGCGGTGGGCACGGACTGGTCGCCGAAGCTGGTGAACGTGAAGGGGACCCGGCCGACGGGCGCGGTGCGGAAGGTGCCTGCGTCGGGGAGCACGCCCTCGGCCATCGCGGCGTAGATGTAGGTGGTGTCGGGTCGCAGGTCGGTAAGCCGCGCGTGGTGAACGTAGACCTCGCGGTTACTCAGCCCGTCGATGTAGGTGCGCGTGTGGGCGTCAGCCTCGCGCCCATAGCCGTCGTCCGGCGTCCCAAAGCGCACGCGCGGATTGGCGACAGAGTTGACCGTGGACCAGGACACGACCATCTCGCGGGCCGGATCGTCGCCGAAGGTCAGGTGCAGGCCGTCCACGGGAGGGGCGCCGAGCTTCTCCGGCTGCCGCCACAGGAGCGGCGACGACGCGGTGGCGGAGGAACCGTTCGTCGACGGGCCCGCGTCCGCGACGGCTCTCGGCGCGGCGAGCGCAATCGGAGCGGCCGCAAGGGCACTTCCTGCGGCGAACGTGCGCAGCGCCGCGCGGCGACTAAGGGAGGACTCCAAGACGGCAGCGCCGGTCGACACAGCGCTCGGAGATAAAGCGCCCACATGCGCGGCGCTACCGGAAAGGGCGCCGGCTGAGGCGGCATCAGCTGAAACGACGTCAGTGGCGAGTGCGCTGCTGATGGACTCCACGGAACGCCTCCTGGCGGAATGACGGAGCGCTGGCGAGCCTGACAATGCGACTCGACGCTATCGCCGGCACCGGGAGCGAGGCGTGAACGAGGGATGAAGGCCCTTCAACACTCAGCCCAAACAATCAGCCCGGACAATCACCCCAACGAATCAGCGCAGCGCGGCGCGGATCCGATCGGCCACCTCGGCGGCGTGGTCGGCGGACAGTCGGGCGCCCGACGTGTCGCGCAGGTAGAAGGCATCGACGGCCTCGGACCCGAGTGTGGCGACGCGCGCGGTCGAGATGTCGGCGCCCGCGTCGGAGATCGCCGCCGCGACCCGGTGCAACAGCCCGGAAGTGTCGGCCGCCCGGACCTCGATCACTGTGGCGAGCGCGGACGCGTCGTCGAGCACGGCGACGGACGCGGGCGCCACGAGCGCGGCGCGGCCGGCCGGGCGCTGCTCGGCCTCGCGCGACGCGATCCGCGCGGACAGGTCGAGTTGCCCGGCGAGCGCAGAACGCAGGTCGGTACGCAGGCGGGCGATGTCGGGCAGTTCGCCGTATTCGGCGGCGACGGTCCAGCGCTGGACCGCCCACGACTCCGTCACCCCGCCGTCCGCCACCTCGACGGTCTCGACCTCGGCGCCGAGGATCCTGATGTGGCGCAGGCTCAGCACGCCGGCGACCACGGCCAGCACGCCCAGCCGGTCCGGCAGCGCCACGTCGAGGCTCCCGACCCCGGCCCCGCCCGGCCGGGTCGCCACGACCGCGAGCCGATCCGGGACCGCGGCCGCGCGCCGCGCCAGCGCCGAGCCGTCGAAGAGGGTGGCTGGCCGAGTCGCCTGCCCGGCCAGAGTCGCCCGCGCGCGGTCGGCTGTCGCGGAGAAGAGGGCGGCCCGCCAGCGGTTCCAGACCGCTGGACCGGTCGCTTCCGAGTCGGCCTCGGTCAGCGCGTGCAGCAGCGCCAGGAACTCCCCTGGGCCAACCGAGCCACCCGGTACGTCCGCGGCGGACAGCAGCACCGCGAGCGTCGCCGGGTCGTCCGGGTCCCGGTGCACGGCCACCTGGGCGAGCAGCAGATGGTGCCGCACGAGCGCGGCGAGCACCGCCGTGTCCCCCGCACCGAATCCGAGCCGCGGCGCCAGCCCTTCGACGAGTTCGGCGCCGACCTCGCTGTGGTCCCCCGGCAGCCCCTTGCCGAGGTCGTGGCAGACCGCAGCGACGAGCAGCAGGTCGGGGCGGGCGACGCGGCGGGTGCGCGAGGCGGCGTGGACGGCGGTCTGCACCGCGTGCCGGTCCACGGTGTGGATGTGCAGGGCGTTTCGCTGGGGCAGCGATCGCATCCTTTCCCATTCGGGCAGCAGGCGCACGAGCAGGCCGGTGCGGTCGAGCGCCTCCCAGACCGGGACGAGACCTGGTCCCGAACCGAGCAGGCGGACGAACTCCTCGCGCGCGGCCCGCGGCCACGGAGTCGGCAGCGGCGCGCCATCGTCGACGAGACGCCGCAGGGCGGCCGGGGCGAGCGGCAGTCCGGCCGACGCCGCCGCAGCAGCAGCGCGCAGCGGGAGCACCGGATCGCGCGCCGGGTCGGCGGCGAGCGCGAGCATCGCCTCGCCGTCCGCCGCGACGACGCCGTCCGCGAGCGGGACGCGCTCGGCGCCGCCGCGCCGCCGCGCCGACCGGCCGCGCTCGGCCAGCACCTGGTCGATCCGTCGCCAGGCCACGTCGCAGGCGTATGCGATGGTGCGGGCGGCGTCGGCGACCTCGGCGAGCAGATCGTCCGCTCCGGCCAATCCGAGCATCGCCGCGACGTCGTCCTGCTCCTGAAGCAGCAGCCGGTCGGACGCACGGCCGGTGGAGATGTGCAGGGCGTCGCGGACGTCGAGAAGGCGGGTGCGGGCGGCGTCGGGTTCGCCGTGCGGGATGTCCGCGAGCCAGGACGCTGCGATCGCGGTCAGGGCGTTGGCGTCGCGCAGCCCGCCGATCGCCTCCTTCAGGTCGCCTTCGAGCCGGTAGGCCAGTTCGCCGTGCAGGGCGAGCCGTTCCGCGCGCGAAGCCTCGACCTCGGGAAGCCGCTTGGGCGCGCGGGCCCGCCAATCGGCGAGCGCGGCGGTACGCAGCTCGTCCGTCAGCGTCCGGTCGCCGGCGATGTGACGGGCGGTCAGCAGGCCGAGCGCCACCGGCAGATCCTCGCGGGCGAGCGCGCGGGCCTCGGCGACGCCGCGCACCGAGTGGTCGAGCTTCACCTTGGCGTCCCAGACCGGGTACCAGATCGCGTCCGCGAGCTCGGCGACCTTCGCGCCCTTACGCCCCGCGTCGTGCAACAGGAGCACGTCCAGGTCGCTGCCCGGAGACAACTCGGCCCGCCCGTAGCCGCCGACCGCGACGAGGGCCACGCCGCGGACCGGCTCGTCACCCGAGGGCGCCCCGGCTGTCAGAGCCGCCGCGAGCAGTTCGGTCAGCCACGCGTCCGCCGCCTCGGCGAGCGCCGCGCGCAGCTTCGTCCCACGCAGCCCCGACCCGATCAGTTCCTCGCGACGCTGGGCGTATCCCATGCCCGGTCCTCTCCCACCTCGGGATGCGGCGAACGGTGGCGGGCGCAGATGCCCAACCCGGGATCTGCGCCCGCCACCGAATCACGAAGCGATGTTCATCAAGCGCTGCGTTTCATTTGTTGCGATCAACCACCGTACTGCTGCTAGAGCGCGTCGGCCCCACGTTCGCCGGTGCGCACGCGCACCACGGTCTCGACCGGGGTGACCCACACCTTCCCGTCGCCGATCTTGCCGGTCTGCGCGGCCTTGGCGATCACGTCGATCAGGGTCTCCACGTCGTGGTCCTCGGCCAGCAGGTCCAGCTTGACCTTCGGCACCAGGTCGATCGTGTACTCGGCGCCGCGGTAGACCTCGGTGTGGCCGCGCTGGCGGCCGTAGCCGTTCGCCTCGGTCACGGTCAGGCCGTGCACCCCGAAGGCCTGGAGCGCGCTTTTGACCTCGTCGAGCTTGTACGGCTTGATGATCGCGGTGATGAGCTTCATGTCAGGCGTCGACCTTCTCATCCTCGGAGGGTCCGGCGATCGACTCGACCGCCGGGGCGGTCGCGGCGGCCACGCTCGCCGCCGCGCGGTGCAGGGCGCCGGACAGGCCGCCCCAGTCGTACGCGGTCTCGGCGTGCTCGCTCTGGTCCACGCCGACGATCTCCGCCTCCTCGGTGACCCGCAGACCGATCGTCTTATGTACCGCGAAGGCCAGGATCAGCGAGACCACAAAGGAGTAGGCGAACACGATGCCGGCGCCCTCGGACTGGGCCCACAGCTGGTCGAAACCGCCGTGGTAGAACACGCCCGCGCGGGCGCCGTTGGTGTAGCCGCCCACCTCGATCGGGTCCGCGAAGAAACCGATGAGCAGGGTGCCGAGGATACCGCCGACCAGGTGTACCCCGACGACGTCGAGCGAGTCGTCGAAGCCGAACTTATTCTTCAGGTTGATCGCGTAGGCGCACACGAAGCCGGGGATCAGGCCCACGAAGATCGCCCCGAGCGGCGAGACAGACGCACAGGCGGGGGTGATCGCGACCAGGCCCGCGACCGCGCCGGACGCGGCGCCGACGGTGGTGAACTTGCCGTGCTGGATCTTCTCCGCGGCCAGCCAGCCGATCACCGCGGTGCAGGTGGCCACCTGGGTGTTCATGAACACCACCGAGGCCTGGCCGCTGGCGGTCAGCGCGGAGCCGGCGTTGAAACCGAACCAGCCGAACCACAGCAGCGCGGCCCCCAGCATCACGAAGGGCACGTTGTGCGGGCGCATCGGGTCCTTGCGGTAGCCCACCCGCTTGCCGATCACCAGGGCGCAGGCGAGCGCTCCGGCACCGGCGTTGATGTGCACCGCGGTACCGCCGGCGAAGTCCATCACGTGCAGCTTGGCGTTGATGAAGCCGTTCGGGGAGAACACCCAGTGGGCGACCGGGAAGTAGATCACGGTGACCCAGCCGACGACGTACACGGTCCAGCCGACGAACTTGGTGCGGTCCGCGATCGCGCCGGAGATCAGCGCGGGGGTGATGATCGCGAACATCAGCTGGAAGCAGGCCACCGCGAACAGCGGGACCCCGGTGGAGCCGTAGATGCCGGGGTGCCCCGAGGTGACGCCGGTGGCGATGCCATGCATCCCCCACTGCTGCAGGCCGCCCCAGAAGCCGCTGCCGTTCGCGTCGTTCGCGTTGCCGAACGAGACCGACCAGCCGTAC
Organism: Actinocrinis sp.; assembly: GCF_035938995.1. Lineage (GTDB taxonomy): Bacteria > Actinomycetota > Actinomycetes > Streptomycetales > Catenulisporaceae > DASZGI01. The sequence continues at coordinate 8,497 of NZ_DASZGI010000162.1, forward strand.
AGCACCCACGCCACGGTCACCACCGCGATGCAGATGAAGTTCATCATCAGCATGTTCAGCACGCTCTTCGCGCGCACCATGCCCCCGTAGAAGAACGCCAATCCAGGCGTCATGAGCAGCACGAGCGCCGAACTGGCCAGCACCCACGCGGTGTTGCCAGAGTCCAGAGTTGGCATCGGTCACGTATCCTTCGCGAGGCCCGCCCGGCGGTTCGGCGCCGCACGCCGTCCGGCCGGGTCGTGTCAGTGGAAAGGTTGCGCAGCGTGACGCCGACTGGGCCCAGCCGACAGTTCACGGGAAGTTGACTGAAGTTGTCGTTGCGCAGAACATTCGCGTCGAGCCATTACCACTCACGGCGCGTGTTGTTTCACCGACGTGACGGATCGCTCAAACCGGTTACGTCCGTGTGAACGCTTGCGCGGGGAACGGGATCGCCGGGCCGGGCGCCCCGACACCTGCGGGTTCGCGCAGCCGCTCGGACAGTTCCCGCAGCGCCGGGTCCTGTGGGAAGCGGTGCCGGGCGCGGGCGGCGACTTCGCGCAGCCGCTCTTCTGTGTGTCTGGACCGTAACCGAACGGCAAGGGCCGAGGCGGCGCGCAGATGCTCGGCCGCGGCGGACGCGTCGCCCATGATGACCCGCGCTTCGGCGGCTCCGGCCAGCGCGGTTACTCGGCCGCGCAGGTATCCGGGCCACTCGCGCTCGTACAGGCCGACCGCCGTCTCGAGGTCGGCCGCCGCGACGACCGCGACACTCGGCTCCCGAGCGGCCAGGTCGCAGCGGGCCAGGCCGAGATCCGTGTGGAGGGCGGCCAGGGTGAACCAGGCCAGCCAGTCCGCGCCGCGCTCTTGCGCCCGGGCCTTGGCGTGCAGCGCCTTCGCCCGCTCGGCGGAGTATTGGCAGGCCTCTGCGAAACCGAGGGCGCCGAAGGCGCGCGACTCGACCGCGTCGGCCAGCGCGGCGGCCAGCGGATCGAGCTCGCCGCGCGCCCCGGAGCGGCCGACGGCGAGCAGGTCGAGTGCGTCCTGAGCGCGCTTCAGATAGATCTGCTGACGGCCCATCGCGGCCAGGATGCCGACCGCCAGCGCCTTGTCGCCCGCCTCCATCGCGGCGTGCAGGGCGAGAATCTGGTAGCGCTGGGCGGTGGCCTGGAGCCGGGAGTCGAAGGCCATCTCGCCGGCCAGCAGCGCGATCTCGGCGGCGATCCGGAACAGCCGGTGGCCACTGTGGTCGGGGGCCTGCCGGATCAGCTCGGCCACCTCGTAGAGCTGGCCGACGACGGCAGCCCGCCGGACGCCGCCGCCCGCCGCCGCGTCCCACGCGCGGAAGGTGCGGGCGGCCTCCTCGAGCTGCTCGGCCAGCAGCGCGAGCCGCCCGCCGCGCGAGCGCGGCGCCGGCACGGATGCATGTGCATCGACGCCGACGGTGCGCACCGCGGCCGCGGGCAGCAGCCACCGCTTCACGGGTTCGACCAGCGCCGAGCCCGCCGCGAGCGGGGGCGCGCCACCGCCCGCGCCGCGGCGGCCGAGAATCAGGTCACTGCGACAGAACTCGGCGAGCAGCTCGGCGGTGCGCTCACCGGACCAGGGCAGGTCGGCCAGCGTGCCGGCGATCGGGCTGGCCGGCTCGCGCAGGCCGAGGTCGCTGAGGGTGACCACGCAGCCGAAGCGCTCGCCGAACAGCTCGGTCAGGATCCGTGGGATCGGGTCGCGCGGCTGCTCCCCGTCGAGCCAGCGGCGCACCCGGGAGGTGTCGGTGGCGACGTGGGTGGCCCCCAAGTCCCGGGCGCGCCGGTTGACCAGGCGGGCCAGTTCCCCCTTCGACCATCCGCTGCGTACGAACCAGGAGCCGAGCAGTTCGTTCGGGACACGCTCCGACACCGCCCGAACCCTCCTTGCCGCGACCGGCCACCGCCTGAAGCACCCTGATGCTCTAGCACTGTGATGCCCGAGGCACCCATGCCGAAGCACCCTGACCGAAGTCCGGCGGAGCGTAGTTGATGATGAGCTGAACGTAACCGTCCGGCGCGCGTGATGCAGGCGAAATTGCAAATGCGCCATGATTCGCCACCCAGCGCCATGTTCTGTGTTCCCTTTGACCGGCTATGGTCTATTCCGTGGGGGAGGCTGTAGCGCGCCATCGCTCGTTCCGGTGAGCACGGCGCGGTCGCGGTCCCGAGCGGTGACCCGGCCCCGGGCGTCGGAGTTGAGAAGGGTGTGACGACGATGATGCGCGGGCAACTCAGTGGCCTCCTTCCCCGGCAGAGCAGCCGGCGGCACGCCGGACGACGGCAGGGCGACCCGCGGCGGACGGACCGTCGCGCGGTGGCGCTGCGCTACGCCGCGTGGGACTGGCCGGTGGGTCCCGACCCGACCGTCCCCGCGACTACGGACCCTGAGAAGGTATTCGCCGCGTGGACCCGGCTGCCGGACGCGCCGATCCTGGCCGAGTGCGGAAGCGCGTTCGACGTGGTCGTCGCGGACGGCGCCCTGGTCCGCCACGCGCTGGCCCGGCTCGACCGGCTCGGGGTGGCGGTCGGCCCGGTGGTCGCCTGCCCCGGCGCCTCCCGGCACGTCGCGCCGGGCGGCGGGTTGGCCGCGCCCTCGGGGTCAGGGAAGCTCTCGGGAACCGGCACGCTCGCGGTGCTCGTGCGAGCGGGCAGTGCCGCGTCGATCGACGCGTTGCTGGACCGCCGGCCCCCCGGCACGTCATCGCCACAGGTGATCGGCCGCGGCGCCCGCTTCGAGCTGCCCGCGAGCCTGGACGCCGATCCCCGCCCGGCCTCCGGCGCCTTCAGCGAGCGCTCCTGGCTGCGCCCGCCCACCGGCGCACGTCCGGCGCTTCCCGCCGCGCACGTCATCCTCGGTGCGCTGGCCCTGGTGCCTTATCGCACGTTCGCCGGAGTCAGCGCACGCCCCTAAGCGTCATGTGTCTTTCCTGCTCTTCACGAGTGCCGTGGCCCAATGGCGGCTGTAGATCGCGTGGCGGGGAAAAGCGCCGCCGCGCGATCTTTCGCCGCCGCCACGGCTACTCGTGAAGAGGCTGTGTCTTTCCCTGCTGTCCGCAGAGCGTCTATTAGCCGATCAGTGCGTCCACGAAGGCCGCGGGCTCGAAGGGCGCCAGGTCGTCGACGCCCTCGCCGAGGCCGACGAGCTTCACCGGTACGCCCAGCTCGCGCTGCACCGCGATCACGATGCCGCCCTTCGCGGTGCCGTCGAGCTTCGTCAGCACGATGCCGCTGATGTCGACCACCTCGCGGAAGACCCGCGCCTGCACCATGCCGTTCTGGCCGGTCGTCGCGTCC
>NZ_DASZGI010000163.1:0-28363 GCF_035938995.1 Actinocrinis sp.
GGGTCGAGCGTCGCGCCGGACGGGGTCGGGGTGTGGTCGTGGACGATGAATTGCGCCTGTCCGCCCTCGCGCTCCAGCGGCATGACCGACAGCCGGGCGGCGTCGGCCGCGACGGCGGAGCCGTAATCCCGGCGGATCATGTGCAGGCACAGATCCAGCCCGGCCGCCGCGCCGGCCGAGGTCAGGATCTGCCCGTTGTCGACGTAGAGCACGTCCGGATCCACCTCGACCTCGGGAAAGGCGACGGCTAGCGCGTCGGCGGCGGCCCAGTGCGTCGTGGCCCGCAACCCGTCGAGCAGGCCGGTGGCGGCGAGCGGAAATGTGCCGGTGCAGATGGACGCGATGCGCGTGCCGTTGTCGGCCGCCCGCCGCAGCGCGGCCTTGACCTGCCCGGGAAGCGCGAGTTCGGGGGCACTGGTACCGGGCACGACGATCGTGTCGGCGTCCGCCAAGCCATCCAGGCCGAAGGGCGCGCGCAGCAGAAAGGTCCCGGTGTCGATTTCCGGCTCGGGCGCGCAGACCCGCACGCGATAGGCGGGGCGGCCGTCGGGCAGTCGCGCCCTGGTGAAGACCTCGATCGGCGTGCTGAGGTCGAAGGGGATCACGTGGCGCAACGCGAGCACCGCGACTGTGTGCATGGCGGGAACCTACCCACTCAAGTGTCGGATCGGAAGATCGCCTAACTGGCTGAATCGCTATCTCGCCAGGCTGTGGCATGGTCAATGGACGTCGACATGCCTGGCGTTTTTCCGTTGAACATTGTCATTAACGCCACTAGGAGGCGTGACGCGGTCCCGATACGGTCGAGCAAGATCCGGTGCACGCCGGTCTCGGCACGCAGAGAGGCTCACCATGCACGTACAGATCGTGCTGTTCGACGGATTCGATCCGCTCGATGTCATCGCACCCTACGAGGTGCTCTACGCGGGCGGCACGGCTTGCGGCGGTGCGTTGACGGTGCAGTTGGTCTCGGCTGAGGGGCCACGCGAGGTGGTCAGCGGCACCGGAGGCCTCGCGCTGCGCGCCACCGGCGCCCTCGACCCGGGCCGCGCCGGGATGATTCTGGTCCCGGGGGCGTCGGGCCGTGTCGGAGAGCCCGGCGAGGTTCCCGATCTCGAGGCCGGCGCCGCGGGGGCGTGGCAGGTGGACGAGTTCATCCCGGTGCTGCTCGGACGCGCGGTGGCGACCGGGCTGTCCGCACTGCTGCGGAAAGCGGCGGACAACCCGGAAGTCACGCTCGCGGCGGTGTGCGGCGGCTCGCTCGTCCTGGCGATGGCGGGCTTGCTCGAAGGCAGGAATGCCACCACCCATTACCTGGGCTTGGACCTCCTGGAAGCCACCGGCGCCAACGCGGTCCGCGCCCGCGTCGTCGACGACGGCGACGTGGTCACCGGCGCCGGCGTCACCTCAGGCCTGGATCTCGGGCTGCACCTGCTTGAGCGGGAACTCGGCCCGCTGATAGCGCACGCCGTGGAAGAACTGTTCACCTACGAGCGGCGCGGCACTGTCTGGCGCGCGCACAGCCTCGTGCCCTCCGCACTGTAAAAACCCTGATCATCACCTCGGCGTAGCAAGGGGAACTCGAAGATGTCGGTCGAAGGAACCTGGGACCTGACCATCGCCACACCGGTCGGACGGATGAAGGCCGTCGTCGACTTGCGCCGTGAGCAAGGGGCGCTGGTCGGAAGCGCGCAGGGCCCGGGCGAGCAGGTCCCCCTGCACGATCTGGCGCTCGACGGCGACCGGCTCACCTGGCGGCAGGCGATCACGAAACCGATGCGCTTGAACCTGGATTTCGCCGTCACCATCGACGGCGACACGCTCGCCGGCACCTCCAAGGCCGGACGCCTCCCGTCATCGAAGGTCGTCGGCCGGCGCAGGAGCGCGACCTCGGTTCCCAGCCCCGAGTAGTCGCATCGCCCGGGTGCGGCCACCGATCGCCGCAGGCCCATTTCGCCGCCGGGTCCGCGCGTCCGCGTCCGCGAGCGTCAGAACATCCCGTTGTCGTTCGCGGAGACCTTCGGCACGTCCTGGATCACGTCCCAGTGCTCGACGACCTTGCCGTTCTCCAGGCGGAAGAAGTCGGCCAGCGCGCGTCCGGGGTTGTCCGGGTTGCCGGGCTCCAGGTCCAGGTGCGAGTGGGTGGCGACCATGTCGCCCTCGGCGATCACGCGCTTGATGTCCAGCTTCATGTGCGGGTACTCGCCGCGCAGCCACTTCACGAAGCCGATGAAGGCCTCCGGGCCATCCTGGGCATCTGGATTGTGTTGGACGTAGCGCGGGCCGAAGTGATCGGCGACGGCCTTCTCGGGGTCCCCGGCGAAAGCGGTGGTGTAGTAGGCGACGACGACCTGCTTGTTGCGCTCGAGGTCCGACATGACATGCTCCGATCAGAGGGTTGGCTGCCTATCTTTAGAACTTAGACTCACTATAAGTTTAGTGTAACACCATGATCGCACGCCACGACTACCCTGGGGCCATGAGCTCACACACAGTCGACTGGACTGCGCTGCGTGCCCCGTCCGTCGACGCCTCCGAGCCGACCGGGCTCAGGGAGCGCCGCAAGCGCGCAACCCGCCAGTTGCTGATCGACACCGCGACCCAGATGTGCCTGGAGCGCGGCTTCGATGCGGTGACCGTCGCGGAGATCGCCGCAGCGTGTGGGGTCTCACCGGCGACGGTGTTCAACTACTTTCCGACGAAGGAATCGTTGATCCTGGACCTTCCGGACGCGCTGATCGACGCTCTGCGCACCGCCCTCGCCGACCCCCGGAGCACACCGCTCGAGGCCATGCTGCGCATCCTGGCAGGCGAACTGGACAACCTGGTCTCCTGGCTGAACGCCCAGCACGACAGGACTTGGGCTGCCGAAGCCGTCCAGCAGTTCGAAGCCATGGTCCGAGACACCCCCTCGCTTCAGGCGCACTATCGCGACATGCTTCACCGGATGACGGTGGCGGCCTGCGAGGTCCTGGCGCGCCGGGCGGGTCTGAAGCCACAGGACCCTGAGCCGCAAATCACCGCGATCGCCCTGCTCGGGCTCTGGCCCGTCCAGGTCAACGCCTCATGCAGGCTCCTCGACGGCATCCGGACCCCCGACCAGGTCCGCGACGAGGTCATAGCCGAAGTTCACCGCGCGGCCCGCCTCCTGGAAGCTGGGCTGACGGTCCTCGAAGGAAGGACAGCAGCGCCGCCGCGCTCAGGGCTGCGGGCTACTCCTCAGTCACCCGGTGTCCGCAGTTTCGGAGCACGAGGCCGGTGACGTTCGCGGCTTCGTCGAGTATTCGACCTCGACGAAGCCGTCCCGGTCGTGCCCGACCAGACGCACCTGGCGGATCCGGGCCGAAGGCTAGAGGGCAGCCGTTGACGACGAAAACACCCGTGATCGTGCTGGCAAGGCCATCGAATCGGCGCATCCGTTGACGAGCTATCCCTTAGTCATCGCGACGGCGGTGTCGATTGCGGTGTCGATGGAGGATACCGAGTAGTTTGAGATGATGATGTGGCCGATTGCGATGGTCAGCTGGCCTGAGCCAATCGCAGCGCCTGCATTCTGAGCAGGTACACGAGTACCGCGGCCCATGATCCGTTCGACGGCGACCATTTGGTTCAGGATTTCCGGATTATTGCTGGCCTTGCCTCCGCGCCGCTTGCCGTGCAATGCGACGGACAGCGCACGCAGCTTTTGAAGCTCATCGATGAGCTGACCAAGATCGTGCTGTCTGAGCACGATTCTCCCTTTCAAAGCGACCAACAAAGGTGTGTTTGAGAGCCGGAATGCCCGTACCGCACGTGACCTATATCGCCGGTCATCTGAGGCTGGTTAACTAGGTGGGTGTATTGCGCCTAGGCCGATTCCGGGTGTCGCAGCCAACCCGATGACAACGTTGTCGTCGACTTGTACCTTACACCGGAGAGGTGAGGTCGAGCACCTCCGCATACTCACGGCCACGTTCGGGCGGCGTTCCCACGGCGATGCGGGTCAGCGCAGCCAGGACACTTTGGCGCCACGAGCCGGGAGACCTGAAAGCTTCCAGTAGTCAGACTGGCAACGTTGTCGTAAACCTTGTGTACCTCAGCTACGCTTGTCGATGTCATCGGATGTCTGCGTCGTCGACGGCGAAAGGCGGTTCAGCTCGATATGTCGGCTGGAGCGGTTCAGGACGGGGCAGGCGCCTACGCTCGGCCGACGATGAACGACGTGGCCGCCGCGGCAGGGGTCGGGCTCAAGACGGTCTCCCGGGTGGTCAACGGCGAACCGGGGGTCGCTGAGGAGACCGCGTCACGGGTACGGGCGGTCATCGACCAGCTCGGGTTCCGGCGCAACGACAGCGCCCGGCTGCTGCGCCAACGCAGACGGACACTCAGCATCGGGCTCGTCACGGAGGATCTGGCCGACCCGTTCTACTCACAGCTGGGCAGGGCGGTCGAGGAGGTCGCCCGCAGTCACGGTGCGCTGCTGCTCGCCGGCTCCTCGGATGAGGACCCGGTGCGTGAGCGCGAGTTGGCGCTGAATTTCTGCGCGCGGCAAGTTGACGGGCTCATCGTCGTGCCGGCCGGCGCCGACCACAGCTACCTGGCGCCAGAATTGGCGGCTGGGACGGCGGTGGTCAGCGTAGATCGACCGGTTAGCGGTGTGGACGTGGACACGGTCCTGGCCGACAACCGAGGCGGAATCAGGGACGGCGTCAGCCACTTCCTCAGACAGGGCCACCGAAAGATCGGCTACGTCGGTGACTCGCTGGACATCTTCACTGCTGCCGAGCGATGCACCGGCTACCGGCACGCTATGGCTGACGCAGGTCTAGACGTCGAGGAACGGTGGGTGTCTACAGGCAGGCCGGGCGCGCTGGGCGTCCGGCTCGCTTTGGATCGCATGCTGTCCGGGCCTGAACCGGTGACCGCATTACTGTGCGGGAACAACCGAACCACGGTCACTGTGCTGCGCGAGCTGGCCACCCGGCGCAACCGCCCGGCGCTGATCGGATTCGACGACTTCGAACTGGCCGACATGGTCGCGGTCCCCGTGACGGTGATCGCCCAGGACCCCACTCAGATGGGCCGCATGGCCGCAGAACTGCTGTTCCGCCGCATGCGTGGCGAGCGGGCCCCGACCCAGCGCATAGAACTGCCCACACGCCTCATTCTCCGCGGGTCCGGCGAGATCCGAGTCTGAAGCTGCCGCAGGTCCGCGTGCGGCATCCGGGGTATCGCCGCGTCCAATCTCTCGTTCTTCAGCCGTGTGGAGTCCATCTGAGCTTGACGGCCTATATGGCTGGTGCGGTTCGTGCGTGGGGTAGCTGCCCGTAGCGTGCCGGTTTTGGTCTGTCGTCGGCGATTCGACAGATGGTGTAGTCGACCATAAGTCGCCGCGCGGACGTTGGCTGGTCCGCGCGGCGGTGGTTCCCTTACTCGGTGCGGGGCTCGGACGCCGGGCCGAAGCCCGGCGTCCGAGCTCGGTTGTCAGCCGCCGAGGCGGTATTGCTGTGCGGCGCTGTTGTTGCAGTCGTAGATCTGGAGCTGGTCGCCGGGTGTCTGGCTGTTGTTGGGGTCGTCGAGGCAGCGTCCTGATTGGGGGTTGAGCAGCGACCCGTTGGACTGGCTGACCCAGGTCTGCGAGCCGGTGCCGTTGCAGTCGAACAGCTGGACCTGCGTGCCGTTCGTCGTTGCGCCGCTGCGCACGTCCAGGCATTTGCCGAAGACGCGGATGGTGTTGTCGCCGGGGGTGTACCAGCGCTGCGCATCGCTCTGGTTACAGGTGTACAGCTGCACGTTGGTCGCGGACGTCGGATCGGCGCCCGCCACGTCGACGCACAACCCACCGGGTCCGTTGATCGGGCCGGGCGGCAGCTTCCACACCTGCGCCGGGGAGGCGGTGCAGTCTTGGAGCTGTAGCTGCGCGTCTCCGGCGACCGTGTCGCCGTTAGGCACGGTGAGGCAGCGTCCTGATTGCGGGTTGAGCAGTTCGCCGTTGGTTTGGGCGATCCAGGTCTGTGAGCCGGTGGTGTTGCAGTCGTAGAGCTGGACGAGCGTTCCGTTCCCGGTGCCGGCGTTGGCGGCGTCCAGGCACTTGCCCAGGACCTGCACGGTGTTGGATGCGGTGTAGGTGATCTGCTGCGCGGGGGTGTGGTTGCAGGTGTAGAGCTGCATCGCGGTGCCGTTGGTGGTGGTGCCGCCGCGCGCGTCGAGGCACAGGCCGCCGTCGCCGATGACTTCTCCGCTGGTCGGGTTGGCGGTGGCGCTGCCGCTGAGCGTGATCGTGTGCTGCGAGCCGACCGGTAGGGCCGCGGTGACCACGGTGGTCACCCGCTGGTTCGGGTTGTAGCTCCACGCCGTCTCGGGGACCTGCACGCCGTCGATGAACACGGCGGTCGGGGCGGTCGCGTTCGACAGCCGAAGCGTGTACGCACGCTGCGTCGCTGCCCCCGGGAAGCTGCCACTGTCGGGGCCGACGGTCAGTGTCCGCGAGGAGTCGTTCCAGGAGATCGGTGTGGTGGTCGACTGGCCGCTCTGGTAGCCGGTGCCCTCGCCGGCGTCCTGGTAGAGCGGGAACGAGCCATTCGCGCCCGCCGCGACCGAGAGCGTGACCTGGGTGAGCGGCGACGCGGCGGCGTCCTGGACGTAGTTCGTGCGGGCCGGCATGATCCCGCCGTCCTTGATCAGCACCGGCATCTGGGAGAGCGGGTCGGTGATGGTCGCGGTGGTCGGGCCGGTGTAGCTGGTGCCGGTGAAGTAGTCGGTCCAGGTGCCCGGCGGGATCCAGGCGCTGACCGAGCCGTTGCCGTTCGCGTCGTCGGGCGAGGTGATCGGGGCGACGAGCACGTTGTCGCCGTAGAGGTACTCCTGGTTGTAGGTGTACGCCTCGGCGTTGGTCGGGTAGTCCAGGTACAGGGGCCTGATGATCGGGACGCCGGTGGCGTTGGCCTGTGCGGCGAGGGTGTAGGTGTAGGGGACCAGGGCTTCGCGTAGCCGCAGGAACCGTTCGGCGCTGGCGTCGGCGGCGGCTCCGTAGTTCCAGGGCAACCGGTCGCCGTGGTCGGAGTGCAGGCGGTCGATCGGCTGGAAGGTGCCCAGCTGCACCCAGCGTGCGTACATGTCGTCGGCCAGGTGGCCGCCGTGGAAGCTGCCGATGTCGTTGCTGACGTTCGAGATCCCGGCTGCCGCCTCGTCACCGGCGAAGTGCGCCTCCAGCGCCAGCATCGCCCAGGTGGCCTCGGTGTCTCCGGTGAACTGCATGGTGTTGCGCCGCTCGGACCAGGGGCCGAGCGCGTAGCTGCCGGAGTCGGAGGCCTGCTCGGAGGAGCCGATGCGGCCGAAGGAGAAGCCGCGCAGCCCGCGGGCCGCGCCGTCCTGCGCGTAGGCCTGGTTGATGAAGTTGTCCGGGGCGACGTGCGGGTCGCTGGCGGTGGAGTTGCCGCAGCTGGTGCAGTAGTCCAGCCACCACTCGCGCACACCCTGCTGTTCGAACGGGTGGTGCAGGGCGAAGTACGCGGACAGTTGGCTGGGGTTGGACCAGTCGAACTCGTAATCGCCGCCGCGCGAGGGATCGGGCGAGAGCCCGCCGGCGGCCGCGTTGGTCGCAGGGAACTGCGGGTCCGAGCCGGAGATGCCGGTGTGGATGTTGAACGCCGTCTGGAGGCCCTGCTGCTGCGTCCAGGCCATGAAGGCGCTGGGATCGGGGAACAGCGAGCTGTTCCAGTTCCAGCCGTTCCACTGGTTGGGCGCCTTCCAGTCGGTATCCACCACCAGCCAGTCGATCGGCGTGAACGTGCTGCGGAAGGTCGGCAGCAGCGTGTTCTCGTAGTCGGCGGCCGTGTACGCGTAGTAGCGCGAGTACCAGACCCCGTACGCGGACTGCGGCAGCAGATTCGTCCCGCCGGTCAGGGCGTTGAGATCGGACAGGCCCTGCTTGTAGTTGCTTCCGTAGCCGAAGAAGTAACCATCCTGATACGGCTGGCCGCCGTGGCTCGGCCGGTCGGTGACGGTGCCGCCCGAGTTGAGCAGCGCGGAGCGCGAGTCGTCGAGCAGATACCAGCCGTCGCGGTCCAGGATCCCGGGCCGCTCGGTCGCGGTCGCCGGAGCCTGGTTGTCCAGCGAGCTGGCCCAGCCGCCGAGCGTGTCGGTGGGACCCGCGCCGTAGGCGGTGGTCAGCAGCGCACTCGATGCGCCGGGCGCGGGATATGCGGCACCGGGTGCGGTGACGGCGAGGCTGTCGAGGTTCACGTTGCCGCTGTCGGACGACTTCATCACGACGCTGATCGTGTTCACCCCGGCGTTGAGCGAGACCGGTACCGACACGGTGGACCAGGTGTCCCACGACCCCGTGATCGGCAGGCTCAGCGTCGGGCCGGGCGCGCCGTCGACCGTGGTCGACAGGGTGCGCGTGGTGTTCTGTCCATCGCCGCCGGTCGAATTCGCGTACCGGACGCTGAGCTGATAGGTCCCGGCGGAGGGCACCGCGGAGACGTCCTGCTGGACGGCGCTGTTCGGTTGGCTGAATCCGGCGACGAACCCGGACCCGGTGTGGTTGCTGTGATCGTACGCGGTCATCGCGCCCCAGCTCAGCAGGCCGTCCTCGGCCTCGCAGGCTGTGCCGAACGCGCAGTAGGACGGGAACGACGGCGCGGCGGTCACATTCGTGCCCGAGACCGCGATCGAGGTGTTCGCGGCGGTGAACGGACCGCTGCCCTCGCGATACCGCAGCGTCAGGGCACTGGTGATGATCTCGCGGTAGCCGTTGCTGACGTCGGTGGTGAACGGCACGGCCGGGAACGAACGGTTCACCGCGTTGAACGTCGCAGCGTCCTGAAACTGGCCGTCTCCGGCGTACTCCATGCGGATCAGCGTCGGGCTCAGCACCTCGAACCGGGCACTACCGTCGATCACGGCCGTGGACGCGGCAGTCGGCGCAGTACCGACGGTCGCCGACGCGGTGGAGGTGAGCATGGCTGACGCCGCGAGGGACATGACGGCCGCGAAAACAGTGCCGATCGCTGCGCGGCGCTTTCGGCGCGGGCTGATTCGTGTGCGCGCCGAGGCGTCATAGGAGGCGGTGCGCCTCAAGGGGAAGGTGGTGCGTGGTGAGCGTGGGTACATGCCTGCTCCACAAGATCGAGAAACTCCGCCAAAGCCGGCCCCTGATCGGCGTTCTGCAGGCGCCGATCACCGAAGCCACCGCCCCGGGCGACACCGACAACGTTGTCAGATCGTATTTAGCAAAAATCCAGGCGCCGAGGAACTACCAGTGAGAGATCATGTCGGCGCCTTCCTTCAGTGTGCAGGTCCCGGGCGCGCGCCGATCGCCGGAAGCGTTTACGCTGCATCGCTGGAGTATGAGGGCCCGCCGTCAAGCCGTCAATGCCGATCCGCCGACCGCACGAAATTGCGTCAAGCTTTTCAATTTTGCGGCAGAAATCTTGCACAAATAAACAAGTTGCTTCAGGTGAAGCGGCGTGTTGCAGCGTAAGCCCTGGAAGGCGCTGGGAAGGCCGGGGGAATGCGGGCTCGGACCGGCGCCTCATTCGTCTTGACAGCCGGTGTGCGCGGTGCGTGAATGTGCGTCGGAACGTCAGCCTGACAACGTTGTCGGGTGGGGTTGCCAGGTTGGGTTGTCAGGCTGCGTTCCTTTGTCACGCTATTTCGATTATCACGCTGCTGCGATGGGCCTTTGCCTCGCGCCTACCCGCACCGTCATTGCTGTCCGCTACTCCAGCTCCGCCGCAGCGTGACCGAGTGCCTCCTGGAGGCGACTGCATGACGCTCATCCGAAATCCGCGGCGGCGCGGCCCTGGCCGCGGCCGCGATGCGTCACGGAGCCGGCGGGTGACCGCGGTGTTCGCGGCCGGCGCCAGTGCCGCCGCGCTGGCCTGCTCCTTCGCCGCTCCGGCCCAGGCCGCCACGGCGGCCGCGCTGGTGACCGACCCCGCGTCGCTGGTCAACCCGTTCATCGGCACGACCAACTCGTCAGACGACTTCCCCGGTGCGGACTCGCCGCTCGGCATGGTCCAGTGGAGTCCAGACACCCCCTCACGCCCAGATGGCGGGGGTTACGAGTACAACGACTCCTCGATCACCGGATTCAGCCTTACGCACCTCGCCGGACCCGGCTGCGGCGCGGCCGGCGATATACCGGTCCTGCCGACTGTCGGCTCGGTGAACACCTCCGCGACCGACTCGTTCTCCCATGCCAACGAGTCTGCCAACGCCGGGTACTACTCCGTGTCCTTGGACAACGGCGTCAAGACCGAACTGACCACCACGACCCGCACCGGCATGGCCCGCTTCACCTTCCCGGCCACGACGCAGGCGAACCTGATCTTCAAACTGAACGGCAGCCAGAACGGCGACTCCAACACCCAGTTCAACGTTCTGAGCAACACCGAGGTCAGCGGGCAGGTCACCAGCGGCAACTTCTGCAGTGGCGGTAACAGCTACACCGTCTACTTCGACATGCGGTTCAGCCAGTCGTTCGCGAACAACGGCACGGCCGCAGTTCCGCTGACCGCGAAGCCTGCGGCCACCTCCGGTGCGGACAAGAACGCGCCCGAGACACCGAACAAGCCGACCCTGCACGGCACGCCGCCGAAGGCAAAGTCGAAGGCCGGTACGGCAACGCCGAACGCCTCGGCGAACAACGGATACGTCACCTTCAACACCACCGGCAACCAGACCGTCCTGGCCAAGGTCGGCCTCTCGTACGTGTCGATCGCCAACGCCCAGGCCAATCTCTCGGCGGAGAACCCGAACTGGGACTTCACCGGCACCCAGTCCGCCGCGCACGCCGCCTGGAACACGCTGCTCGGGCGGGCACAGATCGGCGGAGGCACCAACGCCCAGCAGCAGGAGTACTACACCGCCCTGTACCACTCGCTGCTGCACCCGAACGTGATCAGCGACAGCAACGGGCAATACCCCGGATTCGACGGCTCGGTGCACACCGCGGATGCAGGGCACTCCGCCGCCTATGGGAACTACTCCGGCTGGGACATCTACCGCAGCCAGGCCCAACTCGAAGCCCTGATCGACCCGCAGGCCGCATCGGACACCGCGCAGTCGATGATCGACGACTACGCGCAGACCGGCCAGTTCCCCAAGTGGTCCGAGAACAGCGGCGAAACCTACGTCATGGTCGGTGATCCGGCAGACGCAATCATCGCCGACTACTACGCCTTCGGCGCGCGCAACTTCGACACGGCCACCGCCCTGAACGACATGATCGCCGAGGCTACCAACGCCAGCAAAGTGCGGCCCGGGCTGAACTACCTGGCCGCCCCCGGCTACATGCCGCACGACGGCTCGTACGGGTGCTGCAACTTCTACGGCCCGGTCTCCACCACGCTCGAATACAACACCGCCGACTTCGCGCTCTCCGCGTTCGCCGGGGCGCTGGGCAACGGCGGCGCTCAGGCCACCTTCGCCAACCGGGCGCAGGAGTGGCGCAACGTGCTCGACCCCAACAGCGGCTTCGACGCGCCCCGAAACGCCAACGGGACCTGGCTGACCGCCTTCGATCCCACCAGCGGCAACGACTTCGTCGAGGCCGACTCGTTCATTTACACCGGAATGGTGCCCTTCAACCTGGCGGGCCTTGCCGTGGCCAAGGGCGGCAACACGGCCATGAACCACTACCTGGACACCGTGCTGCGCAGCTTCACCGGCGCCAACGGCTACGCCTGGGTCGGCAACGAACCCAGCATCGAGCTGCCGTGGGAGTACGACTACACCGGCGCACCGTACAAGACCCAGAGCACTGTGCGCGCGATTCAGGACCAGATCTGGACCGACACCCCGAGCGGCCTGGCCGACGGCAACGACGACCTCGGCGAGATGAGCTCCTGGTTCGTCTGGTCCGCGCTCGGCATGTACCCGGAGACCCCGGGCACCGCCGACCTCGCCCTCGGCTCGCCGATGTTCAGCCAGGCCGTGCTCACCCTGCCCAGCGGCGGCACCCTGACCATCAACGGCAACGGCGCGGCGGACAACGCCCCATATGTGCAGTCCGCGACGTGGAACGGCGGGGCATGGAATAACGCCTACGCGCCCGGCGGGGCGATCAGCAGCGGCGGCACGCTCACCTACAACCTGAGCACGAGCCAGAACACCTCGTGGGCGTCGGCCGCGAACCAGGCCCCGCCCTCCTACGGCGGCAACACGGTCGCGCCGGCCAGTCCCCGGGTCGGCCCGATCACCTCAGGCGTCTCCGCCGGCCTGTGCGTCGACGACTCCCAGTCCTCCACCAGCGACGGCAGCCACGTGCAAATCTACGGCTGCGACCAAACCGCCGCCCAGGACTGGGTCATCACCACCGACGGCACCCTGCGCACATTGGGCAAATGCCTAGACGTCTCCGGCGGCGCCACCACGCCGGGCACCCTGGTCCAGCTCTACGGGTGCAACAACACCGGCGCCCAGCTGTGGACACAGGGCGCCAACGGCTCACTGGTCAACCCCCAGTCAGGGCTCTGTCTCGAAGACCCCAACGCCACCACCGTCAACGGCACCCAACTGCAGATCAACACCTGCAACAACAGCGCAGCCCAGAACTGGACGCTGCCGCCCACGCCGGCCACACGCACCGGAGCGATCACAGCCGGGGTCGGCAACAACCTGTGCGTGGATGACAACGGAGCCCTCACCGCCGACGGCACCGCCATCCAGATCTACACCTGCAACCAGACTCCCGCGCAGACGTGGACTCTCGCACCCGACAACACGCTCCAAGTCCTGGGCTCCTGCATGGATGCCGCCCAAAGCGGCACCACCAACGGAACCCTCATCCAGCTCTACCACTGCAACCACACCGGCGCCCAACAATGGCGCGCCACCACCTCCGGCCAACTGATCAATATCCATTCCGGCCTCTGCCTCGATGACCCCAACGCCACCACCACACAACGCACCCAACTTCAGCTCTACACCTGCGACAACACCCCGGCGCAGGTCTGGAACCTGCCCTCCTGACGAATAAGCGCCAACCACGGGCGGCGAGACGATCACCGACTCGCCGCCCACTGCGCTGGGTCGGGCCGAGCGTGACCTGTGGCTCGGCCCAGCGCCGAACCATTGCGGCGCTCGAGGAACAACTCGAGCGCCGCGCCGGCTGGCGCCTGACGCGTCGACGCCTTTTCCCTCCCAATTCGCCCACTCCTCCGTGCAGGCCCGCCGTGCGCGCCCTGCTCGGCTACTGCGGCATCACCATTCCACCCGCACTACGTGCGCATCGCCCTTCGCCCCTGTGAAAGACGGAACATGACCACACCCACATCCCCTCCGAGTCCCAGACCCGCGTTCCACACCTCGCGGCAACGGTGGCGCGCTGCGTTATTCGGTGTCGCGGCTGGCGCCCTGCTCGTGCCGCTGGCGCTGCCCGGATTCGCGCAGGCTGCCGCCGTCCGGCCCGCTACGGCCGCCACGTCCGACACTTCCCCGGTGAATCTGTCCACGAAGATCGACGCGGAGAAGGGGGTGGCTCGGAAGGGTGCGACGGTCGTCGCCGGTAACGCCCGCTTCGAGGTGCTGTCCCCCGAGGTGATCCGGCTCGAGTACTCGACTGATGGCAGTTTCCTGAATCAGCCCACCTTCACCGTTCTGGACCGCGACTTCCCGGTGCCGGCTTATACCGAGACTGAGAGCAACGGCTGGCTGCAACTGAGCACCAGCGACGTCGTGCTGCGCTACCGGCTCGGCTCCGGGGCGTTCAGCCCGGCCAACACCCAGCTGCAATTGCTGCACCCGCTGCAGGGCTCCTCGCCGACGGTCTCGCCGACGTGGCCCGGAGAGTGCACCTACGGCCAGACCTGCCAGTCCACCGCGGCGGCGTTGAGCGGCGGCGCGGTCATCGCCTCCGACCACACCGGAAACCAGAGCACCGCGGGATTCGTGGCCGGATTCGGGGCGACCGGTTCGACCGCGTCCTGGCAACTGCTCGGCGCGACGGCTGGAGCCGCCGAGGTGACGATCCGCTACGCGAACTACATCGGCGCGATCGGCGGACCCGCACCACGCACGATGAGCCTCGTGGTCAACGGCACCGCGACTCAGGTCACGCTGCCGGCCACCTCCAGCTGGGACGACTGGTCCACCGTGCAAGTCCCCGTCACCCTGGGGTCAGGCAGCAACGCCGTCGACGTCACATGCGCGACAGGTGACGACTGCAACGTGAACATCGATGACATAGCCGTCACCCCGACTGGCGGCGCGGCCACCTCGTTCACGCCCGCGAATCCGCTCGGCGGCTATCTGCGCTCTTTCGACTCGACGAACGGCAGCTACAGCGCCTCCCCGAACTGCGGCAGCGGGCAGTCCGGCGCCACCTGCCAGGCGCCGATCCCCTTGATGGCGCCCGGCCTGCTCGACAAGTCCGGGTGGTACTTGCTCGACGACACGCGATCGGACGTGTGGACCTCGGACGGCTGGATCGCACCGCGGCCGACCGGCGACGTCGAGGACGGATACCTGTTCGGCTACGGCCAGAACTACACCTCCGCGCTGAGCGACCTGGCCAAGCTGACCGGTCCCGCGCCGCTGCTGCCCGAATACCTGTTCGGCAACTGGCTCTCCCGTTATTACCCGTACTCGACGTCCGACTACGAGGACCAGATCCTTCCGCAGTACCAGGCGAACGGGGTCTCCCTGGACACGCTCTCGGTCGACACGAACTGGAAGAGCCCGAACACCTGGGACGGCTGGGAGTGGAACCCGAGTCTGTTCCCTGATCCGCAGTCGTTCCTGGCCTGGGCCAAGGCCCAGGAGATCCACGTCGATCTCAATATCCACTCCAGCATCGCGACGAACGACCCTGAATACGCCGAGGCCCAGGACATCGCCGGCGGAACTCTTCAGCCCGGCCCCTGCGGCGTCTCCGGCGGCTGCGCCGTGTTCGACTGGAGCAACGTCGCACAGGCCGAAGCCAACTTCGCGCTCCAGCAGCCGCTCTACAACGCCGGCGCGGCTTTCACCTGGCTGGACTGGTGCTGCGACGCCAGCACCGTCTCACTGCCGGGCGCGACGCCGGACAGCTGGATCAACCACCTGTACGCACAGCAGATGGTCAACACCGGTCAGCGCGGATTCGTGCTCTCCCGGATCGGCGCCTCGCTGCAGAATTCGCAGGCCGGCGCCTACCCGACCGGCGCATGGGCGGACCACCGCTCGGCGGTCGCGTTCACCGGCGACACCTGGAGCACCTGGAACACCCTCGCGATGGAGGCGCAGCTGGCCCAGGACGAGACCGCGATCGGCGAACCTTACGTCAGCGACGACATCGGCGGCTTCCTCGGCGCGCCGAACGGCGGCTCGAACGACCCGGACGACCTGTACCTGCGCTGGCTGCAGCTCGGCACCTTCCAGCCGATCATGCGCGAGCACTCGAACGGGGTGGACAGGGGCCAGAACGCGCGCCTGCCCTGGGAGTACGACAGTGCCACCCAGGCGATCGGCGACCAATTCCTGCAGTTGCGCGAGCAACTCGTGCCCTACCTCTACACGCTCGCACAGCAGGCCTCGAGTTCCGGCTTGCCGATGACGCAGCCGCTGTACCTCGACTACCCGGACCAGCCCGCCGCGTACGACAATCCGACCGAGTACCTGCTCGGCCAGGACATGCTGGTGGCTCCGGTCACCACCCCCGGCCAAGTGGCGACGACCACCGTATGGCTCCCGCCAGGCCAGTGGACGGACTGGTTCACCGGCGCGACGTTCCAAGGGCCCTCGACCCAGACCTTTGAGGTTCCGGACAGCCGGATGCCGGTGTTCGTGAAGGCGGGCGGGATCGTTCCGCTGCAGCCAGCCACCGGCCACGCACAGGACGCCGGATCCGCGCCGCTCACCCTGCGCGTGTTCGGCGGCGCTGACGGCCGGTACTCGATGTACGACGACGCCGGGACCGGCCTCGGCTACCAGACACGTCAGGACACTTTGACGCCGATCGTCTTCACGGTCGACGACCCGAGCAAGTCGACCATCAAGATCGACCCGGCACGCGGCACCTACCCCGGCGCACCAAGTAGCCGGTCGTACACCGTCGACCTCGTCGACATCTCCGCACCGCATGCGGTGCAGGCGGACGGCAAGACCCTGCCATCCTCGGACTGGAGCTACGACGCGGCCACGCACACCCTGAAGGTCGTCGTCGGTTCCGTGCCGACCAACCACACCGAGACCATCACCCAGATCGGCGGCACGGCAGTGCAGGCGGCCGAACCTGCGGCGACGGCGCTGACGATCGACCCCGCCGACAGCCTGAACGTCGCGCCCGGTTCGACCACGACGGTCAGCTCCACCTTCACCGACAGCGGCCCGGGCGCGGTCGACAACGTCCAGCTCGCCCTGAACGTGCCGGCCGGCTGGCAGGCCACCGCGACCACGCCGTCGACCGCGAGCAGCCTGACCGCCGGTGGGACGTTGACGGCGAGCTGGTCGGTCACCGCACCGGCCTCCTCGTCCGGGCAGCTGCAGACGGCGACGCTGAGCGCGGCGGCAACTTACACGGACGCCGTCTCCGGTCAGACGGTGACAGATACAGCCGCCCAGGTCCCGGCGCCCGCGATCACATCGGTCTCGCCGAGCACGGCGTCCGCGGGCCAGGTTGTCACCGTCACCGGTACAGGCTTCGGCGCGAAGCAGGACGGCAGCTACCTGACGTTCAGCGACGAAGGCACCAACTGGGGTGCTCCGCCCGACGCCGCCACCTTCAGTATCGACAGCTGGAGCGACACCCAAATCACATTCACCGTCCCGCAACCCTCTGGCGACAACGGGGTCTGGCACGTCGTCCCAGGCTCCACCGCGACGATCACAGTCACCAGCCCTCTTGGAACCGTCTCCAACACCGCGACCTTGACCATCGGCAACTAAACCGCGGAGCGGCTGCGGCCGTCGATGACGGCGGGCAGCGCGCCAGGCTCGAATGCCTGGCGCGCTGCTCGCGACATTCAGGCTTGGCGGCGGAGGACGCGCGAATTGCCCGAGGACAGATCTCGACGCTCAGACGACAATCCCGTGTGGCGCGTAGGCGACCGTGCCGGTCCGATCAGGCCCGAAAGTCGGTAGCGCATCGCGCGTCCGGATATTGCGCAAACGGTGCCGTGTCGCGCGCAAGTCCGTCGCAAATCGCCGGAAGTGCTGCTTGAGCTGGGCAAATGACCGCAGTGCCATGTCATAATATGGTTATGACGCGCAGACTCGCCGAAGTGGCCAGAAAAGTCGGCGTGAGCGAGGCGACGGTCAGCCGGGTGCTCAACAACAAGAGCGGTGTCTCGGACGCCACCCGGCAGGCGGTGCTCACCGCCTTGGATGTACTCGGCTACGAGCGTCCCACGCAGCTTCGCGGCGTGCGCGCCCGACTGATCGGGCTGGTGATGCCCGAGTTGCAGAATCCGATCTTCCCGGCGCTCGCGGAGGTCGTCGGCGGCGCATTGGTGCAGCTCAGTTTCACGCCGGTGCTGTGTACGCGCACCGCCGGCGGGCTGACCGAGGCCGAGTACGTGACGATGCTGCTGGACCAGCAGGTCTCCGGCGTGGTGTTCTGCGGCGGCCTTAGCGCGGAGGAATACCAGCAGCTGTTGGAGCGTAGTGTGCCGGTCGTGCTGCTGAACGCGGCGGTCGACTATGCCGACATTCAGCGCGCTCGGTCGCTGGGCGGACAGGTGGCTTTCCCGCAGGTGTCGACGGACGACGCGGCCGCGGTCGAACGGGCCTTCGTGCACCTGCGCTCCTTGGGCCACCGGCGCATCGGCCTGCTCGTCGGCCCGGCGAACCACAGCCCCTCGGTGCGCAAGAGCGCCGCGTTCACCGCGCTGACGGCCAAGGCCGGTATGGACGCCTCGCGGCGTATCGGCCACGCGCTGTTCTCGTTCGAGGGCGGCCAGGCGGTGGCCAGCGACCTGCTGCGCGCCGGAGCCACCGCGCTGATCTGCGGCAGCGACATCCTGGCGCTCGGCGCGGTGCGGGCCGCCCGCAGGCTCGGGCTCGACGTGCCCAGAGACGTGTCCGTGGTCGGTTACGACGACTCGGCGTTCATGAACTACACCGATCCGCCGCTGACCACGCTGCGCCAGCCGATCGAGGCGATGGCGCGGGCCGCGGTCACCCTGCTGGTCAATCAGATCAGCGGCGCCCAGCCCACTCCGCGCGAGCTGCTGCACGAGCCGGAGTTGGTGGTGCGTGGCTCGACCGGTCCGTGTGACGACGGCGTGGTACCGCTGGTGCGTAACCATCCGGTCGCTGTCTAGGAAAATCCTCCCGCTGTGCGGGAGGGCCATTTCGTCGGGGCGTTGCGTCCGAATGGCCCCTCTTCAAAGTTGGCCGTGGCGGCGAAGGATCGCGCGGCGGGGGCGCCTTTCCCCACCGCGCGATCTACAGCCGCCATAGAGCCACGGCCAACGTTGAAGAACCCGAATGGCTACCGCGTGCGCAGCCAGACGGCCGCGTCCGCCGGGAGCGTGTCGGTACGCTGCGGTAGCGGCACGCTGGCGAGGATCACGGACGCATACTCGGGCAGCCGGACGCGCTGCTTCGACAGGTTCACCACACACCTCAGCGTTCCCCGACGGAAGTCGAGCACCTCGCCGTCAGGACCCGAATGCCAGGAAAGGGATCCGCCGTGCAGCGCGGTCTCTTCGCGACGCAGACGCAGGGCGGTGCGGTAGAACTCCAGCATCGAGTCGGGTACGCCGGTCAACGCCTCTACGGTATGCGCGGCCCACTCGGCGGGCTGGGGCAGCCAGGGCTGAACGGTCGCGCTCTGCGGGCTGAAGCCGAACGGGGGCGCGGTGTCGCTCCACGGCAGCGGCACCCGGCAGCCGTCGCGGCCCACGTCCGCGCCGCCGCTGCGGTGGAAGAACGGGTCCTGACGCTGCTCATCGGGTATCGCGCTGACCTCCCACAGGCCCAACTCCTCGCCCTGATACAGGTAGCAGGAACCCGGCAGCGCCAGGTTCAGCAACAGCGCGGCGCGTGCCCGCCGCGTCCCCAACTCCAGGTCCGTCGGCGCGCCGTGCTGCCACGGGCTGCGGCCCATCGCGCTGTCCTCGCGGCCGTAGCGGGTGACGTGCCGCGTGACGTCGTGATTGGACAGCACCCACGTCGCCGGCGCGTCGACCGGGGCGTGCGCCTCCAGCGTCGCATCGATGACGGCGCGAAGCCTGGGAGCGTCCCACGGACAGTTGAGGTAGTCGAAGTTGAAGGCCGCGTGCATCTCGTCAGGCCTCAGATACGCCGCGAAGCGCTCCGCGTCGGCCAGCCAGACCTCGCCGATCAGTGCCCTGGGTTCCGGGTAGCTCTCGGCCACGGCGCGCCAGGCGCGGTAGATCTCGTGCACCTCGTCGCGGTCGACGAAGGGGTGCGGGCCGGACGGCTCGGCGCGGTCGAAGTCGGGCAGCAGCGGGTCCTTGGCCGGCATGGTGGCCGAGTCGATCCGCACCCCGTCGGCGCCCCGGTCGAACCAGAAGCGCAGGATGTCCTCGTGTTCCGCGCGCACCCGCGGATTGTTCCAGTTCAGATCGGGCTGTTCGGCGGCGAACAGGTGCAGGTACCACTGGCCGGGCATCCCGTCCGGCTCGGTGACCCGGGTCCAGGCCGGGCCGCCGAACTCCGACTTCCAGTCGTTGGGCGGCAGCTCGCCGTGCGCGCCGCGGCCCGGCCGGAACCAGAACAGCTCGCGCTCGGGCGAGCCGGGACCGGCGTCGAGCGCCGCGCGGAACCATGAGTGCTGATCCGAGCAGTGGTTCGGCACGACGTCCACGATGATACGCAGCCCCAGCGCGTGCGCCTCGTCGATCAGCGCCTCCGCCTCGGCGAGGGTGCCGAAGACCGGGTCGATGCTGCGGTAGTCCGCGACGTCGTAGCCGGCGTCCGCCATCGGCGAGGCGTACCAGGGATTGAACCAGAGCGCATCAACACCCAGCGAGGCCAGGTACGGCAGTCCGGAGCGGACGCCGGCCAGGTCCCCCACGCCGTCGCCGTTGGCGTCGGCGAACGAGCGCAGGTACACCTGGTAGATCACGGCGTCGCGCCACCAGGCTGTCCTGTCGCGCGTCGGGGCCCCTGGCGCTGGGACTGCTTGCGTGTCGATGGCCATGGCTGCAGTGCTCCTCACGTGCATGCTGAAATCAGTTTTCTGTGAAGCGGTCCGGCCGGGGTGCGCGGGAGTGCGGCCCGCGCGCCCCGGCCGGGTCTGTGGGTTCAGGAGTAGATTTCGAACTCGGATATCTGGGCGGCCGGCCAGCCGGTGTTGCCGGTGACGGACAGTTCGAGCGCGCGTTCCTGCGTGCCGACGGGCAGCTTGATCGTGACGGTGTTGCCGGTCGCCGGGTCGAGCAGGTAGTCGGCCGAGGGGACGAGAGTGGTGAAGGTGCTGCCGTCGGTCGAGCCGAGCACCGACAGCGTCTCGGTGCGCGCTCCCCAGTTCGACGGGAGTGTCAGGACGATGCTGCTGGTGGACTGGACGGTGCCGAGGTCGGCGGTCAGCGTCTGCGGGAACGGGTCGCCGTCCTGGCTTTCCCAGTAGGAGCCGTCGTTTCCGTCGTTCGCGTTGGTCGCCGGGAAGCCGGGCAGCGCGCTGCTGGCGGTCATCGCGGCGTTCAGCGCCAGGTTCTCCGGCGGGGCCACGCCGCCGTTTCCGCCGATCGGGTCGGTGCTGCCGATCAGCTGGACCGTTGCGGATTGCCCAGGCTCGGCGGCCGGGATAGTGAGCGTGCCCTTGGTCACTCCGTCTGAGGTCGGGGTGAAGGAGACATCGATGACGCACCACGTGGCGGGGTCATCTGGCGTCGCGGCGGCGTCGAGGCTCGTGCCGCAGGGGTGGGTCGGGTCGGTGGTCGCGGTGAAGCCGCTGCTCGCGGCGATCTGGCCGAGGCCGGTGGCGCTCGGCGCGGTATTCATCACGACGATCTTCTGTGTCGGCGTGGCCTGGCCGACGGTCGCGGCCTCGAACGTGGTCGTGCCCGGATACGCCCACAGCGGCGAGTGCGTGGGCATGCCGCAGGTCGTGTCGCGCCACCCTGAGTTGCCGCCGCCGTCCACGACGGTGAATCCGGAGCCGCAGACGAACTGCCCGGCCGCGCCGACGTCGGTGGCGTGCGTGTCGGAGACCAGGATCGAGCCGGGGGCCTGTTCCTGGAAGGCGAAGGTTCCGGCGCCCCGGATCGCGTTGTCGTCGAGGGTGACGCCACTGACGCGGTATCCGGCGGTCGGCGGCGTCGTGACCGCGGATCCGGTGTAGGCGTTCGAGTTCTGGAACATGAAGGCGGAGTACGGGCTGTCGGCGATCGTGTTGCCGACGATGTTCACCGGCGCGGTCATGTCGCCCTGCTGCGGGTCGAACCAGACCGCCCCGACGCCGTAGTCCCAGCCGGGGTCCCACTGGCCGGTGCGGATCAGGGTATTGCCGACGATGTTCAGCGGTCCGGACATCGGCACCGAGTTGAACCGCTGTCCGATCCCGATGCCGCCGCCGCGGGTGACGGTGTCCTGCAACAGGTTGCCGACGACCGTGTCGTTCGCGCCGGAGCCGTAGATGCCGATGTTGTTGGCCAGGCCGGGCGAGTCCACGGTGTTGCGGGCGATGGTGATGCCGGTGTCGCCGTAGTTCTCCGACCACAGCGCCAGGCCGTCGTCCTGGGTGTTGCGCAGGAAGCTGTTCTCGATGACCGAGTCGGTGATCGGCCCGTCGGCCGCGTTGAAGTTGACCCCGTCGGCGGTGGTGTCCTGGATGCGCAGCCGGTCGACGGTCAGGCCGGTGCTCGGGCCGACGACCCACATGCCGACCTTCTCGTTCTGGATCCACACCTGCGAGATGCGCGAGGCGCTGAAGCCGCCGTTGAACCCGGTGTCTTCGGTGTTGCTGTCGTCGCGCACGTCGACGTTGCCGAATATGGACAGACCGGAGATGTCCACGTGGGTACTCGGTGGGTTCTGGTTCCCGCTGAACTCGACGTTCTTCCCGGTCAGCTCGGTATACCACTCACCGGCTCCGATTATGGTCACGTTGTTCACATTGAGCGGACGGCTGACCGTGTACGTGCCGGGCGGGAGGTAGACGCCCTGACCGGCAGCCGACGCGGCGTTGATCGCCGCCTGAAGCGCGTTCGTGACGTCGGTGGCGCCGGTGTCGTCGACGTTGTACGGGCTCTGCGTCACGTCGAGGTAGCCGTCCGGCTTCGCGGTCGGCGCGCCGACCTGCTCGAAGTCCGCGGTGTTCACGACGTACCAGGGCGCGTTGTCGCCCGGGCCGACCCGCAGGGTGACCACGGTGCCTGCCGGGAGCCTGGTGGCGAAGCGGTAGCGCGCGTCGTTGTAGAAGTCGTGCGGCACCTGGCCGTCCGGCTGGCCGACGCTCGGGTTGTTGCTGAACGGATACTTGCCGTAGAGCCAGCTGAACTCGGAGGTCAGCGGCAGTGCCGTGGCGAGCGAGCCGTTGACGTAGAGGTCCAGCGGAGCGGTGATCCCGCCGCCGTGCAGCGAGTCGGGAATCGCGTAGTGGAAGTCGACCGCGTTCGCCGGTTCGGTGAGCGTGAAGGACACGTACTCGCCCTGGCCGATCAGCTGCACAGCCTGCCGGCCGGTCGCTTCGGAGGCAAGCGTGCCGTAGCGGTAGTCCGGCCCGAGGATCAGGCCGTTGGTTTTCGCGTGGGGACTGGTCGCGGCGTTGTATTCGGTGAACGGGACCTCCGCGCCGGCCGACCGCGAGTCCCTGGCCACGTCGGCGCTCTGCGCCGTTGCGGCGCCCGACGACGCGGCCAGGACGGCCGCGACGGCGATCGTCGCGGTCCATGTTTTCCGGTTTCTCATCGTTTGCTCCCAGGAGAAAGGCAGCGCAGCTCCGGCGGACGCCCTGTGGAGCAGGCCGTCCGCGACCGCGTCAGCCGTTTGGATCAGCCCTTCATGGCCCCAGCGGTCAGTCCGGCCATGATGTTGCGCTGGAAGATCAGGAAGATGATGATCGTCGGCACGCTCGCGATCGCCAGCGCGGCGATCAGCACGTTCTCCGGCAGGCCGACGCTCAGCTGGCGCAGGCCGACGTTGATGGTCTGCTTCGAGGTGTCGGTGAGCACCAGCAGCGGCCAGAGCAGGTCCTTCCAGACCCCGATCACCGCGAAGATCGACACGACGCCGAGGATCGGCCGGGAGATCGGCAGCACGACCGAGCGCAGCGTGCGCAGCGGCCCGGCGCCGTCGATCGCCGCCGCGGCCAGCAGCTCGGCGGGGATCGAGTCGAAGAAGCGCTTTAGCAGGAAGACGTTGAAGGCGTTGGCCACCGAGGGCAGCCAGATCGCCCACGGCGAGTTGAGCAGGCTCCAGTGCAGGAACGGCAGGTTGTTCGCGGTCAGATACGCGGGCAGCGCGATGACCGTGGTCGGGATCATCAGGGTCGCCAGCATCGCGAACAGCACGGTGCGGCCGAACACCGGGCGCAGCTTCGAGAGCGAATACGCGGCGGCCACGTCGAAGACCAGCTGGAAGCCCAGCGCGCCGAACGCGTAGATCGCCGTGTTCGTGATCAGCCGGCCGAGGTCGGCGTCCTGCCAGGCGGCGCCGTAGTTCGCCGCGTCGGCCGACGCAGGCACGATCGTCGGCGGCGTGCGGATGATCTCCTGGGCCGACTTCAGCCCGCCGCTGAGCATCCAGTACAGCGGAAACAGGAACACCAGCGCGAACAGGACGATCAGCGTCCAGAACGCGATCCAGTACACGGTGCGTCCCAGCGGCCGCGCCAGCTGCGCCTGCGAGACCAGGGTCCGGGTCTGCACCCGCGCTCCCCCGGTGGCGGCTCTCCTCCTCGGCGCGTACCTTCTCATGGCCCTTACTCCTCCTCGCCGAGCCGGCGGCCGAGCCACAGGTATCCGCCCGCGAATCCGACCAGGACCAGCAGGAGGACGACCCCGAGCGCCGAGGCGCTGCCGTAGTTGTTGAAGTTGAACGCGTACTGGTAGATCAGGTACACGACGGTCGTCGTGTCGTTCGAGGCGCCGGTGATGATGTAGGGCTCGAGGAAGACCTGCATCGTGCCGATGATCTGCAACAGCAGCATCAGCGAGAGGACCAGCCGGGTCTGCGGCACGGTGACGTGCCAGAGCCGCCGCATGATCCCGGCGCCGTCGAGCTCCGCCGCCTCGTACAAATCGCCCGGGATGCCCTGCAGCGCGGCGAGGTAGATCAGCACCGTGCCGCCCATGTTGATCCAGGTGGAGAACAGCACCAGGCACAGCACCGCGAGCAGGTGCGAGGACTGCAACCACTGCACGCTCGGCAGGTGCAGCGCGCGCAGCAACGCGTTGAAGAGCCCTGTGTCGTCGGGCGTGTAGAACCACCGCCACAGGAACGCCGCGGCGACGGGCGGCATCATCACCGGCAGGTACACCAGCAGTCGGAAGTACGAACGCGCGTGCCGCAGCTCGTTGACGACCACCGCGGTGAAGAACGGCACCGCGTACCCGAAGACCAGTGCGAAGAGCGTGAACAGGCCGGTGGTGCGCCAGGCGCTCCAGAAGTCCGGGTCCGCCAGCACGTGCCGGTAGTTGTTCAGGCCGACCCAGCGGGTGCTTCCGGCGAAGTTCGTGTACTGGAAGCTCATGATCACTTCGCGGATCATGGGGTACCAGGAGAACACCGCGAAGCAGAGCACGGCTCCGGCCAGGAACAGGTACGCGGTCGCGTTGCGGCGCAGCCTGCGGCCGATCGGCGCGCGCTGCCGCCGGGGCCGGGCGGCCGCCCGGGCGTCCCGGGCCATGGCCGGGGCCAGGTTGATCGTCGCCATGTCGGGTGCTCTCGTCTTGGGGCCGGGCGCCTGGAGCGCGGCCGCGACCGTGGATCAGGGTCCTGTGGTCGTGGCCGCGTCCGGGGCGCAGTCGCGGGGCCGGTGCGGTTACTGCTGGGCGTTGGCCAGGATGGAGTTCGCCTGGCTCTTGAAGGTGTCCAGCAGTCCCTGAGGGTCCGCGTTCGGGCTGGTCAGCACCGCGTCCATCGCCTTGTCGCCCTGCGCGTAGATCGCTTGCGCCTGCGGCGGTTCGACGAGCAGCTTCATGGTCGGGATCGCCGCGACGTAGGCGGCGAAGTTGGCCGTCGGGATGTTCGCGTACTTCGCCACCGCGGCGGCGTCGGCGGTCGCCGCCGCCCCGCTCCACAGGTCCGGCTCGGGCAGGCCGACCGGCTGTCCGGTCTGGGCGAGGCGCTGGTAGTCGAACTGGCCGAGCCCCGAGGTCATGAACTCGTAGTCGACGAACTTGATGCCGGCCTGGATCTGCGCGGGGGTGTCGTTCTTGTTGAACATGTAACCGGAGCCGCCCACCAGCGTCGCGGCCTCGCCCGGCATCGGCCCGACGCCGAGGTCGGTGTACGGCACGTTGTACTGGCTGTGGATCGAGGTCAGGTTGTCCGGCGCGCCCACGTACATGCCGAGCTTGCCCGAGGCCATCATCTGGAGCAGGTCGTTGTATTGCAGGCCCTGCTTCGTGCCCATCACGTTGTCGACGTAGCGCAGCTTGTGCAGGAACTGGAGCGTGGCCAGGCCGGTGGCGTCGTCGAACGCGGCCGACTTGCCGTCCGGGGTGACCATCTTCCCGCCGCGCGAGTAGACCTCCGCGGCGAAGTGCCAGCCGCCGGTGTTGGCCGCGCTGTAATCGCCGTAGCCGACGATCCCCCCGCCGAGCTTCGAGATGGCGATCGCGTCCGACTCGACCTCGTCCCAGGTGGCCGGCGGCTTGTTCGGGTCGAGTCCGGCGCGCTGGAACAGGGTGCGGCTGTAGACGATGCCGAGGCTGTAGTTGCCGGTCGGGATGCCGTACAAGTCGCCGGAGTCGGTGCCGCCCTGCCGGTAGATGTCCAGCAGTGAGCTCTGGATGTCCTTGTAGTCGTTGATCTGCGAGGCGTACTGCTGGATGTCGGCGGCCTGCCCGGAGGCGATGACGTTGGCACCGTCGGTGAAGTAGGTGTAGAAGACGTTGTCCATCTTGCCGCTGGCCAGCTTGGCGTCGAAGGTGGCCGGGTCGTCGCAGGGGTTGGAGTCGTCGCCCTTGACCGTGACGCCTGGGTTGGCCTTCTCGAACGCGGCCACGTCCGCCTCCCAGTTCTTGCGGGCGGAGGCCTGGGAGGTCGGCGGCTCGCAGCCGACGGTGATCGCGACCGGGCCGCCGCCGGTGCCGGAGCCCGTGTTTCCGGAGCCGCCGCTGCTGCACGCGGCGGCGCTCAACGCCAGGCCGGCGACCAGTGCGGTCGCAACGGCGCTGCGGTTTCGTCTGCCAGTCATGTGGAGTCCCTGAGCTCAAGATCGACGGGGAGGGGCGCGAGCCGCCACGCGGTACGGCCGGCCAGGGCGAAGGTTCCCGGTTCTCTGACTTCGCGGCGCCCTAGAGGCCGCACGCCGGCCCGGGTTGTATACGGGTTTGTTCGGCGCGCAAGCCAAGTCGTCGACGAAAGCGCTGGTAGAACGGGCATCGCGGCTCGGCGTGCTGCACAAATTAGAGGCGGGCGGGACCACCGCGCAATAGTTGGATCAACTTACGCAAGATGTGCACCGCTGGGCGCAACCAGAACGTATGCCCCTGCAAGTCAGCGCATGTTCGTGACATAGTTCCGTAACATGACACGCAGACTCGCGGACGTGGCCCGGAAGGTCGGGGTGAGCGAGGCGACGGTCAGCCGCGCGCTCAACGGCAAGTCAGGCGTCTCCGAGGCCACCCGCCAGGCAGTGCTGACCGCGCTCGACGTGCTCGGTTACGAGCGGCCCGCCGCGCTGCGCGGCGTGGGCGTGCGGCTGGTCGGCTTGGTGATGCCCGAGCTGCAGAACCCGATCTTCCCGGCACTCGCCGAGAGCGTCGGCGGAGCGCTGGTGCAGGTCGGCTTCACCCCGGTGTTGTGCACGCGATCGGCTGGCGGCTTGACCGAGGCCGAGTATGTGTCGATGCTGCTGGACCAGCAGGTCTCCGGCGTGGTGTTCTGCGGTGGGCTCACACAGGAGGAACACCAGCAGCTGCTGGAGCGCGGCGTGCCGGTCGTGCTGCTCAACGCGGCGGTCGACCATGCCGGCTTCCCACAGGTGAGCACGTCCGACGCGTCCGCGGTGCAGCAGGCGTTCGCGCACCTCGTCACGCTCGGCCATCGGGAGATCGCGCTGCTGGTCGGGCCGCACGGGCATGTGCCGACCGAGCGCAAGGCCGCGGCCTTCACCGCCTTCGCCAAGCAGGCCGGAATCAGGCACCACATCGCGCACGCGCTGTTCTCGTTCGAGGGCGGGCAGGCCGCCGCAGCCGAGTTGCTGGAGAGCCATGCCGGGGTGACGGCGGTCATCTGCGGCAGCGACGTACTCGCGCTCGGCACGATCCGCGCGGCGCGGCGACTCGGCCGGTCGGTGCCCCGCGACCTATCCGTGGTCGGCTACGACGACTCGGTGTTCATGCAGTACACCGACCCGCCGATGACCACGCTCCGGCAACCGATCGAGGCGCTGGCCCGCGCGGCGGTCACCCTGCTGGTCAATCAGATCAACGGCGACGCGCCACTCCCCCGCGTCCTGATGCACGAGCCGGAGCTGGTCGTGCGCGGCTCGACCGGACCGGCACAGGCGCAGACACAGGCACAGGCGGAACCGCAGCGAGCGGTGAATTCCGCGCCCCCCAGGGCGTACGCAAGACCGTAGGCAAAAAACCGACGCGAATTGAATCCGATTTCGCAAGCGCGCATGAGAGACCTGAGACTCTTATCCATCGCCGCTGCTCACAGCCACTCTAAGTACACAATTGCGGTGAGCCGAGAACAGATCTTTTATCTCGGCGATGTAATCGGAACATTGCCACTCGATTAAAGCGGCGCTACGGTGCGCTCCAATTCACCCGGACCAACACCTTTAATTTTGGAGCGCCATGCTCGATCTCGGCACACGCAGCCGCCGCATCGTCGCGGCGAGCACTGCCGTCTTCACGCTCATAGGCCTGCTGTTGGGCATGGCCTTCCTGTTCGCGGCGCAGTCGGCTTCGGCCGCCGGCACCACCTACGAGGCGGAGAATGCGGCGCTGTCGGGTGGCGCGGTCGTCGCCACCGATCACAGCGGCTACACCGGAACCGGATTCGTCGCCGGATACACCGACACCAACAAAGGCACCGCCGACACGACCTTCACCATCAACGCACCCAACGCCGGCACCTACACGCTCACCCTGCGCTACTCCAACGGCACCGGCTCAACGATGACCCTCTCCCTCTACACCAACAGCTCCAAACTCAAGCAGATCACCCTGCCCGGCACCGCCGACTGGAACACCTGGACCACCGAAACCGAAAACGTCACCCTCAACACCGGCAACAACACCGTCGCCTACAAGTTCGACACCACCGACACCGGCAACGTCAACCTCGACAACCTCACCGTGAC
>NZ_DASZGI010000164.1:0-4220 GCF_035938995.1 Actinocrinis sp.
TCCAGAGCTGGTCCGTCCCGGTGACCACTACGTCGGGCGCTCGTTGCTCTATCTGCATGACTGAAGGATGTACATAAACGTACATCCACGAAGAATTCGGAGCGATCGGTGTTCAAAGGCTTCAAAGAGTTCATCATGCGCGGCAATGTCGTGCAGCTGGCCGTCGCGGTCGTCATGGGCGCCGCGTTCGGCGCCATCATCAACGCCTTGGTGGCGGACATCATCATGCCGCTGATCACCGCGATCTTCGGCAAGCCGGACTACTCCACCCTCGTGCTCACGCTGCACAAGTCGCAGATCAAGTACGGTTCCTTCGCCACCGCCGTGATCGCGTTCCTGCTCATCGCGCTCGCCGTCTACTTCTTCATCGTCGCGCCGATGAACCACCTCGAGAAGATGCGCCGGCGCCGCCGCGGCCTGTCGGACACGGCGCCCGAGATCACTGAGATCGAGCTGCTGACCCAGATCCGCGACTCCCTCGCCACGCGCGAGTAGCGTCTCGTCTCCTGCCGCGCTCCGCGGCCGAATCCACCGGTCGCGCCGCGCTTGTCGCCCGCGTGTGCGACACTCCGGAGCCATGACCGCATCACAGACCAGGATCGACGCCCGGGTCGGCGCGGCGGCCGGCGGTGCCGTCCGGAGGATCCGGACCGGATGGCACCGCCACCCCGGCGTCCGCAGCGATGACCAACTCACTCTCGGCGAGCGCTCCGCCGACCACATGCGCAACGGAATGGGCTCCTGGGCTTTCGTCTTCGGGGCCTGTGGCTTCCTCGCGCTGTGGATGGCGATCAACATCATCGTCGACCGCGCGCACGGGCGCACCTTCGACCCGTACCCGTTCATCCTGCTCAACCTCGTGCTGTCCTGCGTCGCCGCGCTCCAGGGCGCGATCCTGCTGATCGCCGCGAAGCGCAGCGACCAGATCTCCAGCGAGCTCGCGCAGCACGACTACGAGGCCGACTGCGCCTCCCATGAGCTCCTGCAGACCCTGACCGTGAACTTCGACCAGCTCAAGGCCGAGCACACGGCGATGCAGATCGAGTTCGCCAAACTGGCCAAGCTGATCGAGAGCGGCCTCCCACCCGCACAGGACTAGGCAGCACCGAGCGGGCAACAGACAAGCGGGCAACAGGACTACGCGAGGACCATGCCCATGCCAGGACTATGCGGAGACCTGGTCCAGCCGCGCGAGCTCTGATGCCGACAGTTTCAGATCGAGGAACGGCATGATCTCGACGAGTTGCCGCGTCGTGCGGGCGGACGCGATCGGTGCCACCACCGTCCGACGTGAGGCGAGCCAAGCAAGCGCCACGGCCGCGACGTTCGTCCCGTGCGCCGCCGCGATCTCGTCAAGCACCGCCAGCACTCCATAGCCGCGCTCGTTCCGATAGCGCTCCACGCCGCCCGCGCGCACCGACTCGATCTCCGTGCCCGGGCGGTACTTCCCGGTCAGGAAGCCGCGCGCCAGGCTGAAGTACGGCAGGCTCGGGATACCGTTCCGGACCAGCATCGGCTCGATGTCGGTCTCGTACTCGGCCCGCTCCAGCAGGTTGTAGTGGTTCTGCGCGGCGGCGTAGCGGGCGAAGCCCTCACGCTTGGAGACCGCCAGCGCGTCGGCGAGGCGCGGCGCGGTGTAGTTCGAAGCGGCGATGTACCGCACCTTGCCCTCGCGCACGAGTGCGTCGAACGCGCCGAGAGTCTCCTCCAGAGGCACGCTCTGATCGTCCTCGTGTGCGTAATACAGGTCGATGTGGTCCACGCCGAGGCGGCCTAGCGACTCCTCGGCCGCCGCCCTGATGTTCGCCGCGGACAGGCCCCGCCGGGTCGGCTTCTTCGCCACCTTCGTCGCGATCACCACGGAGTCCCGGGTTCCCCGGGCCTTCAACCACCGCCCGATGATCGCCTCGGACTCGCTGCCCCCGTACGTGTCCGCGGTGTCGATGAAGTTGCCGCCGGCCGCGGTGTACGCGTCGAGGACTTCGATGGAAGTCTGCTCGTCCGCCGACCAGCCGAAGACGTTGCCGCCGAGGCAGAGCCCGAAGACGTCCAGATCCGTGTCTCCCAGTTTCACCATGATGCGAACGTAACAGGCGTCCGGCGCCGGTGCATCTCACCTACCTTCGGCCGAAAACCGTTCGAAGCTTGTCGGCACGGACCAGTAACGTCGGGAGAGTGTCCGAAACCATCCACCCCCCGCCGACCGCCGTGCCACCCCTCGCCGGCGAGGTCCTGATCGAGGCGCGCGGACTGACCAAGGCCTTCACCAAGAAGGGCTCCGAGCCGTTCACCGCGGTGGCCGGAATCGACTTCGAGGTGCGCCGCGGGGAGGTGTTCGGCTTTCTCGGCCCCAACGGCGCGGGCAAGAGCACCACCATGCGGATGATCGGCTGCGTGTCGCCGAGTACGGGCGGCAGCCTGCGCGTATTCGGCATGGACCCGGTCGCCGACGGCCCGGCGATCCGCGCCCGCCTCGGCGTGGTCCCCCAGGAGGACACCCTCGACACCGAGATGCAGGTGCGCGACAACCTGCACGTGTACGGCCGGTACTTCGGCCTGCCGCGGGCGGTGATCCGGGAGCGGACCGACCGGCTGCTGGAGTTCGTCCAGCTCTCCGACCGGGCCGGCGACAAGGTCGAGCCGCTGTCCGGCGGAATGCGGCGGCGCCTGACCATCGCCCGGTCACTGATCAACAACCCCGAGATCCTCATCCTGGACGAGCCGACCACCGGCCTTGACCCGCAGGCCAGGCACGTGGTGTGGGACCGGCTCTACCGGCTCAAGCAGCAGGGCACCACCCTCATCCTGACCACGCACTACATGGACGAGGCGGAGCAGCTGTGCGACCGGCTCGTCGTGATGGACAAGGGCCGGATCGCCGCCTCGGGCACCCCACGCGACCTCATCGAGACCTACTGCACCCGAGAGGTGCTGGAGCTGCGCTTCCCCCTCGACGAGCAGGACCAGGCCGCGGAGAAGACGAGCGGGATAGCGGACCGGATAGAGGTGCTGCCGGACCGGGTGCTGCTGTACGCCGACGACGGCGAGGCGGCACTGCGATCGGTGCACGCCCGGGGGCTCGAACCGATCACCGCGTTGGTGCGCCGGTCCACCCTCGAGGACGTCTTCCTCACCCTGACCGGCCGCACGCTGGTCGACTGAGCGAGAGGACCGACCCGTGACTGCTACTACCGCTACCGCCGTCTCCCCGCCGTCGCCTCCATCGCCGCCCTCAGCCACGTCCATCCCCTCGCCGCCCGGATCCGCTCGCCTCGTCTACCGCCAGTTCCGCTACTGGGTCACCTACTCGCGGCGGACGTGGCGCGGCACCGTGCTGTCCGCGATCTTCGGCCCCGCGTTCTACCTGACCGCCATGGGGCTCGGACTCGGCACACTGGTCGACCGCAGCCACAACCTGCCCGGCGGCGTCAGCTACCTCTCGTTCGTCGCCCCGGGTGTGCTGGCCGCCACCGCGATGCAGACGGCATTCGGTGAGGGCACCTACCCCGTGCTCGGCAGCGTGAAGTGGTTCGGCAACTACTGGGCGGCCGTCAACACCCCGCAGCGGCCGAAGGACATCGTCGCCGGCCACGCCGCGCTCGCTGTGGTCCGCATGACCCTGTTCACCGGCGTCTTCCTCGCCTTTTCGGCCGCTTTCGGCGCGGTGCACTCGGCCCTCGGCATTCTGGCCTGGCCCGGCGCCGTGCTCACCGGCGCCGCATTCCTGCTGCCGATCATGGCGTACGTCATCACTCTCGAATCAGACGGAAGCCTGAACACCCTGTTCCGATTCGTGATGACGCCACTTTTCCTGTTCTCCGGCACCTTCTTCCCTTGGCAGCAGCTGCCGCAGTGGGCGCATCCGATCGCCTACGCCACGCCGCTGTGGCACGGCGTGGAGCTGTGCCGCTCGCTCACGCTCGGCACGGCGACCTGGGGCGCGACGCTCGTGCACGTCGCCTACCTGCTCGCCTTCGCACTCGGCGGCTACGCGGTCGCCCGGGTGACCTACCGCCGCCGCCTGTACAAGTGACCCACACGTGACCGCCGCTCTCCAGACGACATGAAAGGGGTCGGGTGACAACGATGACCACCATCGCCCTACCGCGCGCCATCCCGGTCCCGGTCGGCTACGGGACGCGGCGGTCTCTGCACCTGGTCGAGCGCAACATGCTCGCCTACCGCAGGATGTGGCTGATCCTGGTCTCCGGCGTCTTCGA